>CAIKLM010000062.1 GCA_903828235.1 uncultured beta proteobacterium | reverse complement strand
GACGAGCGCCTGCAGACCCGTCCCAAGCCCTCGGCCTCGGCCCTGGCCGAGTGGCAAAGCCGCGCTGCGCAGGCCTGGCGCGGCCTGGCCCCGCGCGAGCGCCGGCTGGTCAGCGCCGCGGCCGTGATCGTGGGCCTGGCGCTGCTGTGGCTGCTGGCGGTGCAGCCGGCCTGGCGCACGCTGGCGCGGGCGCCGGCCGAGATCGACCGCCTCGACGCGCAGCTGCAGACCATGCAACGCCTGGCCGCCGAGGCGCAGGCCCTGCGCGAGGCCACACCCGTGCCGCCCGAGCAGGCGCAGGCCGCGTTGCAGGCCGCCACGGCACGGCTGGGGCCGAAGGCGCAGCTCACGCTCAGCGGCGAACGCGCCGTGGTGCGCTTCGACGGCGTCGCGCCCGGCGCGCTGCGCGAGTGGCTGGCCGAAGCCCGCGCGGGCGCCCGCGCGCGGCCCGTGGCCGCGGCGTTGCAGCGCGCGGGCCAGGGCTTCAGCGGCACGCTGGAGCTGGCCTTCGAGGGGGCGCCCCGATGATGCGGGCCGCTGCCCCGAAGCGCCGCTCGGCCCTGGGCCTGGACGCCCGGCGGCCGCGCGGCGCCACCGGCCTGGCGGTGGCCGGCGTGCTGCTGGGCACCCTGGTGGCGCTGCTGGTGTGGCCGCCGGCGGCCTGGCTGGCGCGCGCCGCCGCGGCCGCCAGCGGCGAACGCCTGCTGCTGGCCGATGCCCGCGGCACGCTGTGGTCGGGCAGCGCCGTGCTGGTGCTGGCCGGCGGGCCCGGCAGCCGCGATGCCGCCGCGTTGCCCGGCCGGCTGCACTGGACGCTGGGCCTGGACGGGCTGGCGCTGGCGGTCACGCTGCGCCAGGACTGCTGCACCGGGCGCGCGCTGGTGCTGCGCGTGGACGGTGGCCTTGGCCGCCTGCGCGTGGCCCTGCCGCCGCCGGCCGACGCCGAGGCGGCGCTGGGCCAGTGGCCCATGCAGGCCCTGGCCGGCCTGGGCACGCCCTGGAACACGCTGGCGCCGCGCGGCACCATGACGCTGGCCAGCCCCGGATTCGCCGCCGAGTCGGTGCAGGGCCGCTGGCGCTTCAGCGGCCGGCTCGAGGTGGCGCTGCGCGGCGCCGGCAGCCGCCTGACGACGCTGCCGGTGCTGGGCGACTACCGGCTCAGCGTGCAGTCGCGCGACGACGGCGGCGCCACGCTGGCCCTGACCACCGACCAAGGCGCGCTGCAGCTCAGCGGCCAGGGCGAGTGGGCACCCCGGCTGCGCTTCCGCGGCCAGGCCAGCGCCCTGCCCGAGGCCGAAGCGGCACTGGCCAACCTGCTCAACATCATCGGCCGCCGCCAGGGCGCGGTGAGTCTCATCTCGATCGGATGACCATGAAGCCAACGCCTTCGGGCCTGCCCACCCGCCCGCGCGCGCAGCGCCTGCTGGCCGTGCTGCTGGCCGGCGTGCTGGCGCTGCCGGCCGCGCCGCTGCAGGCGCAGACGATCAACCCGCGCTCGCGCGCGCCGGTGACCGTCAACTTCGTCAACGCCGACATCGAGGCCGTCTCGCGCGCCTTCGCGGCGATGATCGAGCGCAACATCGTCGTCGACCCGCGCGTCAAGGGCAGCATCACCGTCTACAGCGAGCAGCCGC
Source organism: uncultured beta proteobacterium (assembly GCA_903828235.1). GTDB lineage: Bacteria > Pseudomonadota > Gammaproteobacteria > Burkholderiales > Burkholderiaceae_C > Rubrivivax. The sequence continues at coordinate 5,603 of CAIKLM010000062.1, read as the reverse complement.
AGAGCATCCGCGACGCCTACAGCAGCTACGTCTCGGCGCTGCGCGGCCTGGGCTTCGCGGTGGTGGAAAGCGGCGGCCTGCTCAAGGTGGTGCCCGAGGCCGACGCCAAGCTGCAGGCCGGCACGGTGAGCGTGGGCGAGGTCCCGGTGCGCGGCGACACCGTCATCACGCAGATCTTCCCGCTGCGCTACGAGAACCCCAACAACCTGGTGGCCGTGCTGCGGCCGCTGATCAGCGCCAACAACACCATCAACGCGGCCCCGGGCAGCAACTCGCTGGTCATCACCGACTACGCGGACAACCTGCGCCGCCTCGGGCAGATCGTCGCCGCGCTCGACCAGCCCAGCGGCACCGACTTCGAGATCGTGCCGCTGCAGCACGCCGTGGCCGCCGACCTGGCGCCGCTGGTGCAACGCCTGGCCGACGGCAGCCCTGGCGTCGTGCCGGGCGTGCCCGGCGTGCCGGGCGGCGGTGGCGGGGCCGTCACGGTGGTGGCCGACTCGCGGGCCAACGCGCTGATCATCCGCGCCGCCAACCCGGCGCGGCTGGCCTCGCTGCGCGCCGGCATCGCGCGGCTGGACCGCCCGGGCGCCGCCGGCGGCGAGACCGGCGGCCTGTACGTGGTGCACCTGAAGAACGCCGACGCGACGCGGCTGGCCACGGTGATCCGCGCCGCGTTCCCCGGCGGCGGCGGAGGCTCCCCCTCGCCGGGCGCACCTGCCCCGGCCTCGCCGGCGGCGGCGGGCCAGCCCGGCGTGTCGGCCGCGGCGGCGGCGCCGCTGTCGGGCGCGGGACAGCCCACCACGGGCGGCTTCGTGCAGGCCGACCCGGCCACCAACAGCCTCATCATCACCGCGGCCGAGCCGCTGTACCGGCAGGTCCGTGCCCTCATCGAGCAGCTCGACACGCGCCGCGCCCAGGTCTACATCGAGAGCATGATCGTCGAGGTCGCGCCCAGCGACAGCGCCGACTTCGGCTTCCAGTGGCAGGGCCTGCTGGGCAAGAGCGGCGACCGCTTCGGCCTGGTGGCCGGCACCAACTTCGGCGCCAGCGGCCGGCCCAGCATCATCGACATCAACACCTCCGCGGCGCAGGGCCAGGTGAACCTGGGCCAGGGCCTGAACCTGGGCTTGCTGTCGGTGATCAACGGCGTCACGTCGCTGGCGGCGGTGGCGCGCATGCTGCAGAGCCAGAGCGACACCAACATCATCAGCACGCCGAACCTGATCACGCTCGACAACGAGGAGGCCAAGATCGTGGTCGGCGAGAACGTGCCCTTCATCACCGGGCAGTTCACCAGCACCGGCACCGGCACCACCAACCCCTTCCAGACCATCGAGCGCAAGGACGTCGGCATCACGCTGCGCATCAAGCCGCAGATCGGCGAGGGCGGCGCGGTGCGCATGCAGATCTTCCAGGAGCAGAGCAGCGTCAAGGAGACCACCGCGGCCGGCACCAGCAACGCCGGCCCGAGCACCACCAAGCGCTCGATCGAGAACACGGTGGTGGTGGACGACGGTGCCATCCTCGTGCTGGGCGGCCTCATCGAGGACCGCTTCGTCACCACGCGCAGCAAGGTGCCGCTGCTGGGCGACATCCCGGTGATCGGCGCGCTGTTCCGCAGCGAGAGCCGTGAGCGCCGGCGCACCAACCTGATGGTGTTCCTGCGGCCGGTGGTGGTGCGCGACGCCGACAGCGCCGGCCGCCTGAGCGTGGACCGCTACGACCAGATCCGCGCCCAGCAGCAGCGCGCGCAGCCCGCGCCCAGCGTGGTGATGCCGATCAACGAGTCGCCGGTGCTGCCGCCGCTGTCGCCGGCCCCGGCCCCGGCCACCGCACCGGCGCCCGCACCGGCGGCGCCGCGCGGCGCGGCCTCGCCCTGAGGACGCCGGCGCCATGGCCCGCCACCCGCTGCCCTACGCTTTCGCCAAGGCCCACACGCTGCTGCTCGAGGACGACGGCGGGCAGCTTGCGCTGTGGGCCGCCGAGACCACGCCGCTGGCCGCGCTGGCCGAGGTGACGCGGCTGCACGCCGTGCAGCGCTTCGAGCGCGAGGCCGCGGCCACGCTGGCCGGGCGCATCGCGGCCGTGTACGCCGGCGGCGAGAGCAGCGCCGCGGCCGTGATCGGCGAGGTCGAGAGCGGCGTGGACCTCTCGCGAATGATGCAGGACCTGCCCGCGGTGGAAGACCTGCTGGAGGCCGCCGACGACGCGCCCATCATCCGCATGCTCAACGCGTTGCTGACGCAGGCCGCGAAGGACGGCGCGAGCGACATCCACATCGAGCCCTACGAGCGCAGCAGCAGCGTGCGCTTCCGCGTCGACGGCACGCTGCGCGAGGTGGTGCAGCCCAACAAGGCGCTGCATGCGGCGCTGATATCGCGCCTGAAGATCATGGCCGAGCTCGACATCGCCGAGAAGCGCCTGCCGCAGGACGGGCGCATCTCGCTGCGCATCGGGGGCCGCGCCATCGACGTGCGCGTGAGCACGCTGCCCAGCGCGCACGGCGAGCGCGCGGTGCTGCGGCTGCTGGACAAGACCGAGAGCCGCTTCACGCTCGAGGGCCTGGGCATGGACGGCGAGGTGCTCTCGGCCTTCGAGCGCCTGGTGCAGCAGCCGCACGGCATCGTGCTCGTCACCGGCCCCACCGGCAGCGGCAAGACGACCACGCTGTATGCGAGCCTGGGCCGCGTCGACACCGCCACCACGAACGTGCTGACGGTCGAGGACCCGGTGGAGTACGAGCTGCCCGGCATCGGGCAGACGCAGGTCAACCCGAAGATCGACCTCACGTTCGGCAAGGCGCTGCGCGCCATCCTGCGCCAGGACCCGGACGTCATCATGATCGGCGAGATCCGCGACTTCGAGACGGCGCAGATCGCCATCCAGGCCAGCCTCACCGGCCACCTGGTGCTGGCCACGGTGCACACCAACGACGCCGTCAGCTCGGTGACGCGGCTGGTGGACATGGGCGTGGAGCCCTACCTGCTGTCGAGCAGCCTGCTGGGCACGCTGGCGCAGCGCCTGGTGCGCAAGCTGTGCCCGGCCTGCAAGCGGCGCGACGACCACGGCCACTGGCACCCCGTGGGCTGCCCGGCCTGCGGCGGCACCGGCTACAAGGGCCGCACCGGCGTGTACGAGCTGATGGTGGCCGACGACGCGATCCGCGGCCTGGTGCACGCCCGCGCGCCCGAGAGCGAGCTGCTGGCCGCGGCGCAGCGGGGCGGGCTGCGCTCGATGCGCGACGACGGCGAGCGGCTGGTGCGGGCGGGGGTCACGTCGCTCGAGGAAGTCATTCGCGTGACGCGGGACTGAGGATGCCGGCCTACCGCTTCGAGGCGCTCGACGCCCACGGCAAGGCCGAGACCGGGCTGGTCGAGGCCGACAACGCCCGGGCCGCGCGCCAGCAGCTGCGCACGCGTGCGCTGGTGCCGCTGGCCGTCAGGCCGGTGGGGGCGGGCGGGGGCAGCGACGGCAGCGCGGCGCGCTTCACGCGGCGCGTGTTCTCCGCCACCTCGCGTGCGGTGTGGACGCGGCAGCTCGCGGGCCTGGTGAGCAGCGGCCTGCCGCTGGAGCGCGCGCTCACCGCGCTGGCCGACGAGAGCGACAGCGAGCGCCAGCGCGAGCTGGTGGCGCACCTGAAGAGCGAGGTCAACGCCGGCAGCCCCTTCGCCCGCGCGCTGGGCACGGCGCCGCGCGAGTTCGACGAGGTCTACCGCGCGGTGGTGGCTGCGGGCGAGAGCAGCGGCGCGCTGGGCCCCGTGCTGGAGAAGCTGGCCGACGACCTGGAGCAGCAGCACGCGCTGCGCACCCAGGTCACCGGCGCCATGCTGTACCCGGCCATCGTCAGCGCCGTGGCCTTCGTCATCGTGATCGTGCTGATGACCTGGGTGGTGCCGCAGATCGCCAGCACCTTTGCCAGCGGCCGCCGCGCGCTGCCGGCGCTGACGGTGGGCATGCTGGCCCTGAGCGGCTTCATCCGCAGCTGGGGCTGGCTGCTGCTGCTGGGCGGCGGCGCGGCGGCGGCGGCCTTCGCGATGGCGCGGCGCGGCGAGGCCTTCCGGCTGCGCAGCGATGCCGCGCTGCTGCAACTGCCCCTGTTCGGCCGGCTGGCCCGGGGCTACAACGCGGCGCGCTTCGGCAGCACGCTGGCCCTGCTGGCCGGCGCCGGCGTGCCCATCCTGAAGGCGCTGCAGGCGGCGGCCGAGACGCTGTCCAACCGCGCCATGCGGGCCGATGCGCTCGACGCCCTGGTGCAGGTGCGCGAGGGCGCGCCGCTGGCCAGCGCGCTGGCCGCCAAGAAGCGCTTCCCGGGCCTGCTGGCGATGTTCGCGCGCCTGGGCGAGCAGACGGGCCAGCTGCCGGCCATGCTGCAGCGGGCGTCCACCCAGCTCTCGGGCGAGGTGCAGCGCCGCGCGCTGGCGGCGGCCACGCTGCTGGAGCCGCTGCTGATCGTCGGCATGGGGCTGATCGTCGTCGTCATCATGCTCAGCGTGCTGCTGCCCATCATCCAGCTGCGCAGCTGGGTGGGGGGCTGACGGCGCCCCGTCGCTACCGTCCGCCATGGCCCACCCGCAGACCTTCTTCTGGCACGACTACGAGACCTCGGGCGTGAACCCGCGGCGCGACCGGCCGGTGCAGTTCGCCGGGCTGCGCACCGACCTCGAGCTCAACGAGATCGGCGACCCGCTGGTGGCCTACTGCCAGCCCGCGCCCGACGCGCTGCCCGAGCCCGAGGCCGTGCTGCTGACCGGCATCACGCCGCAGCACGCGCAGGCCCACGGCGTGCCCGAGGCCGAGTTCGCCGCGCGCATCGAGGCCGCGCTGGCGCAGGACGGCACCATCGGCGTGGGCTACAACAGCATCCGCTTCGACGACGAGGTCACGCGCTTCCTGTTCTGGCGCAACCTCATCGACCCCTACGCGCGCGAGTGGCAGAACGGCTGCGGCCGCTGGGACCTGATGGACGTGCTGCGCACCTGCTGGAGCCTGCGGCCCGAGGGCCTGGCCTGGCCGAAGCACCACTCGGGCGAGCTGAAGGGCCGGCCGTCGTTCCGCCTGGAAGACCTGACGCGCGCCAACGGCATCGAGCACGGCCAGGCCCACGACGCGCTGGCCGACGTGCGCGCCACGCTGGCGCTGGCGCGGCTGGCCCGGGCGGCGCAGCCGCGGCTGTGGGCCTTCTGCCTGAAGCTGCGCCAGAAGAACGCGGTGTGGGCCGAGATCGGCCAGGGCCGGCCCTTCGTGCACCTGTCGGGCCGCTACCCCGTGGAGCGCGGCTGCCTGGCCATCGTGTGGCCGCTGGCGCCGCACCCCACGAACAAGAACGAGCTGATCGTGTGGGACCTGGCGCACGACCCGGCCGAGCTCGAGGGGCTGGACGTCGAGACCCTGCGCCGGCGGATGTTCACGCGCGCCGACGCGCTGCCCGAGGGCGAGACGCGGCTGCCGATCAAGACCATCCACGTCAACAAGAGCCCGGTCGTCATCGGCAACCTCGCGGTGCTGGGCCCGGCCGAGGCGCGCTGGGGCCTGGACCGCGCGCTGGCCGAGCGCCACGCCGCCGGCGCCGCGCGCGTGGCCGAGGCCGTGGCGCCGCGCTG
>CAIKLM010000061.1 GCA_903828235.1 uncultured beta proteobacterium | reverse complement strand
CGCCAGCCTCGGCGCGCTCGCGCCGGGGGCCGCGGCGGCGTCGGCGCCGGCGGCCGACGACGACCTGCCGCGCCGGGGCCGCGTGCTGCGCTTCCCGCGCGACCACGGCGCCCACCCTGGCTGCCGCACCGAGTGGTGGTACGTGACGGGCTGGCTGGGCACCGAAGCGCAGCCCACCGGGGGTTTCCAGGTCACGTTCTTCCGCAGCCGCACGGGCCTGGCGCAGGCCCATCCCAGCCGCTTCGCGGCGCGCCAGCTGCTGTTCGCCCACGCCGCAGTCACCACGCTGGGGCCCGACGGCGGCCGCCACGCGCACGACCAGCGCATCGTGCGCTGGAACGGCGACCCGGCCGCCCCGCTGGCCGCCGCCGCGCTGGACACGGCCCGCGTCCACATCGGCGACTGGCGGCTGGCGCTCGAAGGCGCTGGCGACGGCCTGCGCTGGACGAGCCGCATCGCCGCGCGCGACTTCACGCTGGAGCTGGACATGGCGCGCACGCAGCCGCTGCTGCTGCAGGGCGACGCCGGCTTCAGCCGCAAGGGCCCCGACGAGGCGCAGGCCAGCCACTACGTGACCGACCCGCAGCTCGCGGTGCGGGCCCGCATCGCCCTGGAGGGCCGCAGCCGGCCGGAGGCCGCCGGCCGCGCCTGGATGGACCACGAGTGGAGCGAGGCCCTGCTGCACCCCCAGGCCGTGGGCTGGGACTGGATCGGCATCAACCTCTTCGACGGTGGCGCGCTCACCGCCTTCCAGTTGCGGCGCGCCGACGGCAGCACGCTGTGGGCCGGCGGCAGCCACCGCGTGGCGGGCGCTACGGCGCGGGCCTTCGAGCCCGACGCGGTGCGCTTCGAGGCCGTGCGGCGCTGGCGCAGCCCGGCCACCGGCGTGAGCTGGCCCGTGCAGTGGCGCATCAGCACGCCGGCCGGCCGCCACGAGGTGCGCGCGCTGGCCGACGCGCAGGAACTCGACAGCCGCGCCAGCACCGGCGCCCTCTACTGGGAGGGCCTGTCCGAGCTGGTGGACGAAGCCGGCCGGCGCGTCGGCCTGGGCTACCTGGAACTCACGGGCTACGGCGGCGCCCTGCGCCTGTAGCCGCCGTCCGGGCGCCTACGGGCGCGCCCGCGGCACGGTGCGCCAGCCGCCGGTGGGGCTGAGGCGGCCTAGGTCCACCGGGGCGGCGCGCACGCAGTTGCCGCCGGCCTGGCGCGCGGCCAGCACGGCGTCCTGGGCATCGTCGATCAGCGACTGCAGGTTCAGGTGGGCCGGGCGCAGCTGCGCCACGCCCACGCTGACGGTCAGTCGCAGGGGCTTGGGCGGGGTCTCCTGCGGCAGCACCACCTCGAGCTGCTCGGAACGCTCGCGGATGCGCTCGGCGACGTCGAGCGCCCCGGTGGCGTCGGCGTGGGCCAGGAAGACGGCCATCTGCGCGTCGGAAAAGCGCGTGAGCAGGTCGGCGCCGCGCAACGTGGGGGCGGTCTGGCGGAGCAGTTCGGCCAGCACGGCGTCGGCGGCCTCGCTGCCGCGCGACTCGGTCAGGCGCGCGAAGCGGTCGACGTCCACCAGCAGCAGCGCCGCGCCGCTGCCGTAGCGTCGGGCGCGTGCCCACTCGCGGCCGGCAAGTTCCAGGAACAGCGGCCGGGCGGCGCCCAGCGGGGTGTGCAGCGAGCCGCCCACCAGCGTCTGGCCGTCCGGGTGCGCGCCCAGCCGGTGCAGCGCCAGCGCCGCGGGCAGCACGGCGGCGGCCACGCCGAGCAGCGCGCCCACCGGAGCGGCCCATGCGGTGGCGCCCAGGCCGCGACTCAGGCCCCAGGCCACCAGTGCGGCGATCAGCGCCGCACCGACGGCCACCAGCGCCACCGCGGCCGCCATGGGCAGGCGCACCGCCGCCGCGGGGCGCGGCGACGAGGCCGGCGGCAGCGGTGCCGGCTGGGTGGGCGGGGGCGAAAGACTCATGGTCCCGGAGGAAGAGCCCTTATTCGACCACATCCGGCCCGAACTGAAGGGCCGGTTTGCGGGCGATCGCCCCCCCACGCGCGGGCATGGGTGCCGCGACGATGCGGAGCGCGGCCCGCGCCGCCGCATAGACTTCCCGCCATGCCCGAGGAATCTTCACGCCCGGCGGCCCGTTCGCCGCGGTCCCTGTCCGGCCTTCTGCCCTTCGTTCGCCCCTACCGCGGCGTGGTGGCGCTGGCCGGCGTCTTCCTGGTGCTGGCCGCGCTCAGCACCCTGGCCTTCCCGGTGGCGCTGAAGCAGCTCATCGACCAGGGCTTCGTCGCCGCCGAGCCCGGGCAGCAGCTGATGGCGCTGCGCGGGCACTTCCTGGCGCTGTTCGGCGTGGCGCTGGCGCTGGGCGTGTTCTCGGCCCTTCGCTTCTTCACCGTCAGCTGGCTGGGCGAGCGCATCACGGCCGACCTGCGCAACGCCGTCTACGGCCACGTGCTGCGGCAGAGCCCGGAGTTCTTCGAGAGCACGCGCACCGGCGAGGTGCTGTCGCGCCTGACCACCGACACCACGCTCGTGCAGACCGTGGTCGGCTCCAGCCTCAGCATGGGCCTGCGCAACGTGGTGATGGGCGCGGGGGCGCTGATCGCACTGATCGTCACCAACCCCTGGGTGATGACGCAGGTGCTGGGCCTGCTGGTGCTGGTGGTGCTGCCCAGCCTGTACTGGGGCCGCCGCGTGCGCAAGCTCAGCCGCGCCAGCCAGGACCGCGTGGCCGACAGCAGCGCCATCGCCGCCGAGGTCCTCAGCGAGATCCCGGTGGTGCAGAGCCACGTGCAGGAGTCGCGCGAGGCGGTGCGCTTCAACCGCAGCACCGAGGAGGCCTTCGCCACGGCGCGCCGCCGCACCACGGTGCGCGCGGTGCTGGTGGGCTTCATGATCACCGCGACCTTCGGCGCGCTGCTGTGGGGCCTGTTCCAGGGCACGCAGGCCGTGATCGAGGGCCGCATCACCGCGGGCCACCTGGGGCAGACGGTGGTGTTCGTGATCATCTTCGTGGGCGCCGTGGCGGTGCTGTCCGAGATCTACGGCGACCTGCTGCGCGCCGCCGGCGCCACCGAGCGGCTGATGGAGCTGCTGGCCGCGACCTCGCCCGTCACGGAGCCGGCGAAGCCCGTGGCGCTGCCCCCGGCGCTGCGCGGCTCGTCGCTGGCGCTGGAGGGGGTGAGCTTCCACTATCCCTCGCGCCCGGGCACGCCGGCGCTGGCCGACTTCTCGCTGGCCGTGCGCGCCGGCGAGACCGTGGCCCTCGTGGGCCCCAGCGGCGCCGGCAAGAGCACTGTGTTCCAGCTGCTGCTGCGCTTCTACGACGCCCAGCAGGGCACCGTGCGCGTGGACGGCGTGCCCGTGCGCGACGCGAGCCTGGCCGCGCTGCGCGGCCGCATCGGCCTGGTGCCGCAGGACAGCACGGTGTTCTCCACCAGCGCGCTCGAGAACATCCGCTACGGCCGCCCCGAGGCCAGCGACGCCGAGGTGCACGCCGCCGCGAAGGCGGCCTTCGCCGACGACTTCATCCGCGCCCTGCCCGAGGGCTACGACACCTACCTGGGCGAGCGCGGCGTGCGGCTGTCCGGCGGCCAGCGTCAGCGCATCGCGATCGCCCGCGCCATGCTCAAGAACCCGCCGCTGCTGCTGCTGGACGAGGCCACCAGCGCGCTCGACGCCGAGAGCGAGCGCGTCGTGCAGCAGGCGCTGGAGGCCGCGATGGCCGACCGCACCACGCTGGTCATCGCGCACCGCCTGGCCACCGTGCTCAAGGCCGACCGCATCGTCGTGATGGACGGCGGCCGCATCGTCGACATCGGCAGCCACGCCGAGCTGGTGGCGCGCGGCGGGCTGTACGCACGCCTGGCGGCCATGCAGTTCGGCGCCGGCGCCCCGGCCCCCCGCCCCGACCAACCCCGGCTCGCCCCGATGCACCCATGAACCGCCCCGTCCGATCGCAGTACGAAGACTTCATGCGCCACGTGTTCGAGCACGGCGTGCCCAAGGCCGACCGCACCGGCGTCGGCACGCGCAGCGTGTTCGGCCACCAGATGCGCTTCGACCTCGCCGAGGGCTTCCCGCTGGTGACGACCAAGAAGGTGCACCTGAAGAGCATCATCCTCGAGCTGCTGTGGTTCCTGCGCGGCGACAGCAACGTGAAGTGGCTGCAGGAGCGCGGCTGCACCATCTGGGACGAGTGGGCGCGCGCCGACGGCGAGCTCGGGCCGGTGTACGGCGTGCAGTGGCGCAGCTGGCCGGCGGCCGACGGCCGCCACGTCGACCAGATCGCCGAGGTCGTGGCTCAGCTGAAGACCAACCCCGACAGCCGCCGCATCATCGTCAGCGCCTGGAACGTGGCCGAGCTGCCGAAGATGGCGCTGGCGCCGTGCCACGCCTTCTTCCAGTTCTACGTGGCCGAGGGCCGGCTCTCCTGCCAGCTGTACCAGCGCAGCGCCGACATCTTCCTGGGCGTGCCCTTCAACATCGCCAGCTACGCGCTGCTCACGCACATGCTGGCGCAGCAGTGCGACCTGCAGCCCGGCGAGTTCATCTGGACGGGTGGCGACTGCCACATCTACAGCAACCACACCGAGCAGGTGCAGACGCAGCTCGTGCGCACGCCCTACCCCTACCCGGTGCTGAACATCCGGCGGCGGCCGGCGACGATCTTCGACTACGCCTACGAGGACTTCGAGGTGCTGGAGTACCAGCACCACCCGGCCATCAAGGCGCCGGTGGCGGTGTAGCGGCCAGCCGCGCCAGCCGCGGCTCCATCAGCGCGAACCACCAGCGCGGCACGCTGGCCAGCAGCAGGCAGCCGGCGTAGCCCGTGGGCAGTTGCGGGCCGGGCAGCGCCTGCAGCTCGCCGAAGGGCTTCCAGGCGTGCATGTGGTGGTCGGAGTGGCGCTGCAGGTTGGCGGTGGTGGCGTTGGTGAGCCAGTGGTCGGCGTTCCAGGCGTGCGCCACGCCGAAGGGCTCGGCGCGGCCCGACGCATCGGGCCGGCGCTGCAGGCCGTAGTGCTCGATGTAGTTGATGGTCTCCAGCAGCAGCACGGCCTGCGCCGCCTGCACCACCCAGAACAGCAGCGCCCAGAGCCCGAAGGCGGCCGCCAACAGCCACAGCACCAGCGCCTGCACCAGCACGGCGGCCAGCAGCGGGCTCTGCGCCCAGCCCTGCCGGTGCTGGCGCAGGCGCGCGGCCTCCAGCCGCCAGGCGCTGGCCCAGCTGCCACTCAGCGTGCGCGGCAGGAAGCGCCAGAGGCTCTCGCCGCGGCGCGCGGTGGCCGGGTCGTCGTGCGTGGCGGCGCGCACGTGGTGCCCGCGGTAGTGCTCGACCATGAAGTGCGCGTACAGCACGCTGCCCATCAGCAGCCAGGCGACGGCGCGGTCCAGGCGGCGCTTCGAGTGGCCCAGCTCGTGCGCGAACGTGATGCCCTGGCTGCCGCTGACGCCGCCGATGCCGAGCCCCAGCGCCACCACGGCCGCGGCCCCGGCGGCATCAGCCGGCTGCGCCACCGCGATGGCCACGCCCAGCACCTGCAGACCCAGCTGCAGCGGCAGGTGCAGCAACAGGCACAGCCGGTGCCAGCCGGTGTGCCCGCTGGGCGCGGGCGAGCGCTGCAGCGCCGGCACGCGCTCGGACAGCGCCACCAAGCCCATGAAGCCGAGCATGTGGGCCCAGGCCGCCCAGGGCGAGGCCACGGCGGCTGCGGCGGTGCCCAGGGGCAGCAGCCAGGCGATGGCGAAGCGGCTTTCGATCCACGTCATCTGCGCATCATCCCCCGCACGCCGCCCCGGGTGCTCCGGGATAATCCCGGGCCCATGAACCCGCTGCTCGACCGCCTGCATCCCTACCCCTTCGAACGCTGGCGCGAGCTGACGCAGGGCGTAGTGCCCAACCCGGCGCTGGCGGCCATCTCGCTGGGCATTGGCGAGCCGCGCCATGCCACCCCGGCGCTCATCGAGGAGGCCATCGTGCGCGGCCTCGCGGGCCTGTCGAAGTACCCGGCCACGCTGGGAGAGCCGGCCCTGCGCGAAGCCATCGCCGGCTGGGTGCAGCGGCGCTACGGCGTGGCGCTGGACGCGGCCACGCAGGTGCTGCCGGTCACGGGCTCGCGCGAGGCGCTGTTCGCCTTCGCGCAGACGGTGATCGACGCCACGCAGCCCGGCGCCACCGTCGTCTGCCCCAATCCCTTCTACCAGATCTACGAGGGCGCGGCGCTGCTGGCCGGCGCGCAGACCGCCTTCGTGCCCGGTGACCCGGCGCGCAACTTCGCTGCCGTGTGGGACGCGGTCGACGAGGCCACCTGGGCGCGCACGCAACTGCTGTACGTGTGCAGCCCCGGCAACCCGACGGGCGCGGTGATGCCCCTGGCCGAATGGCAGCGCCTGTTCGAGCTGAGCGACCGCCACGGGTTCGTGATCGCGTCGGACGAGTGCTACTCCGAGATCTACTTCGGCGACGAGGCTCCCCTGGGCAGCCTGCAGGCCGCGAAGGCCCTGGGCCGCCACGACTTCCGCCGCCTGGTGGCCTTCACCAGCCTGTCCAAGCGCAGCAACGTGCCGGGGCTGCGCTCGGGCTTCGTCGCGGGCGATGCCACGGTGCTGAGGCGCTTCCTGCTGTACCGCACCTACCACGGCAGCGCCATGAGCCCGCTGGTGCAGGCCGCCAGCGTTGCGGCCTGGAACGACGAGGCCCACGTGGTTGCCAACCGGGCGCTGTACCGCGCCAAGTTCGCGGCCGTCACGCCGGTGCTGGCCGAGGTGCTGGACGTGAAGCTGCCCGACGCTGCGTTCTACCTGTGGGCCGGTGTCCCTTCACGCGGCGCGGGTCCGGGCGACGACATCGCCTACGCCCGCGGACTGCTCGCTCAATACAATGTCCACGTACTGCCCGGCAGCCTGCTGGCGCGCGCCGTGAACGGTGTCAACCCGGGCCGGGGTCGCGTGCGGCTGGCCCTGGTGGCCGGCGAGGCCGAGTGCCTCGACGCCGCCCGCCGCATCGCCGCTTTCACCCGCACCTACCGAGACACCGAGCCATGACCACCGACCTCGCCCTGCTGCAGTCCACCATCGACGTGGCCTGGGAACGGCGCACCGAGATCAACGCCGCCAACGCCCCGCAGATCCGTGAGGCCGTCGAGCAGGTGATCGCCGCGCTCAACGGCGGCCGGCTGCGGGTGGCCGAGCGCCGCGGCGTCGGCGAGTGGTCCGTCAACCAGTGGGTGAAGAAGGCGGTGCTGCTGAGCTTCCGCCTCACCGACAACCAGCCCATGCACGCGGGCGACCTGGCGTTCTTCGACAAGGTCAGGCCCAAGTTCTCGCAGCTCGACGAGGCCGAGATGCGCGCCAGCGGCGTGCGCGTGGTGCCGCCGGCGGTGGCGCGGCGCGGCAGCTTCATCGGCCGCAACGTGGTGCTGATGCCGAGCTACGTGAACATCGGCGCATATGTGGACGAAGGCACGATGGTCGACACCTGGGCCACCGTGGGCAGCTGCGCGCAGATCGGCAAGAACGTGCATCTCAGCGGCGGCGTCGGCATCGGCGGCGTGCTCGAGCCGCTGCAGGCCAACCCGACCATCATCGAGGACAACTGCTTCATCGGCGCCCGCTCCGAGGTCGTCGAGGGCGTCATCGTCGAGGAGAACTCGGTGCTGGGCATGGGCGTGTACATCGGCCAGAGCACGCCGATCTTCGACCGCGCCACCGGCCAGATCAGCTACGGCCGCGTGCCCACCGGCAGCGTCGTGGTCAGCGGCGGGCTGCCCAAGACCGCCGCCGACGGCACGCCGTACTCGATGTACGCCGCCATCATCGTCAAGCGCGTCGACGCGCAGACGCGCAGCAAGACGAGCATCAACGAGCTGCTGCGGGCCTGAACCCGCGCGGCCCGCCACCCGGAGGATCGGACAGATGGCGAACAACCTCGAGCGCGTGCTGAGGCTGATGGCGGAGAAGAGCGCCTCCGACGTCTACCTGGCGGCGAACACGCCGATCCTCATCAAGATCCACGGCCAGATCCTGCAGCTGTCGGACCAGCTGCTCACCACCAACCAGACGCGGCAGCTGCTGGGCGAGCTGCTGGCCCCGCAGCAGATGGAGGAGCTCGAGGAGACCGGCGAGCTCAACGTCGGCATCAGCATCGCACGCGTGGGCAGCTTCCGCCTCTCGGCGTTCAAGCAGCGCGGCTCCATCGCGGCGGTCTTCCGCTGCATCCCCTTCGTGATTCCCAACCTGGAGTCGCTGGGCGTGCCGCCGCTGATGAGCCAGATCATCACCGAGAAGCGCGGCCTGATCCTGATGGTGGGCGCCACCGGCACCGGCAAGAGCACCACGCTGGCCTCGATGATCGAGTGGCGCAACCAGCAGATGCCGGGCCACATCCTCACCATCGAGGACCCGATCGAGTTCCTGTTCAGCAACAAGAAGAGCGTGGTCAACCAGCGCGAGGTGGGCCGCGACACGCAGAGCCTGCAGGTCGCGCTGAAGAACGCGCTGCGCCAGGCGCCGGACTGCATCCTGATCGGCGAGATCCGCGACCGCGAGACCATGAGCGCCGCGCTGTCGTACGCGCTGTCGGGCCACCTGGTGCTGAGCACGCTGCACGCCAACAACAGCTACCACGCGCTGGGGCGCATCCTGAGCTTCTACTCGCCCGAGGCACGGCCCACGCTGCTGTCAGACCTGGCCTCGGGCCTGAAGGCCATCGTCTCGCAGCGCCTGCTGCGCGCCAACGCCGGCGGGCGTGTGCCGGCGGTCGAGGTGCTGCTGAACACCAAGCTCGTCGCCGAGATGATCGAGAAGGGCGACCTCTCCTCGGTGAAGGAGGCCATGGAGAAGAGCCTGGCCGAGGGCTCGCAGACCTTCGAGCAGGATCTCTCCCGCCTCATCAACGAGGGCATCGTCTCGCGCGACGAGGGCCTGAGCTACGCCGACTCGCCCACCAACCTGCTGTGGCGCCTGCAGAACGAGCAGGCCCCGGTGTCGCGCGCCGGGCCCAAGAAGGACGAGCCCGAGGCCGCCAGCTACACCGAGATCGTCATCGACGTGCGTCCGGAGGATCCGCGGCTGGCCAACCCGCCATGGATGAGGGCGTGAGCGATGCCCTGCGCCTGGCCGAGGCGCTGATCGCCTGCCCCAGCGTCACGCCCGCGGAGGCCGGCTCCATCGAGCTGTTGCAGCGGCGCCTGGCGGCGGCGGGCTTCGCCTGCGAGCGGCTCGACGCCGGCGAAGGCGACGCCCGCGTGGCCAACCTGTGGGCCGTGCACGAGGGCACGCGGCCCGGGCCGACGATCGTGCTGGCCGGCCACGTCGACGTGGTGCCGCCCGGGCCTAGGGAACGCTGGGCCAGCGACCCCTTCGTGCCCACGCACCGCGACGGGCGACTGCACGGCCGCGGCGCCGCCGACATGAAGGCCGCCGTGGCCTGCATGACGGTGGCCGCCGAGGCCTTCGTGGCCGCGCGGCCCGCGCACGCCGGCAGCGTGGCGCTGCTGTTCACGTCCAACGAGGAAGGCTCGTCGAGCGACGGCTCGGCCCACGCGGTGGAGGTGCTGCGCGCCCGCGGCCTGAAGCCGCTGGCCGCGCTGGTGGGCGAGCCCACGTCGGTGGAGCGCGTGGGCGACATGGTCAAGAACGGCCGCCGCGGCACGCTGTCGGCGCGGCTGGTGGTGCGCGGCATCCAGGGCCACGTGGCCTACCCGCAGTTCGCGCGCAACCCCATCCACCAGGTGGCGCCGGCGCTGGCCGAGCTGGCGGCCACGGTCTGGGACGAGGGCAACGAGCACTTCCTGCCCACCAGCTTCCAGGTCAGCAACATCCACGGCGGCACCGGGGTCGGCAACGTCATCCCCGGCGAGGTGGTGGTGGACTGCAACTTCCGCTTCAGCACCGAAAGCACGGCGGCCTCGCTGCGCCAGCGCTTCGAGGCGCTGCTCGACCGCCACGGGCTCGAGTACGCGGTCGAATGGCAGCTCGGCGGCGAGCCCTTCCTGACGCAGCCGGGCTCGCTGTGCGACGCGCTGGTGGCCGCGGTGCAGGCCGAATTCGGCATCCGGCCCGTGCTCAGCACCACAGGCGGCACCTCCGACGGCCGCTTCCTGGCCACCTGGTGCGAGCAGGTGATGGAGTTCGGCGTGCGCAACGCCAGCGCGCACCAGGTCGACGAGTGGGTGGAGGTCGACGCCATCGAGCCGCTCGCGCGCGTCTACGGGCGCACGCTGCAGGCCCTGCTCGCGTGACGACGCTGGCCGACACCGTGCGCGCCGCGGCCGCGCGGCTGCAGGCCGCCGGCGTGGCCTTCGGCCACGGCACCGCCAGCGCCGTCGACGAGGCGGCCTGGCTGGTGCTGTGGCGCCTGGGCCTGCCGCTGGACGCGCTGGACGAGCACGCCGCGCGCGTGCTCGCGGCCGACGAGGTCGCGGCGGTGGACGCCCTGGTGCAGCAGCGCATCGCCACGCGCCGGCCTGCCGCCTACCTCACCGGCGAGGCCTGGCTGCAGGGCGTGCCGTTCACGGTGGACGAGCGCGTGATCGTGCCGCGCTCGCTGATCGCCGAGCTGGTGGCCGACGCCGACGGCAGCGGCGCGCTCGATGCCTGGCTGGCCGCCGACACCCGCCGCGTGCTCGACCTGTGCACCGGCGGCGGCAGCCTTGCCATCCTGGCCGCGATGGCCTGGCCCGAGGTCGACGTGCTGGCCACCGACCTCAGCGCCGACGCGCTGGCCGTGGCGGCGCTGAACGTGCAGCGCCACGGGCTGGCGCACCGCATCCGGCTGGCGCAGGGCGACGGCTGGGCCGCGGTCGACGCGCTCGGCGAGCCCGAGCCCTTCGACCTGATCCTGTGCAACCCGCCCTACGTGAACGCACGCTCGATGGCGGCGCTGCCGGCGGAGTACCGCGCGGAGCCCCGGCTGGCGCTGGCCGGCGGCAGCGACGGCATGGACTTCATCCGGCCGCTGCTCGCCGGCCTGGCCCCGCACCTGGCGCGCGACGGCGTGCTGGTGCTGGAGATCGGCCACGAGATCGAGCACTTCCACCGCGCCTTCCCGCGCCTGCCCATCGTCGGCCTGCCCACCAGCGCGGGCGACGAGCAGGTGCTGCTGATCGAGGCCGCGGCGCTGCGGTTCCTGGCGTGATCACGCTGCGCGACATCACGCTGCGCCGCGGCGTCAAGGTGGTGCTGCAGGGCGCCAGCCTGGTTCTGCAACCCGGCGAGAAGGTCGGCCTCATCGGCCGCAACGGGGCCGGCAAGTCCAGCCTGTTCGCGCTGCTGACGGGCCGGCTCGCGGCCGACCGCGGCGACGTCGAGATCCCGCCACGCTGGCGCATCGGCGAGGTGGCGCAGGACATGCCCGAGACCGACCAGGGCGCCACCGAGTTCGTGCTCGACGGCGACATCCCGCTGGTGGCGGCAAAACGCGCACTGGCCGAGGCCGAGGCGGCCGAGGACGGCGAGGCCATCGCGCACGCCCACCTGGCGCTGGACGAGGCCGGCGCCTTTGATGCCCGCGCGCGCGCCCAGTCGCTGCTGCTGGGCCTGGGCTTCAAGGCGGCGCAGCTCGACGCGCCCGTCGACAGCTTCAGCGGCGGCTGGCGCATGCGGCTGCAGCTGGCGCGCGCGCTGATGTGCCCGGCCGAGCTGCTGCTGCTGGACGAGCCCACCAACCACCTCGACCTCGACGCGCTGGTGTGGCTGGAGGCCTGGCTCAAGCGCTTCGAGGGGCTGCTGGTGGTCATCAGCCACGACCGCGAGTTCCTCGACGCCGTCACGCGCGTGACGGTGCACCTCGACGAGCTCGTGCTCACGCGCTACGGCGGCAACTACACGGCCTTCGAGGAGCAGCGCGCCGAGCGGCTGCAGCTGGCCGCCGCGGCCTACACCAAGCAGCAGGAGCGCATCGCGCACCTGCAGCGCTTCATCGACCGCTTCAAGGCCAAGGCCACCAAGGCCAAGCAGGCGCAGAGCCGCGTCAAGGCGCTGGCGCGCATGGAAAAGCTCGCGCCCGTGCTTACCAGCAGCGACTTCGAGTTCGAGTTCCGCGAGCCGCAGAGCCTGCCCAACCCGATGCTCAGCTTCGACGCCCTGGACTGCGGGTACCGGACAGCCCCCACGGCCGGCGCAAGCGCCGACCTGCCCCCCGAGGGGGCGGCGCCCATCGTCAAGGGCTTCAGCCGCAGCGTCCTGGCCGGCCAGCGCATCGGCATCCTGGGCGCCAACGGCCAGGGCAAGAGCACGCTGGTGAAGACCATCGCACGCGCGCTGCCGCCCCTGGGCGGCCGCGTCACCGAGGGCAAGGGCCTGGTCATCGGCTACTTCGCGCAGCAGGAGCTGGACGTGCTGAGCCTGGACGACGGCCCGCTGATGCACCTGGTGCGCCTGGCGCGCGACGTGGGCCCGGCGGCGCGCGAGCAGGAGCTGCGCGACTTCCTCGGCCGCTTCCGCTTCACCGGCGACATGGTCACGCAGGCCGTGGGCAGCCTCAGTGGCGGCGAGAAGGCGCGGCTGGTGCTGGCCATGCTGGTGTGGCAGAGGCCCAACCTGCTGCTGCTGGACGAGCCCACCAACCACCTGGACCTCACCACGCGCGAGGCGCTGTCGATCGCGCTCAACGAGTTCGAGGGCACGGTGATGCTGGTGAGCCACGACCGCGCGCTGCTGCGCGAGGTGTGCGACGAGTTCTGGCTGGTGGCCAGCGGCCGCGTGCAGCCCTTCGACGGCGACCTCGACGACTACCAGCGCTGGCTGCTCGACGTGAGCCGCGCCGCCGCGCGCGGGCAGCCGGCGCCGGAGCCGCCCAGGGCCGCCGTGGCCGAGCCCGCACCACGCGCCGCGCCCAAGACTGCGCCGCCCCCGGCCCCGCCTCCGACGCCGGGGGCCGAGACGCGCGAGTCGCGCCAGCAGGCCAAGCAGGCACGCGCCCGGCAGTCAGAACGCACGCGGCCGTTGCGCACGGAGCTCGCGCGCATCGACGAGCGGCTGGCCCGGCTGGCCGCCGAGAAGGCCGAGGTCGAGACCGCGCTGACGGCTCCTGGTGGTGACTACGCCGAGCTCGGCCGCCGCCTGGCCCACGTGGGTGCCGAGGTGGCCGTGCTCGAGGAGCGCTGGCTTGAACTGCAGGCCGAACTCGAGGCCTTGCAGTCCGCCGACTGAGCCTCACCGGCGCCGGGCACGGAACTCCGCTACGCTGGCCGGGTGTCGGTGCCGGCAGCAGCCGGCCGACCCGAACCCCGAAACTTCGAGAAACGAGACGACCCATGGCCATCGACAAAGCCCTCTACACCGGCCGCGCCACCAGCACCGGCGGCCGCACCGGCAGCACCGAGTCCGACGACGGCGCGCTCAAGGCCACGCTGACCACGCCGCGCGAGCTCGGCGGCGCCGGCGGTGCCGGCACCAACCCCGAGCAGCTGTTCGCGGCCGGCTACAGCGCCTGCTTCATCGGCGCCCTCAAGGCCGTGGCCGCGCGCACCAAGACCGCCCTGCCCGCCGAACCCGTCATCGCCGCCGCGGTGTCGATCGGCCCGATGACGGACAAGGCCGGCGCCTTCTCGGT
This sequence comes from uncultured beta proteobacterium, assembly GCA_903828235.1. Taxonomy (GTDB): domain Bacteria; phylum Pseudomonadota; class Gammaproteobacteria; order Burkholderiales; family Burkholderiaceae_C; genus Rubrivivax. The sequence continues at coordinate 1,331 of CAIKLM010000061.1, read as the reverse complement.
GGACGTGGCGATGACGATCTCGGTGGCGGGCATGGACCGCGCCGCCCTCGAGCCGCTGGTGGCCGCGGCGCACGAGGTGTGCCCGTACAGCAATGCCACGCGCGGCAACATCAACGTCGCGCTGACCGTGGCCTGAGGCGCCGAGACTCCCCCGCCGGGGCGCGCCCGCCGATCAGGGCTTGAGGGCCAGGATCAGCCGGGCCATCGTTTGCGCGTCCTTGTCGCTGACCTGCGGCTGCGGTGGCATCGGGTCCTCGCCCCACACGCCGCTGCCGCCCGCCTTGATCTTGGCGGCCAGCGTCGCCACCGCCTTCGCGTCGCCACCATAGCGCGCAGCGATTTCCGTGAAGTGGGGACCGTACTTGCGCTTGTCGATCAGGTGGCAGGCCGTGCAGTTGTTGCGTTGCATCAGCTGCTGCAGCGTGGGCGTTTCGGCGCGGGCTTGAGGGGTCCAGGCTGCGGCGAGAGCCAGGAGTGACCACGCCACCGCCAGCGTCGCTGCAGATGGGCGGGCCGAAGCGGCTTGGGCAGGCTTCATGATGAATCGAGCACTCTGGGTTGACGCCACCCGACCCAGGCACCGTCAGGCGCCGCCGGTCGGGGGCTGATGAGCAAAGGGCGCCGCCTCGCAGCGGCGCCCTTCATCGACCGCCGGTTCAGTTCGGCGTGACGCGGTAGATCATCCCGCTGCCTTCGTCGGCCACGTACAGGGCGTTGTCCGGGCCCAGCGAAAGGTGCCGGAACCGGCCCGCAAAGGTGGGCCAGAGCAGTTCCACACGGGTGGCGGACTGGCCGTCGCGGCTGATGTCGAGGATGTCGATGCGGTTGCCCGTGGGCGTGCCGTGGATGCCGATGCCGGCGTACCCGACCGCCAGGCGGCCTTCCCACTGCTTCCACTGAGAGCCGACCAGGAACACGCTGCCGCACATGCCTTGCGACAGGCCGTTGTTCGTCCAGGCGGGCTTCATCGCGTTCGGGAAGGCCTTCAGGTCGGTCATCGGCATGAAGGCGCTGCGCTCGGCGGGGGGCATGGCGCCCATCTGGTTGGGCGAGTAGCCGCAGTAGCCATCCGGGCAGGGCCCGCGGCCGTTGCGGTTGTCGCCCGGGTCCCAGCCACCGTTGCCGCCATTGACGAGCCTGGTCACCTCGTCGGTGTGCCAGGGGCCGTTCTCGGAGAGGAACGGCTCGTTGGGGCCCCTCGTCGTTTCGTGTGGAACCCAACATTCAGAATCGCTGGTGGTCGTCGAGCCCGGTGGGCATGTGGGCAGGCTGCCTTTGAGCCTGTCCACATGTCCACGGGGCGGCTGTCAGGAGTACGGTTTTGAGCGTTG
>CAIKLM010000060.1 GCA_903828235.1 uncultured beta proteobacterium | reverse complement strand
CCGCGGCGCGCGACCCCGCCGCCATCCTGGCCGGCCAGGGCCCGGCCACCGCGGCGCGGCCGGCGACGTCGCCGGCCTCGGCCACCGCGGCGGCCGTCGAACCCTTCGTGTTCTTCGTGCAGGCCGGCGCCTTCACGCGCGCCGACGAGGCCGAGCAGCAGAAGGCCCGCCTGGCCATGGGCGGCTGGACGGCCCGCCTGACCGAGCGCGAGCAGGCCGGCCGCACCGTCTGGCGCGTGCGCATCGGCCCCTTCGGCACCCGCGCCGAGGCCGACGAGCAGCAGCAGAAGCTCGCCGACGCCGGGATCGAGGCGCAGATCGTGCGCGTCGAGAAGCCCTGACCATGCGCTGGAGAGACCCCGCACCCGGCACGGAACCGCGCGGCCCCGGCGGCACTCCATCGCCGCAGCCGCCATCCTCTTGATACCGCAATCCGACGAAAGGACCTCCTCCATGCAACGGCGTGACTTCTCCAAGCGCATCGCGGCCGCCACGGCCGGCCTGGGGCTGGCCTGGCAGGGTGGCGCCCAGGCGCAAGGGGCGCCCCGCGAAGGCACGCACTACGTGCGGCTCGGTTCGCCCGCGCCCGTGTCGCTGGCGGCCGGCAAGGCCGTGGAGGTGGTGGAGTTCTTCTGGTACGGCTGCCCGCACTGCTACGCCTTCGAGCCGACGCTCGAGGCCTGGGTCAAGCGCCTGCCGCCCGACGTGGCCTTCCGCCAGGTGCCCGTGAGCTTCACGGCGCAGCACCAGTTCCACGCGCGCCTGTTCTACGCGATGGAGGAGACCGGCACGCTGCCCGCGCTGCACCGCAAGGTCTTCAACGCCATCCACCAGCAGGGCAAGCGGCTCAACAGCGATGCCGAGATCGCCGGCTTCGCCAGGGACAACGGCGCCGACGGCGATCGCCTCGTGCAGGCCATGAAGGGCTTCAGCGTCAGCACCAAGGCCACGCGTGCCAAGCAGTTGGCGGATGCCTACAAGATCGACGGCGTTCCCGCCGTGGGTGTGCACGGCCGCTTCTACACTTCGGGCTCGCTGGCGGGCAGCCACGAGCGCGCGGTGGCGGTGGCCGACTTCCTTATCCAGCTGGCGCGCCAGAAGGCCTGATCGCGGCCACGGCCGGGCACGCCACCCGGCTCCGGCGGCAACCCGTCACGCTGCCGAACGCGCGGAAGGCGCGGATCTTGTGGCTATACTGCCATGCAAGATTCGTGCCTTCATGACGCTCCTCCGCTCCCCGCTCCGACTGTGCCTGCTGGCCGCCGCCGTGCTGCCGGCGGCCGTGCCGGCCTGGGCCGACAAGGCCGACCGGAACCAGCCCATGGTGGTGGAGGCCGATCGCGACGGCGTGCTCGACCTGCAGCGCCAGGTGCTGGTCTACACCGGCAACGTCGTCATCTCGCAGGGCAGCATGGTGCTGCGCGCCGAGCGCGTAGAGATGCGCACCCTGCCCGACGGCTACCGCGCCGCCAGCGCCACCGGGGCGGCCGGCAGGCCGGCGACCTGGCGCCAGAAGCGCGAGGGCGTGGACGAAACCGTCGAGGGCGCGGCCGACCGCATCGAGTTCGACGGCCGTGCCGACACGCTGCGCTTCCTGGGCAACGGCGCCGTGCGCCGGCTGCGCGGCGGCACCGTGGCCGACGAGATCACCGGCGACCGCATCCTCTGGGATAACACGTCCGAGGTCTTTCGCGTCGAGGGTGGCACGGCGAGCCCGACCAACCCCGGCGGCCGCGTGCGCGCCGTGCTGAGCCCGCGCGCCGAGGCGCCGGCCTCCGCGCCCGTCGTGCCCGTGCCGCCGCTGCAGCCCAGCCGCCGCCTCGGCGAGACGCCGCCCGCCGCGCCGCGATGAGCGAGGCCGCTGCCACCCCCAGCCGCCTGCAGGCCGAGCGCTTGCGCAAGAGCTACGGCCCGCGCGTGGTGGTGAAGGACGTGCACCTGGCCGTCTCGGCCGGCGAGGTGGTGGGCCTGCTGGGCCCCAACGGCGCCGGCAAGACCACCACCTTCTACATGGTGGTGGGCCTGGTGCGCGCCGACGACGGCGTCATCCACATCGACGGCGCCGAGGTGCAGAACCTGCCCATCCACCGCCGCTCGCGCCTGGGCCTGTCGTACCTGCCGCAGGAGGCCAGCATCTTCCGCAAGCTGACGGTGGAGGAGAACATCCGCGCCGTGCTCGAGCTGCAGCTGGGCCCCGACGGCCGGCCGCTGCCCCCCGCGGTGATCGAGCAGCGCCTGGGCGAGCTGCTGCACGACCTGTCCATCGAGAAGCTGCGAGAGTCGCCGGCGCCGGCGCTGTCTGGCGGCGAGCGGCGGCGCGTGGAGATCGCGCGCGCGCTGGCCACCACGCCGCGCTTCATCCTGCTCGACGAGCCCTTCGCTGGCGTGGACCCCATCGCCGTGATGGAGATCCAGCGCATCATCGGCTTCCTGCGCGCGCGCGGCATCGGCGTGCTGATCACCGACCACAACGTGCGCGAGACGCTGGGCATCTGCGACCGCGCCTACATCATCAGCGAGGGCCGCGTGCTCGCCGAGGGCACGCCCGACGAGATCGTCGCCAACACCGAGGTGCGCAAGGTCTACCTCGGCGAGCACTTCCGGATGTGACATGAAGCCGTCGCTGCAGGTACGGCTGTCGCAGCACCTGGCGCTCACGCCGCAGCTTCAGCAGTCCATCCGGCTGCTGCAGCTGTCGACGCTGGAGCTGCAGCAGGAGGTCGGGCAGCTGCTCGACCAGAACCCCTTCCTCGAGCTCGACGACGACGGCTCGCCCACCCCCTACGAGACGCCGCCCGAGCGCCAGGCCACCGACCAGCCGCCGGACCGCGAGGCCGATTTCGCCGAGCCCGCCGCCGAGCGCGCGGCGCTCGACGGTGCGCCGCAGGAGCTGGCCGCCGACGAGTTCGGCACGCCGCTGCGCGACGACTGGGAGAACGGCACCGAGGGCGACGACTTCGACGGCATCCGCGAGACGCCGTCGGGCAGCACCGCGGCCGCCAGCGACGGCGACGACGACGGCGAGGCCCACGACCGCCGCGCCGCCCCCGGCAGCCTGCAGGACCACCTGCGCGGCCAGCTCGTGGGCCGGCACCTGGAGCCCGAGGACCGGGCCGCGGTGGATGTGCTGATCGAGTCGCTCGACGCCGACGGCTACCTTGCCGACCCGCTGGAAGAGGTGGCCGAGCGCCTGGCCGCCATGCTGGACCTGGACGAGGCCGAGGCGCTGGAGCAGCTCGCCGACCGGCTGCGCCTGGCGCTGCGCCTGCTGCAGAGCCTGGATCCGCCCGGCGTGGGCGCGCGCTCGCTGCCCGAGTGCCTGAAGCTGCAGCTCGAGGCCACGCCGCGCTGCGCGGCGCGCCAGGTGGCGCTGCACATCGCCGCGCAGCACCTGGAGCCGCTGGCCCGCCGCGACTACCGGCGGCTGGCCGCGCTCACCGGCAGCGACGAGGACACCGTGCGCGCGGCCCACGAGCTGATCCGCCGCTGCGAGCCCAAGCCCGGCCGCCCCTTCGGCGGCGACGAGGGGCAGGTCGTGGTGCCGGACGTCATCGTGCGCAAGACCGGCCGCGGCCTGTCCGTGACGCTCAACCCCGACGTCATGCCCCGCTTGCGCATCAACGACCTCTACGCGCAGGCCGCCCGGGGCCTGCGCGGCGGCAACGCCAACCCGGGCCTGTCGTCGCGGCTGCAGGAAGCACGCTGGTTCGTCAAGAACATCCAGCAGCGCTTCGACACCATCCTGCGCGTCAGCAAGGCCATCGTCGAGCGCCAGAAGGGCTTCATGCAGCACGGGCCGATCGCGATGAAGCCGCTGGTGCTGCGCGAGATCGCCGACGAGCTGGGCCTGCACGAGAGCACCATCAGCCGCGTGACCACGGCCAAGTACATGGCCACGCCGCAGGGCACCTTCGAGCTCAAGCACTTCTTCGGCTCCAGCCTCAACACCGATGCCGGGGGCAACGCCAGCAGCACCGCGGTGCGCGCGCTGATCCAGCAGTTCGTGAGCGCCGAGGACGCGAAGAAGCCGCTGTCGGACAACCAGCTCAGCGCCATGCTCGAGGAGCAGGGCATCCAGGTGGCGCGGCGCACCGTGGCCAAGTACCGCGAGGCGCTGAAGATCGCGCCCGCCGGGCTGCGCCGGCAGGCCTGAAGGGGGCGCCGGCATGCTCTTCCTGCCCTGTGCCGGCGGCGTCGAGGCGCTGCTCGCCGACGAGGCCGCGCGCATCACCGGCGGCCACTGCGAGGCCGCCCGCGGCGGCGTGTGGGTGAACGCGGCCTCGTCGGGAGAGGGCGACGAGGCCGCGGCCATGCGCCTGAACCTCGAGAGTCGCCTGGCCACCCGCGTGCTGGTGCCGCTGGCCGACGGCCCCTACCGCGACGAGCACGACCTGTACGCGCTGGCCCGGCGGGTCGACTGGGACCGCTGGCTCACCCCCGCCGACACCCTGCGCGTGGACGTGCAGGCGATGCGCAGCCCGCTGAAGAGCCTGAACTTCGCCGCGCTGCGCATCAAGGACGCCATTTGCGACGCCCTGCGCGAACGGCACGGCGCGCGCCCCAGCGTCGACACCCACCGGCCCGACCTGCCCGTGGCGCTGTTCGTGGGCCCCGACCACGCCACGCTCTACGCCGACACCAGCGGCGAGCCGCTGTTCAAGCGCGGCTGGCGCGAGGCCACGGGCGAGGCGCCGCTGAAGGAGACGCTGGCCGCCGCCATGCTGGCCGCCATCGGCTGGCAGGGCCGCGCCGAGGACGGGCCGCTGCTCGACCCCTGCTGCGGCGCCGGCACCATCGCCATCGAGGCCGCGCAGCTGGCCTGCGGCATCGCGCCCGGCGGCCAGCGCCGCTTCGCCTTCGAGCGCCAGCGGCCCTTCGCCGCGCCGCCGCTGCGCGCTGCCTGGGCGCAGATGCAGCAGCAGGCCCGGGCGCGCGTGCACGCCAGCGCCGTGCCGGTGTTCGCGGGCGACGTGAGCTTCCGCATGACCGACTTCGCCACGCGCAACGCCGAGCGCGCGGGCGTGGCGAAGGCCATCGAGTTCCGGACGGCCGATGCCCAGCAGCGCCCGCCGCCGGCGCCGCGCGGCACCATCCTGATGAACCCGCCCTACGGCGAGCGCATGGCGCCCAAGGGCTCGGGCCTGGCCGCCGACCGCGTCGCCAGCCGCGAGGGCTTCGAGGGCGGCGGCAGCTCGGCCGAGTTCTTCGGCGGCCTGGCCGCGCACTGGAAGCGCCACTACGCGGGCTGGACGGCCTGGCTGCTGAGCCCCGACATGAAGCTGCCGGGCCTGATGCGCATGAAGGAGTCGCGCCGCGTGCCGCTGTACAACGGCGCCATCGAGTGCCGGCTGTTCCGCTTCGACATCACGGCCGGCGCCGGGCCCGGCCGCTAGCGCAGCAGCGGCAGACCGGCGACGCGGCGGTCGATGTCGGACAGCAGCGCCTCGTAGGCTGGCGCGCCCACGCCACCGAAGCGGCGCCGGAACTCGGCCTCGGGCAGGAACTCCGGCAGGTCGGCCACGGCGGGCAGCAGGTCGTCGTCGCGCAGTGCGCGGCCGTTCGACCCGCCGGCCACGCGACGCTGCAGTTCCTGCGGCTGGCGCAGTGCCAGCTCGCCGAAGCGGGTGCCGGCTCGGTTGGCCGCCATGTCGTTGAACGAGAAGCCGCTGCCGCCGCGCGAGTCGGCCACCTCCTTGTACAGGCCGATGGCGCGCGACAGCGGGCTTGTGCCTTCCGTCACCAGCGCCGCCGACACCAGGAAGTGCTGCGGGAAGTCGATGCGCCCGCCCAGCGTCAGGCGCAGCGGGCGCGGCCGCGCCCAGCCCATCGCCGCCGGCGCCACGCTGCCGACGTGGCGGCCGTTGACGAACAGCGTGAGCACCACCAGCGCGGCGCGGTTCTCGGCGGCGGCGTCGCGGCCCGCGGCGCTGCGCTGCGCGGCCAGCTCGAACAGCGGCGTCATCGCCTGCACCATCGGCATCTGCCAGCCGGGCGCGGCGGCGACCACGGCGGCCAGGCGGTCCTGGTAGGGCCTCAGGCGCTCCAGCTCGGCCACCGTCAGCAGCGAGGCCATCACGCGGCTGGCGCTGTCGGGCTGCCAGGCGTAGACCACCAGCGCGTGGTCGCCCTCGAAGCGCACCCGGCGCACGACCTCCAGCGCCAGCTGCCACTCGGCGGCCAGGCCGCTGCGCGCCAGCACCCGCTGCGCCAGCGCCTCCACCGCCCAGGCCGGCAGCGGGAGGCCGCCGACGCGTGCCCCGGCGATGGCCGGCAGGCCGCCGGTCTCCTGAAGCTCGACCTCGAGGTTGACCCAGCGGCCGAAGGGCGCTGCCAGCGCCGCCGCGGTGCCGCCCAGCAGCGGCACCGCGCCCAGGTGGGTGCTCAGGTGCAGCTTCGCCGAGCCGCGGGCGAAGTCGACGCGCCCGCTGGTGCCCGGCAGCCAGCGCCGCGCGCCGTGGCTCAGCAGCACCTCCAGCTCGCGCTCCTGCAGCAACGCCGCGCTCACGCGGCCGGGCACGGCGTGCCGGGGGTCGTGCGTGCGCAGCAGGCTCACGGCGCGCGCCACGTCGTCGGCCGCCAGCTCGGTGGCGCTGACGACCGCGGGCTCGCGCTGCAGCGCCGTCGACAACAGCACCGCCGCCCCCAGCGCCGGCAGCAGCAGCGCCAGCAGGGCGATCACGAGGGCGATGCGCGGTGCACGTCTCATCGGCGGGAGTCTGCCACCGCGGCGCCGGGCCTATGATTCCGTCGCTCATGCTCAACGTGTTCTCGCTCACCCAGGGCCGGCTCTTCCAGGAAGAGATCGACAGCGCCGAGGCGCTGGCCCGCACGCGCCCCGTGTGGGTGGACCTGGAGGCGCCCGGCGAGGACGAGACCCGCTGGGTCGAGCAGCGCTTCGGCCTGACCATCCCGAAGGACGCCGTCGACGACGACCTCGAGGAGTCGGCCCGCTTCTACGAAGAGGACAACGGCGAACTGCACATCCGTTCCGACTTCCTGATCGACAGCGACGACGGCCTGGCGCGCAGCGTGCGCGTGGCCTTCATCCTGCACCAGGGCGTGCTGTTCTCCATCCACGCCGAGGACCTGCCGGTGTTCCGGCTGCTGCGGCTGCGGGCGCGGCGCATCCCGGCGCTGATCGAGGACGCCAAGGACGTGCTGCTCAAGCTCTACGACGCCGACGCCGAGTACTCGGCCGACGCGCTGGAGGGCATCTACGACAACCTCGAGAGGGTCAGCGCCGGCGTGCTGCGCCAGGATGTGGACGACCGCGCCGCGGCCCAGGCGCTGGCCGCCATCGCGCGCGAGGAAGACCTCAACGGCCGCATCCGCCGCAACGTGATGGACACGCGCCGCGCGCTCAGCTTCATGATGCGCAGCCGCATGCTGGGCGCCGAGCAGTTCGAGGAGGCGCGGCAGATCCTGCGCGACATCGACAGCCTGGACAGCCACACCGCGTTCCTGTTCGAGAAGATCAACTTCCTGCTCGACGCCACGGTGGGCTTCATCAACATCAACCAGAACAAGATCATCAAGATCTTCTCGGTGGCCAGCGTGGCGCTGCTGCCGCCGACGCTGATCGCCAGCGTCTACGGCATGAACTTCGAGCACATGCCCGAGCTGAAGTGGCCCTGGGGCTACCCCTTCGCGCTGGGGCTGATGGCCCTGTCGGTGGCCGCGCCCATCATCTACTTCCGGCGCAAGGGCTGGCTGCGCTGAGCGCGTCCGGGTGCCTCCGGTGGCGCGGGCGGCGTAACCGGCAGTAGCATGGCTCCGGGGCGTGAATGCTTCTCGCGCCTCGTCCCACAGGCGGATGGCGGCGCCGGGATGCCGGTGTAACCTCCCCTGCATTCGTGGGGGGTCGCGGCGGTCGCGGCTTTCCCGATCCGATCCAGAGGGAACCCCGATGCCGCACCGAGCCCCCGCCCGAGTCGCCGCCGCCCGAAGCACCCCGTGGCCGCGCGTCGCCGCCGTCCGAGCCCTTGCCCTGGCCGTGCTGGCCACCGCCGCGGTGCTGCTGTCGCCCGCGGCCCAGGCGCAGTTCAGCATGGTGCCGGCGCCCACCTGCAAGGAGCCGCAGGCCTCGCAACAGGAAGTCGAGCGCGAGTTCCGCATCGACGCCTCGCGCCACCTGTACAGCTGCTTCCCCATGCGGGTGTACCGCGGCAAGCTGCCGCCGCTGCTGTACGGCGTGATGATGGTGGAGGTCGAGCTCGACGCGCAGGGCAACGTGGTCGACGTCGGCGTCATCCGCCGCCCGGCGGCCGACGAGGTCGGCCCCTGGGTCGTGGCCATGATCAAGAAGGCCAGTCCCTTCCCGGCGCCCGCCCGGCTGGCCGCCGGCGGCAACAAGGTGCGGTTCATGGAGACCTACTTCGTGGACAAGTCGGGCCTGTTCCAGACCCACACCCTCACCGAGGGCCAGCGCGACCGGTAGGCCGCCGACGCCGCGCCCCGGGCCCGCCCGCCGGTCAGGACGCCGCCCGGCGCTTGAGCCAGCGCATCAGCCCGCCCACGAGCGGCAGCTTCTCGTACAGCTCCTCGGCCGCGTCCCAGTAGTCGCGGTGCTCGGTGATGAGGCCGTCGGGCCCGAAGCGCAGGTGCGAGGCGCCGCGGATGCATTGCCCGCCGCGGTCGAAGCGCCGCATGCGGAACAGGAAGTCCCAGGCCAGGAAGGCCTGGTCGCCCTGGACGATGACGTCGCGCACCACGAAGCGCGGCTCGTCGAGCGTGTCGAACATGTGGCGGAAGATGCCGGCCACCGCCTCCACGCCCACGACCTCGTTGAACGGGTCCTTGAAGCGCGTGTCGGCGGCGTAGAAGCGGCCGAGCCGGGGCAGGTCCTCGCGGCGGAGCTGCTCGAAGAAGGCCACGAAGGGCTGCAGGTCGGGGGTCGCGTGCATGGCGCGCCGCCTACAGCCCGGTGGAGCGCCTCACGGCCGCGAAGTACGCGCCGTAGCCCAGGTGGCGCAGGCCCTTGAGGAACAGCGTGAAGCGCTTCGGGAAGTGGATCTCGAAGTCGCCTGCCTGCCAGCCCTTCACGATGGCCTCGGCCGCCTCCTCGGGCGTGATCAGCGCCGGCATGCGGAAGTCGTTGCCGGCCGTCAGCGGCGTCTCGACGAAGCCGGGGTTGATGACCGAGATGCCCAGGCCCTCGGGCGCGAGGTCCAGGTACAGCGTCTCGGCCAGGTTGATCAGCGCCGCCTTGGTGGGCCCGTAGGCCAGCGACTTGGGCAGCCCGCGGAAGCCCGCCACGCTGCTGACCAGGCTGATGTGCCCGCCCGCCGCGCCGCCGGCCTTGCCACCCGCCGCCCGTGCCTGCCGCAGCAGCTGCGGCAGCAGCACGTCGAGCATCACCAGCGCCCCGGTGTAGTTGACGGCCACGTGCGCCTTGGCGCTGGCCAGGTCGAAGGCCTGCGCGCGCATCGGCGTGTACATGCCGGCGCAGTAGCAGGCCAGGTCGATGCGGCCGTGGCGCTCGACGATCTGCGCCGCCGCCGCGCGCATCGCCGGCTCGTCGGTGGCGTCCAGGGCGATGGCCTCGGCACCGGGGTGCTCGGCCACGAAGCGGTCGAGCGCCTCCTTCTTGCGGGCGGAGACGATCACCCGCGCACCGGCGGCGTGCAGCCTCGCGGCGGTGGCGCGGCCGATACCGGTGGAGGCACCCACCATCCAGACGACGCGGCCCGTCCAGCTGTCGATGCGGGGGTTCAGGGGCATGGACTATTTCTTGGTGAAGGACAGCGTCACTTCACCGAGGCGGATGCCGAACTTGCTCATGGTGGCCTTGTTGAGCATGACCTTGTCGTCGACGAGATACATCCAGTCGTCGAACTGCACCTCGTAGACCTTGCCGTCGACGGGCAGGGCCAGCGTGTAGCGCCAGTTCAGCGCATTGCCCGACGATACGCCCGTGGCGACGCCCACCACGTCGTCGGCGCGGCCTTCCCAGCGGCCGCCGCCCAGGTCGGTCAGGCGCCAGACGCGGCGCTCGGTCTTGCCGTCGCTGTAGGTGAAGCGCTCGTCGAGCACGCCCTGGTTGCCGTTCCAGGTGCCCGTCATCTGCACCACGAAGCGGCGCGCCACCTTGCCGCTGCGGTCGGTGAAGATGCCGTGCGCGACCAGCTCGCCGTTGAAGTAGCGCTTGAGGTCGAGCACGGGCTTCTCGGCGGCGTAGTCGGCCGGCGTCGGGCTGGCGCAGCCCAGCACCAGGGCGCTGGTGGCCAGCAGCGCGGCCAGCGCGCCGCGGCGGGCGAGGGTGAGGGTTCGGGTGGTGTTCATCGCGGTTCTTCCTTGCGGATCCAGAGGGTCCAGAGCAGTGCGCAGGCGGCCAGCTTCAGCGCGCAGGGCAGCAGGCAGTAGGCCAGCGTGAGGGCCTGCAGCGCCTCGGGGCTGCGGCTGCCGGGCTCGTAGCCGAAGGCCTGCAGCAGCGGCAGCGAGATGCCGGCGGCCAGCGCGAGGTTGAGCTTGGTGCAGAAGTTCCACCAGCCGAAGTAGGCGCCTTCCAGACGCTCGCCGTGGCCGGCGCGCTGCACCACGCCGGCCAGCAGGGCCCCGGGCAGCGTCAGGTCGGCGCCCAGCGCCACGCCGCTGGCGATGCACACCAGCGTGTAGGCCAACACGTCGCCCTCGCCCAGCAGCGCCGCCCACACGAAGGCCGCGATGGCCAGCACCATGCCCGCCAGCCAGGTGCGCGCCAGCCCCAGCCGGCCCACCAGGCGCACCCACAGCGGCATGCTCAGCGCCCCGGCCGCGAAGTAGCTGGCCAGGAACAGCGGCTCGAAGGCCTTGGCCTGCAGGCGGTCGCTGATGAAGAACAGCACCAGCGTGGCCGGCACCGCGCTGGCCACGCCGTTGACCAGGTAGATCGCGACGAGACGGCGGAACGCGCCCACGCGCAGCGGCTCGGCCAGGCTGGGCGGGGCGCTCGGCACCTTGCCCAGCGCCGGCTGCGGCGCGCGCGCCAGCAGCGCCACGCCCAGGGCCAGCAGCACGGCGAACACCACGGTCGTGGTGCCCAGCCCGGCCACCGAAGGCAGCACGCTGGCCACGAGCACGCCCACCAGCGCCAGGCCCTCGCGCCACGACACGATGCGCGCGCGCTGGCCCTCGTCGCCGCCCAGCCGCGCGCCCCAGGCCTGGTGCACCACGGCCAGCACGCTGTAGCTGAGGTAGGTGACGCACAGCAGCGCCGCGCACCACGCCAGCAGCGCCGCCGTGCCCTGCACCCACGGGAAGAACAGGCCGCGGAAGCCCAGGGCCAGCACCAGCGCGGCGGCCACCGCCACCGCCGTCACCACGGCGGCGGGGCGCGTGAACCAGCCGTCGGCCAGGCGGCCGATCACGGGGTCGGCCACGGCGTCGAACAGGCGGGCGAACAGCAGCAGCGCCCCCAGCGTGGCCAGCGGGATGCCGAAGGCGGTGGCGTAGTGGTTGGGCAGCACCACGTACAGCGGCAGCGCCACGAACGCCAACGGAAGCCCCAGGCCGCCATAGCTCAGGCCCTGGGCCCAGCCGCCGCGCCAGGCGGGCGCCGGCGTCGGCGAGGCGGCGGCGGTGGTCATGCCGCTCCCAGCAGGGCGCGGCGCAGCGCCGGCTCGGAGGTCTTCTCGGACAGCCAGATGCCGAAGAACAGGCGCGCGAACTCCGGGTCGCGCACGTCGCCCCTGACGGCGCCGTTGACGGCGAAGCGGGCGCCCAGGCCCGGCACGTGCAGGCCGGTGATGCGGTCGCCTTCCTTCACGTCGGGGAAGACCTGCATCATCGCCGCGAGCCAGCGGCCGGCCTCGTCGTCGCTGATGTCGCGCTGGCGCCGCATCTCCTTGAGCGAGCGCTCGGCGATCAGCCGGCCGACCAGGCTGCGCTGGTAGACCAGTTCCAGCGCCAGCGGTGCGGAAGTCCAGTCGGCCCCCAGGGGAGACGGGCCGCGCCACAGGCGCGCGTCGTACACCGACAGGCCGACGAATCGCAGCCGCCCGCTGCCCTGCAGCGTGGCGCCGGGCAGCACGGCGGCCACCTCGGGCGGCACGGCGGGCGCGGCGGCCGGCTGCGCCCGGGCGAGCGGTGCGAGCGCCCCGGCCGCGGCCATCGCGACGAGCGAACGGCGCCGCAGCATCGCGCTCACCCCTTGACCGCCGGGTTCACCAGCGTGAACTGCACGACGTCGGTGTTGCCGGTGGCGAATGCCGCCTCGCAGTAGGCCAGGTAGAACTCCCAGATGCGCATGAAGCGCGTGTCGAAGCCCAGCTGCCGCAGCGGGCCGTCCTTGGCCAGGAAGGCCACGCGCCAGCGGCGCAGCGTCTCGGCGTAGTCGGCGCCGAAGCACAGTTCGTTGGTCACCAGCAGGCCGGCCCTCTCGGCCTGGGCCTTGAACTCGCTGCGGCTGGGCAGCAGGCCGCCGGGGAAGATGTACTGCTGGATGAAGTCGGTGCTGCGGACGTAGCGCTCGAACAGGTCGTCGCGGATGGTGATGCTCTGGATGCACGCCCGGCCGCCGGCCTTGAGCTGGCGGCGCAGCGTGGCGAAGTAGCTGTCCCAGTACTCGCGGCCCACGGCCTCGAACATCTCGATGGAGCAGATGGCGTCGAAGGGCTCGTCGCGGATGTCGCGGTAGTCCTGCAGGCGCAGGTCGCCCTGCGCCGCGACGCCCGCGCCGTCCAGGCGGCGCTGCGCGTACTCGAGCTGCTCGGTGGACAGCGTCAGGCCCGTGACGCGCGCGCCGAAGTCCACCGCCGCCATCTCGGCCAGCGCACCCCAGCCGCAGCCGATCTCCAGCAGCCGCTGGCCCGGCTGCAGGCCGCACTCGTCCAGCGCGCGCCGCACCTTGGCGCGCTGCGCCTCGGGCAGCGGGCGCGCCGGGTTGCCGTCGAACCAAGCGCTGGAGTAGTTCATCGTCTCGTCCAGCCACAGGCGGTAGAACGGGTTGCCGATGTCGTAGTGGGCGTGGATGTTCTTGCGGCTGCCCTGGCGCGAGTTGCGGTTGAGCAGGTGCTTCACGCGGTAGGCCAGCCGCCCCCACCAGGTGCCGTAGATCACCTGCTCGACGGCGTCGCGGTTGGCGATGAACAGCTTCAGCAGCGTCACGAGGTCGGGCGTGCTCCAGTGGCCGGCGATCCAGCTCTCGGCAAAGCCGATGTCGCCGCTCTTGAGCGCGGCGCCGCAGACCTGCCAGTCGTGCAGCCGCATGGCCGCGCGCGGCTCGCCGCCCTGCCCGAAGCGGGCCTGGCTGCCGTCGGGGAACTGCACGTCCAGCGTGCCGTGCTGCAGGCCCTGCAGCAGGCGCAGGACGGCGCGCGCCGCGGCGGGGGCCGAGGCGGGCAGTTCGAAGCGGCTGGCGGTGGAGGTGGTGGTGATGGTCATGGCGTCGACGATCCGGGAAACGATGGCCCTAGCGCGTGACGAAGCGCTCGGGCGGCTCGGGTTTGCTGGCGAAGGGCACGCGCTTGACGAACAGCCTCAGCGCCTGCCAGTGGATGCGCGCGATGACGCCCAGGGTCATCAGCGGCTGGCCCCAGAACGCACGCCGCGCCGCCGCGGGCGTCAGGGGCTCGAGCGTGCCGGACACGCTGGTCTGCAGCAGCGCGCCGGCCTCGTCGTCGTGGTCGATGCGGGCCACCACGCGATCGGCCGTGCGCATGAAGCGGAAGCGGTAGCGGCCTTCGACGCGGCAGAAGGGCGAGACGTGGAACACCTTGCGCGCGGTGAGCTCGCGCCCGTAGGCCAGCTGCGGGCCAGTGAGCAGGTAGCAGTGGCGCTCGCCGAAGGTGTTGTTCACCTCGGCCACCAGCGCCGCCAGCGAGCCGTCGGCGCGGTGGCAGTGCCAGAAGCTCACGGGCTTGAAGACGTAGCCCAGCACGCGCGGGTAGGTGTGCAGCCAGACCTCGCCGTCGGCGTCGTCCACGCCCTCGGCGGCCAGCAGCTCGAGCAGCCAGCCCAGGGCATCGGGGCGGCCGTCGCCGTGGTCGGCGTCGTGGAAGCTCAGCAGCCCGAAGCGGTTGCGCGGCAGCCCCGGCGCGCCGGCTGCGGCCAGGCTGCGCATCGGCAGCATCAGGAAGGCCGTGCCGTAGCGGAAGGCGTTGACGCGCGGGCGCAGCCGCCGGTGCAGCACCACGCCGCGGCCCAGCAGGGGCACGGCCGGTGCGGCGTGGCCGGGCAGGGCGTTCACGCGGCCGCCTGTGCGCCGGCGGCACGCCACCGCTGCCGCAGGCCGTCCACCACGGCCAGCGCCGACATCAGGCCATCCTCGTGGAAGCCGTAGCGCGCCCAGGCGCCGCAGAACCAGACGTGCGAGCGGCCCTGGATGGCCGGCAGCTCGCGCTGCGCCGCCACGGCGGCGCGGTCGAACACCGGGTGCGCGTAGTCGAACTCGCGCAGCACCTGGCCGGGCGCGGGCTCGTGGGCGGGATCGGGGTTCAGCGACACGATCACCGGCTGCTGCCAGGGCAGCGGCTGCAGCCGGTTGATCAGGTAGTGCAGGCACACGGCGGCCTGCTCGCGGCCGGCGTCGGCGGCGCGCGCATAGTTCCAGGCCGCCCAGGCGCGGCGCCGTTGCGGCAGCACGCTGGTGTCGGTGTGCAGCACGGCGCGGTTGGGGTGATAGCGGATGGCGCCGAGCACGCGGCGCTCGTCGTCCGTGGCGTCGGCCAGCAGGGCCAGGGCCTGGTCGGAGTGGCAGGCCAGCACCACTTCGTCGAAGCGCTCGCTGCCGTGCTCGGTGGCCACCATCACGCCCGCCGCTCCGCTGGCCGGCGGCAAGCGACGGACCTGGCGCACCGTGGTGTTCAGGCGGGCGTCGCCGATGTCCTGCAGCATGCGCCTGACGTAGTGGCGCGAGCCGCCGGTCACCGTGCGCCATTGCGGCCGGTTGCTCACCTGGATCAGGCCGTGGTTGTGGCAGAAGCGGATCATGGTGCCGATGGGGAAGCGCAGCATCTGGTCCGCCGGGCAACTCCAGATGCAGCCGATCATCGGCAGGAAGTACCACTGGCGGAACGCCGGGCCGAAGCGGTGGCGGTCGAGGAAGTCGCCGATCGGCTCCTGCAGCTCGGCGTCCTCGTTGCGCTCGGCAATGGCCGTGGTGAGCCGGTTGAATCGCAGCAGGTCGGCCAGCATGCCCAGGAAGCGCGGCCGCAGCAGGTTGCGCTTCTGCGCGAACACGGTGCCCAGGTCGCTGCCGCTCCACTCCAGCCCGTCCTGCCGCGCCTGCACCGAGAACGACATGTCCGAGGGCGCGGTGTCCACGCCGAGTTCGGCGAACAGGCGGATCAGGTTGGGGTAGGTGCGCTCGTTGAACACCAGGAAGCCGGTGTCCACGCCGTGCGTGACGCCTTCCAGCGTGACGTCCACCGTGTTGGCGTGCCCGCCGAAGTGGGCACCGGCCTCGAACAGGGTGACGTGGGCGGGGTGCGCGGTGTCACGCGCCAGGGCGTACGCCACCCCGAGGCCGGCGATGCCGGAGCCGACGACGGCGACGCGCTTCATGCGAGGCCTCCGCCGATGCGGGAAAAGAAAACTGTCGTGCGGCGCCCCCGGGCGAACGAGGGAGGGAGGGAGGAGGAGGAGAACCACCCAGGGATTGCAGCCGGCTGTGCTGGCCGTCCGCACGACAGGGAAACTTCGTCGGCCCGGCAACGTTCAGCCACCGGGCTGCTGGCTGAGAGGCGCAGGCGCCGGGGAAGTTCCGTGCCGGCGCAGCGCGGCGCGTAAAGAAGTGCTGCTGCGGACGGCAGTCGCCGGACGAGCCTGGCGAGGCGGCGGCGGGGCATGGAGCGGGGTGTCGGCGACATGATGGCTTTCGCGGGCAGGGGCTTCGGATCCCGGGTTCGGGGCCGCCAACACCACCGGCAAGCCTGAACTAGATGGTCGTTCCACGACCACTTGGTATTCAACCCGATTCCCGCCGTTGTGTAAACCCTCTGAAAACCTGGAGCCCAACTGTGGCAGCATCCACGACTTCCGGTCTTTGTCTTGTTCAAAGCGTGGCGACCTCGGTGCATTCGCCGATTGCGACCCCCACGGGGGTATTTTGTCCAGGACGCATGGCCCCGGCGGCTCTGCGCCGCGCTTGCGTTTCCCGTGCGAACGACCGGAGGGCTGCTTGAACGATCGCGCGCGTCCTGTGGCCATCACGCTGTCGATCGCCGCGGTCGAACGCGACACCGGCCTCAGCAAGGACACTCTGCGCGTCTGGGAGCGGCGCTACGGCTTCCCCAATCCCGGGCGCGATCCCCTGGGAGAGCGTGCCTACACGCTGGCCGACGTCGAGAAGCTTCGCATCATCAAGCGGCTGCTTGATGCCGGCCACCGCCCGGGCCGCGTGGTCACGCAGTCGCTGGAGCAGCTGCAGGCCATAAGCGAGCAGACGGTGGAGTCGCCCATGCGCGCCACCGAGCTGGCGCTGGGTGCCGCCGACCTGCGCGAGCACCTCGCGCTCATCCGCGGTCACGACGTGCCGCGGCTGCGGAGCCAGCTCACGCGGCTGCTGTCGCGCGTGGGCGTGGCGCGCTTCGTCAACGAGGTCGTGGGCCCGCTGAACGCCGCCGTGGGCGACGCCTGGCTGCGCGGCCAGCTCGAGGTGTTCGAGGAGCACCTCTACACCGAGGCCGTGCAGGTGGTGCTGCGCGCCGCCATCGCCAGCGTGCCCGAGCCCCCGGGCGCCGACGCGCCGCGCGTGCTGCTGACCACCTTCCCCGGCGAGCCCCACGGCCTGGGCCTGCTGATGGCCGAGGCCGTGCTGGCCCTGGAGGGCTGCCGCTGCGTGAGCCTGGGCACGCAGACGCCGCTGTGGGACGTCGTGCTGGCGGCCAAGGCGCTGCGCAGCGACATCGTCGCGCTCAGCTTCACTGGCTGCATGAACCCCAACCAGATCGTCGACGGCCTCGCCGAGCTGCGCGGCAAGCTGCAGCCCGGCGTGCGCCTGTGGGCCGGCGGCAGCGCGCCGGTGCTGCACCGCCGTCCGGTGGACGGCGTCGAGCCCTTCTCGACGCTGACCGACGTCTCCGCGGCGCTGCGGCGCACCCGCCAGCCGGCCTGAACGCCCGCCCCGCGGGCAGTGCCATCGGTGCGATGCCCGCGCCCTGACGCGGATCGCGTCCCTAGAATGTCAACTTCTTGGTTCAATCCCAGCCCGCGCGTCAGCCCATGCTTTACCCCGAACTCTTCAAGCAGCTCGAAGCCGTGCGCTGGAACATGGAGTCCGACATCCCCTGGGATGGCTTCGACCCCAGCCGCCTGAGCGAGGAACAGGCGCAGACCATCAAGATGAACGCCATCACCGAGTGGGCGGCGCTGCCGGCCACCGAGATGTTCCTGCGCGACAACCGCGACGACAGCGACTTCAGCGCCTTCATGAGCGTGTGGTTCTTCGAGGAACAGAAGCACTCGCTGGTGCTGATGGAGTACCTGCGCCGCTTCCGCCCCGACCTCGTGCCTACCGAGGACGAGCTGCACGCCGTTCGCTTCGAGTTCGATCCCGCGCCCGCGCTCGAGACGCTGATGCTGCACTTCTGCGGCGAGATCCGCCTCAACCACTGGTACCGCCGCGCCGCGGAGTGGCACACCGAGCCGGTGATCAAGGCCATCTACGAGACGCTGGCGCGCGACGAGGCGCGCCACGGCGGCGCCTACCTGCGCTACATGAAGCGCGCGCTCAACCGCTTCGGCGACGAGGCCCGCGCCGCCTTCGCCAAGGTGGGCGTGCTGATGGCCAGCGCGCGCCGCACGGCGCAGGCGCTGCACCCGACCAACCTGCACGTCAACGCCAGCCTGTTTCCGCGCGACACCATCCAGAGCCGCCTGCCCGATCCGGCCTGGCTCGAGCAGTGGCTGGACAAGCAGATCCAGTTCGACGCGGTGTGGGAGAGCCGGGTCGTCGAGCGCATCCTGCACAACATGAGTCTGCTGATGGAGCGCAGCTTCGCCAGCGTGCAGGAACTCAACCGCTTCCGGAAGGAAGTGGCCGCGCAGCGGGCGGCACACTCGGTCTCCTGATCGTCGGCTCGCCCGCGCGCATCTTCAGCGCGCAGCCTGCGCCCATGCAGGCTGTGCTTGCCGCCTTGCCGTAGCAGTCAAGCGGCCCAGCTTCACGCAGAGCCCGAAGGCTCGCGAGCGGGTTGCAGTTTCGGCAGGCTGCGCAGATGGCCGGGTGAAGTCCCTCACTCCCGGGGGCGCCTTGGCCCTTTGGCGCATGCAGGCCCTCAGTTCCGTGCGCAGCTTGCCGATACCACTGCAAGAGCTTTGAGGCGGGACGGGCCCATGCTCCGGAAGCCGCAATCAGCAGCCGCACCCGGAGTCCGATTCGAACCCCGCCCGCGGCCAGTGGCGCTGCGCACCGCCGGCAGAGCCGTGCAGCCTCCGAGGCAAACCTGAGAACCTAAGGAAAACCCGATGACGCACAGCATCAGAAGCATCTTCGCCATTGCGATCACGATCATGGCCGCATGCCTCCTGAGCCTGATCCTGGCTGTATGGCGCATGCACGCCGCGGCGACCGATGCATCGGCTGCAGAGGCACGCCGGACGCTCTCGCTGCAGCTCGCCGACGAGCTTCGCCAGAGCTCGGACGACCTGACGCGCCTGGCCCGTACCTATGTGATCACAGCGGAGCCAAAGTGGGAGCAGCAGTACTTCGAGGTGCTGGACATCCGCAACGGCAAGAGGCCCCGCCCGCCTGGCTACGAAAAGATCCACTGGGATTTCCTCGCCGCCGGGCTGCAGCCTGGCCACACGGGGCCCTCGACGACCGCGCCACTGCTGGAGATGATGAAGGCGGCCGGCTTCACGGACGCCGAGTTCGCCAAGCTCAAGGAGGCAGCTGCCAATTCGGATGACCTGGTGAAGACCGAAACGATCGCCATGAACCTGGTCAAGGGCTTGCGGGCTGACGACAAGGGGCAGTTCGTCCTTCAGGGAGAGCCGGATCGGGCGCGGGCTACAGCGTTGATGCACGATCTGGCGTATCACCAGTACAAGGCGAAGATCATGAAGCCGGTGGACGAGTTCCTCGTCATGCTCGACGAGCGCACGCACTCCGAGGTGGTGGCGGCCACGAGCCGCGCGCGCGCCTGGTTCCTGGCACTGGCCATTGCGGCGGTCGGCCTGGGGCTGATTGCCTCTGCCATGCTGATGTTGATCATGCGCTGGCTGAAAGCCCGGCTCGGCGCCGAACCCACGACGCTCATCCAGATGGTACGCGGAATCGCCGACGGGCAGCTCGCGCAGCCCCTCCTGGCCCAGCCGCAGCTCCCGGGCAGCGTGATGCACGCCTTGGCGCAAATGGTCGGCAAGCTCGGCGATACCGTGCGCAATGTTCGCTTGGGGGCGGACAGCGTGGCGGCCGCGAGTCAGCAGATTGCCCTGGGCAACAGTGACCTGAGCACGCGAACCGAACAGCAGGCCTCATCGCTGCAGGAGACGGCCGCGTCCATGGAACAGCTCGGCTCGACCGTCAGGCGCAATGCGGAGAGTGCCCGCGTCGCGGCGGACCTGGCCCGCAAGGCGTCCGACGTGGCCGCGCGCGGCGGCGAGGTGGTCGGTGAGGTCGTTCACACGATGCAGGGCATCACCGAGAGTTCGCGCCGCATATCCGACATCATCGGCACGATCGACGGCATTGCCTTCCAGACCAACATCCTCGCCCTGAATGCTGCCGTGGAGGCGGCGCGTGCGGGCGAACAGGGGCGTGGCTTCGCCGTCGTCGCCAGCGAGGTTCGCAGCCTCGCGCAGCGCAGCGCCGAAGCGGCGCGCGAGATCAAGAGCCTCATCTCGACCAGCGTGGAGCGGGTCGAAGTCGGCACTTCGCTCGTTGATCAGGCCGGATCCACCATGAGCGAGGTGGTGGCTTCGATCGGGCGACTGAACTCACTGGTCGGCGAAATCAGCCAGGCCAGCACGGAGCAGAGCGCTGGCGTCGAGCAGGTCAGCGAGGCCGTCACGTCGATGGATCGGACGACTCAGCAGAACGCGGCGTTGGTCGAGGAGAGCGCCGCCGCCGCCGAGAGCATGCGCCAACAGGCACAGAACCTCGTCGCCGCGATGGCCGGCTTCAGGCTGGCCTGACCTGGCCCGCACCGGCAATCCGGCGAGATGAGGCTTCGACGCCACTTGCGCGACGATGGGATCCCGGAGGCAGCGGCGGACCAGGTCCCGATCGGGGGAGATGGTCTGCAGGTGACTCGTTCGCGGCGGCACGGGGTCTGGCTTGCGTGATGGCCAGCATCTTCGAGCCGACGCCCTGCTCAAGTGCAGCGCATAGAGCGCTGCTTCGCCAGCGCGCAGGAACTCAAGCGCTTCCGCATGGAGGAGGCCGCGCAGCTGGCGGTGCCCTCGGCTGCCTGAGGCTCAGGCGGGCTTGGCCGCGGCTGCGGCTGCGGCAGCCGCAGCCGCCGCGGCGTCCTGGTCGCGCTTGCGGTCGGCGTTGACGCGCTGCACCGAGGGCCGCGTGCCGATCAGCTTCAGGTGCGCCTTCCAGTCGATGCCGGCGGCGGCCACGAGGTCCTCGCCGTAGACGGCCCGGGTGGCGCCGGCCACCGTGGGCAGCGTGGCGAAGGCTGCGCAGTCGGCCACCGTGAAGGTGTCGCCCGCGGCGTAGGGCGCGAAGCGCGCCAGCCGCTTGAGCCCCTCGAGGTTGCGCACCAGCTGCTTCCTCACGCGCGCCTGCGTGGCCTCGTCGAGGCTGCCGCCGAAGTAGGCCTGGCCATAGAGCTCGCGGCCCACCAGCTCCACGTACAGCTCCATGAAGGCGCACAGCTCGCGCACCTTCGCGGCGGCCAGCGGGTCGGCCGGCACCAGCGGCGGGTTCGGGTGCGTGGCCTCGAGGTAGTCGCAGATGACCTGGCTCTCGCACAGCGTGGTGCCGTCGGGCAGCCGCACGAAGGGGATCTTGCCCAGCGGCGAGGCGGCCAGCACGGCGTCGTCCTTGGAGCGCGTGCCCACCACCTGCTCGGTGAACGGCACGCCCTTCTCGAGCAGCACCAGCTTCACCTTGTTGTAGTAGTTCGACAGCGTCATGCCGCACAGCGTGATCATGGGGTCGCCTCCGGGTGGGGTGGGTTGTCGCGCGGGGCCCAAGTCTAGGCAGCGCGCGGGGGCGCGGGTGTCGCGCGGTTGACGAGCCAGATGCCCAGGCACACCGCCACCAGCGCCACCGCCAGGCGCAGCGTGAGCGGTTCGTTCAGCAGGCCCACGCCGGCCATCAACCCGAACACAGGCGTGAGCAGCGTGAACGCCGCCACCTTGGTGGCCACGTAGTGCCGCACCAGCCAGAACCAGGCCAGGTAGCTGGCGAAGGTGACGACGGCGATCTGGAACACCATGGCCCAGGCCACCGTGGCGCTCAGCCTGGTGGGCATCGGCTCGCCCACGGCCAGCGACGCGGCGGTGAGCGCCACGCCCGATAGCGCCAGCTGGTACAGCAGCGTCTTCTCGGGCAGCGCGGTCGACAGCTTCGTGGCGCGCAGCACCAGCGTCGTCGCGCCCCACAGCACGGCCGCCGCGATGCCCAGCGCGTCGCCGATCCACTGCTGCGGCCCGACGGCGGGCGCCACGAAGCCCTCGGCAAAGGCCCACACCACGCCGCAGAAGGCCACCACCATGCCCACCCACTGCGCAGGCGCCAGCCGCTCCTGGCGCGAGATCAGCGGCATGCCGATGGCCACGACGAAGGGCGCCAGGTACAGGAACACCGCCATGCGCGACGCGCT
This sequence comes from uncultured beta proteobacterium, assembly GCA_903828235.1. Taxonomy (GTDB): domain Bacteria; phylum Pseudomonadota; class Gammaproteobacteria; order Burkholderiales; family Burkholderiaceae_C; genus Rubrivivax. The sequence goes on along the minus strand of CAIKLM010000060.1, from coordinate 44,440 downwards.
GGTGTACTGCAGCCCGATGAAGATGCAGGCGAACTCCACCGCGAACAGCACCCCGGCGGCGATGCCGGGCAGGCCCGTGCCGTCGCGGCCGAACACCGCCAGCCCGCGCGCCCGCGCCCACAGCAGCAGCAGCAGCGCCGCGCCCAGCGAGCGCACGCCGCTCTGCAGCAGCGGCGGCACCTCGGCCAGCGACACCTTCGACGCCACCTGGCCGAAGCCCCAGGTGGCGCAGCAGGCGACCAGCGTGACCAGGGCCACCGCGTCGAGGGTGTCCTTGCGGGAGGCGTTCATCGACCGCGATTCTTGCGCCTGGCCAGCAACGCAGCCGCGCAGGCCAGCCCGGCGATCGTGCCGGTGGCGTGGCCGATGGGCGCCAGCGCGATGTCCCAGCCCTCGGCCTGCTGCAGCACGCCGGCCCAGGGCCGTTCGCTCAGGATCTTGGCCAGCAGGCCCGCGCCCATCAGCACGCCCACGATGCGGCGGCCACCGCGTGCCGCCACCACCAGCCACAGCGTCGCCACGGCCACGCCGGCGTGCAGCACGCCCGACAGGCCGCCGTAGTGCGCGAGCTCGGGTCGCAGCAGCAGGCCCAGGTGCGTCAGCGGCCAGGCCAGCAGCCAGGCCAGCGCCGCCGGGCGGGGCAGCGCCGCCGCCCAGCCGTAGGCGGCCACCAGGGCCGCGGCGCCCAGGTTGGCGATCAGGTGGCCCTCGCTCCAGTGGACGAAGGCCGCGGTGACGGCGCGCCAGGGCTCGGCGAGCGCGCGCCCGGGCTGCCAGTCCAGCAGCGCCGCGGGCAGCGGCCAGGCCAGCAGCGAGCCCGCCGCCAGCAGCGCCGCCAGCGCGGCCCAGGCTCGCCAGCCCCGGGCGGCCGGCGCGGCTTCAGCCAAACACCGCCCGCCACAGCGCGCGCACGGCCTCGGCCTGCGGGGCCAGGGCGGCGGCGTCGTCGCCGTCGAACTGCGTGGGCCGCTCGTCCAGCCGAGCGCGGTGCTGCGCGCGGCGCAGTTCGCGGTAGGCGTCGGCTGCGGCGTGGCCCACGCCCGCCGGCAGCAGGCCTGCGGCTTCAGCGCGCTGCAGCAGCGCGATGTTGCCGGCGTTGTCCAGCAGCGCTGCGTGCGTGCCGCCGTGCGCCAGCACCAGCGCCTGCACGGCGAACTCGACGTCCACCATGCCGCCGGCGCTGTGCTTGACGTCGAAGCAGCCGGCGCGCACCGGCCGGGCCGCGCGCATCTTCTCGCGCATGGCCAGCACCTCGGCCTTGACCTGGGCCCCGTCGCGCGGGGCCGTCAGCACGGCGCGGCGTGCAGCTTCGAAGCGCGCCGCCACCGCCGGGTTGCCGGCGCAGAAGCGGGCCCGCGTGAGCGCCTGGTGCTCCCAGGTCCAGGCCGTGTTGCTGCCGCGGCCCGACTGGTAGCGCTCGTAGGCGCCGATGCTGGTGACCAGCAGCCCCGAGTTGCCGTTGGGGCGCAGCGCCGTGTCGATGTCGAACAGCTCGCCCGCCGACGTGCGCAGCGTCAGCCAGGTGATGAGCTTGCGCACGTAGGCGCCGTAGACCTCCTGCGCCTTCTGCGCCGCGTCGTCGTCGGCCGCGTCGCCGGTGGACTCGCCGTCGTCGTACAGGAACACCACGTCGAGGTCGCTGCCGTAGCCGAGCTCCTTGCCGCCGAGCTTGCCGTAGGCGATGACGGCGACGCCGGGCTCGGCGCGGTGGCGCTGCTTCAGCAGCGGCCAGCTCCAGCGGATGGCCTCCTCGAGCACCGCGTCGGCCAGCGCGCTCAGGTCGTCGGCCACCTGCTCCACCGTGAGTTCGCCCTCGACGTCGCGCACCAGCGTGCGGAAGACCTCGGCGTGGTGGGCGTGGCGCAGCGTGTCGAGCAGCTTCTCCTCGTCGGCCTCGCCGCTGCGCTGCCAGGCGTCGCGGCGCGCAGCCAGCTCGGTGCGGAAGGCCACGGCATCGAAGCGCTGGTGCGCCAGGCGCTGATCGGCCAGCTCGTCGATGACGCCCGGGTGGCGCATCAGGTACTGCATGGGCCAGCGCGCCAGGCCCAGCAGCCGCAGCAGGCGGATCTGCACCTCGGGCCGCTCGGCGAGCAGCGCGAGGTAGCTCTCGCGGCGCAGCAGCGGCTCGACCCAGTCGACGAAGCGCAGCGCCGCGGCCTCGCTGCAGCGGCCCTCGGCCATGGCCTTGCCGGCGCGCTGCATCAGCCGGCCCAGGCGCAGGCGGCTGTCGTCACGCAGCTGCTGCACGCGCGGCGTCGCGCTCCACTCGCGCAGGCGTGCCGCCAGCGGCGCGGGCAGCCGCTCGTGGAGCTTGTCGCTGTCCACCGGCAGCGGGCCGGTGCCGCAGGTGCGGCAGCCGGACCGGGCCGGCGCGCCGTCGGCCCCGCCGCCGGCGCCGGGCTTGAGCAGGGTGTCGAACTCGGCGGCGACGAATTCGCGCACGCTGCCCAGGTGGTCGAGCAGCGCGCAGGCGGGCTTGTCGGCCAGCGACTCGGACGCGGCCGTGCAGCCCGCGCGCAGGCTCGCGGCGATCCAGGCCAGGTCGTCGTCGTTGGCCGGCAGCAGGTGCGTCTGCTGGTCGTCGAGGAACTGGATGCGGTGCTCGACGCGGCGCAGGAAGGTGTAGCCCGCGGCCAGCCGCTGCGCCGTCTCGGCCGGCATCAGGCCGCGCTCGACCAGCCGCTGCAGGCCGCGCAGCGTGCTGCGGGTGCGCAGCTCGGGGAACTGGCCGCCGCGCACCACCAGCATCAGCTGCACGATGAACTCGATCTCGCGGATTCCGCCGCGCGAGAGCTTCACGTCGTTGGCGCGCTCGGGCCGCCCGGCGGCGCGGCGGTGGGCCTCGTCGCGGATCTTCTGGTGCAGCTGGCGCAGGCCCTCGAAGACGCCGTAGTCCAGGTAGCGGCGGTAGACGAAGGGCGTGACCAGGCTGCGCAGCGCCTTGGCCCGCCCGCTGTCGACGGCGGCGCGCGGCGCCACCACGCGGCTCTTCAGCCAGGCGAAGCGTTCCCACTCGCGGCCCTGCACCTGGAAGTACTCCTCCAGCATGGCCAGGCTCACCACGGGCGGGCCGCTCATGCCGTTGGGGCGCAGGGCCAGGTCGACGCGGAACACGAAGCCGTCGTCGGTGGTGTCGCCGATGAGCGCGAACAGACGCTTCGCGACGAAGCCGAAGTACTCGTGGAAGCTCACCGCGCGCTGGCCGTTCGCGTCGCCGGGGGTGTGGCCGTCGTCCTCGTAGACGTAGACGAGGTCGATGTCGGAGGACACGTTGAGCTCGCGCGCGCCGAGCTTGCCCATGCCCACGATCCACAGCTCCACGGGGCGGCCGTCGGGCCCGATCGCGGGGCCGTGGCGGGCGTCGGCCTCCTCGCGCGCGGCGACCAGGGCCAGCTCGAGCGTGGCCTCGGCGAGGTCGGTCATGCAGCCGGTGACCACCTCCAGCGGCGCGGCCTGTTCCACGTCGAGCACGGCCAGCCGCTCGAGCACCAGCTGGCGGGCCACGCGCAGCGCCGAGGGCAGGTCGCGCCCGCCCGCGCGCAGGCGCTGCACCAGGGCGCCGATGGCGGCGGCGTCGGGGGCCGGGCCGGGCGGCAGCAGGGCGCGCTCGGCGGCATAGCGCCGGCGGATCCGCTGCACGTAGCGGCTGTGCTCGGCCAGCGCCTGCAGCGCCGGGGGGCTGGACAACATCGGAACTTCCCTCGTCCTGGATCCGGCGGGCGGGCTTCTTGGTGGCCTGTGCACTTCCGGCCATGGCCCGCCGCCGCCACTGCACGGCACGTCGCGTCTAGGAGACACTGGAAGGCTAGTGCCTTTGCCTTTGCCCACCGCGCCCCGGGGGAACTGTGACCGGTCCGTCTACGATGCAGACATGAGAGTCGCTGCCGTCCAGATGGTGTCCGCCCCCGATTGGCCCGCCAACCGCGCCGCCGCTGACCGGCTGGTGCGCCAGGCCGCCGCGGCCGGTGTCGGCCTGGTGCTGCTGCCCGAGTACTTCTGCCTCATCGGCCACCGCGACAGCGACAAGCTGGCCCTGGCCGAAGACGCAGGGCATGGCCCCATGCAGGCCTTCCTGGCCGGCCTGGCGGCCGAACTGGGCATCTGGCTGGTGGCCGGTACGCTGCCGGTGCGGGGCGCCGCCGAGGGCCGCGTGCTCAACCGCAGCATCGTCTACGGCCCCGACGGCCGCGAGGCCGGGCACTACGACAAGGTGCATCTGTTCGCCTTCGACAACGGCCGCGAGAGCTACGACGAAGGGCGCGTGCTGGAGGCCGGCCGCGAGCCCGTGGCGGTGCAGGCGGGGACGCTACGGATGGGCCTATCGGTGTGCTACGACCTGCGCTTCCCGGAGTTCTACCGCGCGCTGATGCAGCCGCCCTGCGACCTGCTGTGCGTGCCGGCCGCCTTCACCCACACCACGGGCGAGGCGCACTGGGAGCTGCTGCTGCGCGCGCGCGCCGTCGAGAACCAGTCCTACGTGCTGGCTGCGGCGCAGGGCGGCACCCACGCCAACGGCCGCCGCACCTGGGGCCACAGCATGGTGGTGGGGCCCTGGGGCGAGATCCTGGACCAGCTGCCCGAGGGCGAGGGCTTCGTCAGCGCCGAGGTCGAGCCGCAGCGGCTGAACGCCGTGCGCACGCAGCTGCCGGCGCTGCGCCACCGCCGGTTCTGAGCGCCGCTTCAGCGCCAGCCGAACATCATCTGCCGCGCCAGCGCCGCCTTGGCCGGCGGCAGGGCCTGCAGCGCCGCCAGGCCCAGGCTGCGCAGCGCCGCCGCGCCCGGCAGCCGCCAGGTGAAGCTGCGCGCCAGGAAGTCGGTCGCCACGATCAGGCTCCAGCGGTCGGGCGCGCGGCCGAAGGCGGCGCGGGCCAGCGCGGCATCGACGTCGGGGCCGCGCTGCAGCAGGGCGTCGACCAGCGCGTGCGCGTCGCGCAGGCCCAGGTTCAGGCCCTGGCCGGCCACCGGGTGCAGCGTCTGCGCGGCATTGCCGATGCGCACCGTGCGGCCCTGCACCAGCGAGCGCTCGGCGTTGAGCCCCAGCGCGAAGCTCTTCAGCGGCGACAGCGCCGTCACCGTGCCGGCCTCGGCCGGCAGGCGGCTGCCCAGCAGCGCCAGGCGTTGCGCTGCCGACAGCGGCGCCACCGGGTCGGTGGCCGTGGGTACGCACCACACCAGGGCCGCGCGCGCCGCGCCGTCGGCCGCCGCGGGCAAAGGCAGCAGGGCCACAGGGCCGTCGGGCGTGAAGCGCTCGAAGGCCGTGCCCTGCAGCGGCGCGGCCAGCGTGGCGGTGCCCACCCACGCCGTCTGCCCGTAGTCGGCCACCAGGGCCTTGCGCGCCTGCTCGGCGAACACGCCCCCCTCGGCCACCACAGCCAGGTCGAAGCGCTCGGCGACGCCGGCGTCGACCTCCACGCCATCGGGCAGCGCCTTCAGCGCCGCCACCGGCGTGCCGAAGCGCGTGGCCAGGCGCTGCGGCTGCGCGGCCGCAGCGGCCAGCCAGGCGGCCTGCAGCGGGGCCAGCAGCGTGCCGTAGGACAGAACGGCGCCCAGCTGCGGCACGCCCAGTTCGGCGGCGTCGAGCGTGACGGCGGGCGCCTCGTGCCCCAGCAGGGTGCCGAAGGTGATGCCGGCCGGCGCCTGCGACACGTGCACGCGGCGGATGGGCGCCGCGGCGCCGCCGGGCCACGCGCCCAGCCGCTCCAGCAGCTGCACGCTGCCCAGCGACAGCGCCAGCGTGCGCGGGTCGGCGGCGACGTCGCGGTCTGCCGGGCGGGCGTCGAACAGCGCGATGCGCGCCTCGGGCAGCCGGCGCGCCGCCAGCAGCGCCAGCGCCAGCCCCACCGGGCCGGCGCCCACCACCGCGATCTCGAGCCCTGGCTGCATCGGAACCCTTTCCAGGCGCCGATTATTCGCGCAGCGGCCCGGCGGCCCTTTGGCCCGCGTACTGGCTCAGCTGTACGTCACCCAATCGGCGCGCTCCGGCGCCTGCAGGTGCGGCAGCGTGTTGAAGCTGTGCAGCACGTGCCGCTTCGGGCTGATGCTGAACTCGGTGACGGCGCTGTTGCGCAGGCGCAGGTTCAGCTCCACCCAGGCGTCGCCGGCGGCACCCATCACGTGGGCGGTGGCGGTGGCGATGGGACCGCCCGAGCTGACCAGCAGCACGTCGCCCCCGCCCTGCGCGCGCAGGTGGTCGAGCACGGCGGCGATGCCGGCGCGCCACTCGGCGTGCGGCGGCATGCCCTGCACGGCCAGACGGCCGGCCGTCCACGCGGCCAGCGCCTGGCGCAGCAGCCGGAAGTGCGCTCGGTAGCCCTCGGGCGTGGTGGGTGGCGGCAGCGGCTGCGGCGGCGCGAGGCCCGGCTCGGCCAGCGCGGCGCGCAGCAGGGCGTCGCTGTCGTACTCGTTCAAGGCCGCGAACTCGGTGGCCGCTGGCAGCGCGCCGTGGCCCGCGGCCAGCGCCGCCAGCGACTGCCGGTGACGCGTGAGCGTGCCCGTGACCACCGTGGCGAAGCGCTGGCTGCTGGCCGCGTAGAAGCGGCCCAGCGCGTGGCACTGGCGGTGGCCGAGCTCGCTCAGGCGGTCGTAGTCGTCGCTGGCGAAACGCGCCTGGCCGTGGCGCACGAGATGCAGCATGCCCATGGCGCGCATTCTTGATGAACGCGCGCACACCGGGTGTCGCCGCCGCGACCGCCCTGGCGCGCGAGACAGCCGCTGCGTGTGTGCCGATCCGGGCCGCCACGGGCCTGCCGCAGCCCTTGGTGGACGGCCGCCTGGGGACACTCGCCCGCCGGAGTGAGTGACCGGGGCGCTCCGCGACCGGCTACGCTCGCAGCCTTTCCCAACGCATTCCCGGTAACCGAACACCATGCAATACCGCCGCCTCGGCCGCAGTGGCCTCCGTGTCAGCACCTTCTCGCTGGGCTCCTGGGTGACGTATCACAACCAGGTCGACACCGGGCAGGCCGTCGAGATGATGGCCGCTGCGTTCGACGCCGGCATCAACTTCTTCGACAACGCCGAGGTCTATGCCGGCGGACGCAGCGAAGCCATCATGGGCGAGGCGCTGAAGAAGCTGGCCTGGCCGCGCCTGAACTACGTCGTCAGCACCAAGTTCTTCTGGGGCCTGGACCGCCAGGGCGAGGCCGTCAACCGCAAGGACACGCTCAACCGCAAGTACCTGATGCAGGCGCTGGACGGCAGCCTCCGGCGCATGCAGCTGGATCACATCGACCTGATCTACTGCCACCGCCCCGACCCGCACACGCCGATCGAGGAGACCGTGTGGGCCATGAGCGACCTCATCACGCAGGGCAAGGCGCTGTACTGGGGCACCAGCGAGTGGCCGGCCGCCGACATCCGCGCCGCCTGGGAGATCGCCGAGCGCCACCACCTGCACAAGCCGCTGATGGAGCAGCCGCAATACCACCTGTTCCACCGCCGCCGCGTGGAGCAGGAGTACGCGCGCCTGTACGGCGACATCGGCCTGGGCCTGACGACGTGGAGCCCGCTGGCCAGCGGGCTGCTCACCGGCAAGTACCAGGACGGCATCCCCGAGGGCAGCCGCGGCGCGCTGGAGAACATGGCCTTCCTGCGCGAGGGCCTCACCCACGCCGCGCGCAATGCCGCTGTGGCGCAGCTGCAGCCGATCGCGGCCGAGCTCGGCGGCACCCTGGCGCAGCTGGCGCTGGCCTGGGTGGCGAAGAACCCGAACGTGTCCACCGTGATCACCGGCGCGTCCAGGCTCGATCAGCTGCGGCAGAACCTGGGCGCGCTGGCGCTGCTGGACAAGCTCACGCCCGAGGTGATGGCGCGCATCGACGCCGTGACCGCGCCGCTGGCCGAGTGAGCGGCCGCCGCCGCGCCCGAGCCGCGGGCTCAGGCGTGGTGCACGTAGACGTCGGTGTCGGGCAGCAGGTGGCGCAGCACGCCGAAGCTGCGCTCCATCAACTCGCGCGCCTCGCCGCTGCGGGCCGACAGCGTCAGCGTCAGGTCGGCCTCGCCGTCCTGCACGCGCAGCGAGCGGATCCAGTGCCGCTCGACCAGGTTCACGCCCTCGCGGTCGACCACGTCCCGCAGGCCGCGCAGCACGCGCTGCAGCGTCTCGGCCGGGCCGGCCAGCACGGGCTCGGGCACGACCGGCGCCGGGGCCGACACGGCCACCGGCTGGATGGGGATGAACTTCGCCGCCATGGCCGCATGATGCGCACGGCCGCTGACGGCGGGCTGATCCAGATCAAGCCGCGGCGTCGCCCGGCCGGGGCTTCACGGCCGCCCGCGCACCCGCCGGCTCTTGCGCGTGGCCACGAAGAAGCCGTCGGGCTTGGTCTTCACCCAGGCCACGAAGCTGCGGATCTCCGGGTGCTGCAGCAGCGCCTCGGCGCTGGCGTACCGGCGTGCGAGCTCGGTTTCGGTGAACAGGGCGTGGATCTGGCGGTGGCACACGCGGTGCAGGTAGGCCGTCTCGCGCCCGCCGCGGCTCTTGGGCACGAGGTGGTGGCGGTCCTGCTGCGGCGCGGGAATGGGCCGCTCGCACAGGGGGCACACGGGCAGGGGCGTGTTCACCGGGTTGGCGCCTTCGGGCGCTGAGTGCAGGCAGACGCGGTTATGCCACCGCACCGCTGCCGCCGACCGGCCCTGAAGCGCCGTTGACGCCAGCGGCCGCCTGCGGGGCGCACCCCGGGGTGATCGATCCCGGATAGCGTGGCAGCCCATGGAACCCGCACCGCAACCCTCGTCACGCCGCGTGGCCGTCGTCGGCGCCGGCCTGGCCGGCGCCACCTGCGCGCAGGCGCTGGCCGCCGCCGGCTGCACGGTGCAGGTGCTCGACAAGGCCCGGGGCCCCGGCGGCCGCCTGGCCACGCGCCGCCTGGCCTGGACGGGGCCCGACGGCCAGCCGCGCACGGCGCGCGTGGACCACGGCGCGCCCGGCTTCGCGGCCGCCGACGCCGGCTTCCGGGCCTTCCTGCAGGGTCTGGGCGGGGGCGCCGCCGTGGCCGCCTGGACGCCGCAGGCCGCCCCCGGCAGCCGCGCCGTGCGCCCCGCGGGCGCCTGGCAGCTGCCGGTGCCCGACATGCCCACGCTGTGCCGGGGCCTGCTGGGCGGGCTGCCGGCGCGCTGGTCGTTCACCGTGCAGCGGCTCGCCCGCGAAGGTGGGGCGTGGCGGATCGAAGGGGTGTCCGAGGCCGGCCCCGAGCTGCTGGAGGGCGGCTTCGACGCCGTCGTGTTGGCCCTGCCCCCGGCACAGGCCGCCCCGCTGCTGGCGCCGCACCGGCCCGACTGGGCGCAGCAGGCCGCACAGGCCCCGATGCAGCCGTGCTGGACGCTGATGGGCGTGACGAGCCGCCCGTCGCAGCCCCTGGACTGGCAGGTGCTGCGCCCGCAGGGCGGGCCCTTGTCGTGGCTGCACCGCGACGACCTGCGCCCCGGCCGCGGCGCCGCCGTCGACGAGGCCCACTGGGTGGCCCACGCCCGCCCCGCCTGGAGCCGCGAGCACCTGGAGCAGCCGCCCGAGTGGGTGCTGCCCCGGCTGCGGGCCGCGGTGGACGAGGCGCTGGGCGGCCTGCTTGGCGAGCCGCCGGCCTGGCGCCACGCGGTCGTCCACCGCTGGCGCTATGCGCTGCCGCAGCCCGCGGGCACCCCGGCGCGACGCCAGGCCTGGTGGGACGCCCGCACTGGCCTGGGTGCCTGCGGCGACTTCCTGGGTGGCGTGGGCGCCGAGGGTGCCTGGCTGTCGGCGCAGGCCTTGCTCGAGGCGATGACGGCGCCGGCCCGAGCGGTGTGAGCCACCGCCCCGCCCGGCGGTGAAGGCTCGCCGGGTGAGCCACCGTCGACGGACCATGCGGGCGACGGCCCGTTGGCGGGTCGGGGAGGCGCGAACGTGCATGACGACCAGAACGCGGCATCGAGGCCCGGCGGGGCGCCCGCCGCGCCGGACCCCGCGGCGGACCCGGACAGCCTCGCCTCGCCGCCGCGGATCCGGTGGCGCTACGCGGGCTTCCGCGTGGCCGCCCTGCTGCTGGGGGCGCTGTCGATCTGGACGTTGTGGGATCGCCCGGCCTGGACGCTGGGCGCCATCGTCACGATCCCGTTGATGGGGCTCATGCTGGTCTACGGGCTCACCGGCTGGACCCCGGACTTCTTCGGCGAAGACGCGGTCAGGTCGACACGCGCCGACTGGCGCGTGATCCGCAGCGAGCGGCGACGCCGTCGCCGGGGCGGAAGGCGGCGCTGAGCGCCTGTGGCGCGGTGCCGGGCGTGGCCGGGCGATACTCGGTTCGCACCACCCCTGCGTCGCCCTGCCGCCACCCGCGGCGGGCAGGGCGCTGCCCCGCCATGACCCTGCTGCGCCCCGCCTTCGCCGTCCCGTTCCTCGCGGTCGTGCTGATCGCCATTGGCGCGGGCATCCGGCCCGCACACGGCCAGGAGCCCGCCCAACGCGCTGCGCCGCCGCCCGTCGAGTGGGTCACGCGCGCGGTCGAGGCGCCGCGGGTCTCGTTTCGCACCTTCCAGAGCGCGGCCGCCGGAACGACCGTCAGCTACCACCTTTACACCCCCGCCGCGTACGAGCGCGAGCCCGGGCGCCGCTTTCCCGTCGTCTACTGGCTGCACGGCTCCGGCGGCGGGCTGGCGGGAATTCCCGCGCTCGCCAGGCTCTTCGACCAGGCGATCGAGGCCGGCGGCGCGCCGCCTTGTCTGGTGGTGCTGGTCAACGGCCTCCCGATGGGGATGTACGTGGACTGGTCCAACGGGGCGGCGCCGGTCGAGACGGTGATCGTCGAGGAACTCGTGCCGCACATCGACGCGACCCTGCGCACCATCGCCTCGCGCGAGGGACGCCTGCTCGACGGCTTCAGCATGGGCGGCTACGGGGCCGCGCGCCTCGGGTTCAAGCATCCCGGGCGCTTCGGTGCCGTCTCGATCATGGGCGCCGGGCCGATGCAGGAGTCGCTCACGACGACGCCCCGCGCGAGCCGGGTGCAGGCCGGGGAACTGCTCGCGCGCGTCTACGGCGGCTCTCAGGCCACCTTCCTGCAGGTGAGCCCGCGGATGCTGGCCAAGGCCAACGCGGAGGCGATCGCGAAGGGCTCCCTCGTGCGCGTGGTGATCGGCGACCGCGACGAGACCTACGCCAACAACCTGGCCTTCCACGAGCACCTTGTCGCGCTCGGCATCCCGCACGAATGGCGCGTACTGCGCGGGGTCGGGCACGACCCGATGGCGGTGCTGCGCGAACTCGACGACGCGCACTGGGCGTTCTACCGCAAGGCCTTCGGCGCGCCCGCGCGGCCGGTCGACGCGGGCCGGCGGTGATCGGGCCAGCGGCCCGCTCAGGCCTTGCGGCGGCGCGCCGCGATGCCCAGCGCAGCCAGGCCCAGCGCCATCATCGCGTAGGTGCTGGTTTCGGGCACCGGGGCGAAAACGAGGTTGTCGACGGCGACCCAGTCGTCGAAGGTGCCGGGCCGCACCGCCACACTGGTGATCGACGCGGCTGCGAAGCCCAGCGTGAACTGGCCGCCGCTGGTGCCCGACACCGTGCCCAGCAGCGTGGCGCCGTCGTAGGCCCACAGCGTCACGTCGGCGGAGCCGAAGACGCCGGCGAAGTCGAGGCTCATCGAAGTGACCGGCGTGCTGAACGAGATCAGGAAGCTGGGATCGCCGTTCTCATCGAGCCAGCCGGCAAAGCTGCGCAGCACGTTGCCCGAAACGAGCGGCGGCGTACCCAGGCCGCCGACGTCACCGCCGGTGCTGGACACGATGGTCATGTCGGTGTTGGTCGCCCAGGCCTGTCCCGAACTCGAGCTGCCGGGGCCGGTGAAGGCGTTGGCGCTGAAGCTCACCCCCTGCGCCGCGTACTGGTTGCTCAGCACCGCGCCGACGGCCAGGTCGTTGAACGAAATGGTCACGGCCCAGGAGGGCGTCGCGGCCAGCACGCCGAGCGCGACACCAGCGATCCATTGCTTCGACATCGATCTTCCTCCGGTCGTGGGTTGTGCCCGGCCTTGGCAGCCCGGGGGGTTGACGAAGAATTTGCCCGTTCATGACGGCCGTGTCCATCCGCACCAGCCGCTTGCACCCCCCCGATCGGGGGGGGGGGGGCGTGCAGATTCAGCCGTCGGGGAAACGGCCCTTGCCGGGCAGCAGCGCCCCATCGGGGTGGCCCTCGCCGACCGCCACGCCCACCTGGCGCCCGGGTGCCCGCAGGCCGCCGCCGCGAGCTTCGATGCCTTCGCCGGCTGCGCGGCGGCTACGGACAAAGAAAAAGGACCTGACGCCTGGGGCGACAAGTCCTTGATTTGTCTGGTGGCCTGGGGCGGAATCGAACCACCGACACGCGGATTTTCAATCCGCTGCTCTACCAACTGAGCTACCAGGCCTTCGGCTCGGGCCGAGCCCTCAAGTATAGCGCGGGCCCATGGGGCCGGTTCAGAGCGCTCCGCGCTTGCTGCGCGCCAGGTCCACGCCCAGCTGCTTGAGCTTGCGGTACAGGTGCGTGCGTTCCAGCCCCGTCTTCTCGGCCACGCGCGTCATCGAGCCGCCCTCCTTGGCCAGGTGGAACTCGAAGTAGCTCTTCTCGAAGGCGTCGCGCGCCTCGCGCAAGGGGCGGTCGAGGTCGAAGCTCTGTTCAGCGCGGGGGCCTTCGTGCAGGGAAGCCGCCAGGGGCAGCGCCGGGCTCGACAGGGCCGTGCCGGCGGTGGCGCCGTGGCCGTCGTAGCCGTCCAGCCGCTGCGGTGGGCGCACGGCCGGCGCCGGTGCAGGGGCTGCCACCGCGCGCTGGCCCGGCTTGACCAGGGCCTGGTCCACGGCACGCAGCAGCTTCTGCAGCGTGATCGGCTTCTCCAGGAAGGCGCTCGCGCCCACCTTGGTGGCCTCGACGGCGGTGTCGATGGTGCCGTGGCCGCTCATCATGATCACCGGCATCGTGAGCTGGCCGCTGGTCGACCACTCCTTCAGCAGCGTGACCCCGTCCACGTCGGGCATCCAGATGTCCAGCAGCACCAGGTCGGGGCGCAGAGACTCGCGCACCCGGCGCGCGTGGGCGGCGTTCTCGGCCAGCTCGACCGTGTGTCCCTCGTCGGTGAGGATCTCGGACAACAGCGCCCGGATGCCGAGCTCGTCGTCCACGACCAAGATGGTTGCCATGCGTCCTAAGGAATCTGGGGGCTGCCGTCCGCGCCCGCCACGGCGGTGGGGGCGACGGGCCGGCCCGGGCCGGCCAGGGCCGCGGGGGCCTCGGCAAACCGGGAAAATGATAGCGAAACCCGCGCCCCGGTCACCGGGCCGTCGCGCTCGTCGCTGGCGTGCAGGTTGGCCGCGCGCAGCCGCGCCCCGTGTTCGTCGGCGATCTTCTTCACCACCGCCAGGCCCAGCCCGGTGCCCTTGGCCTTGGTGGTGACGTAGGGCTCGAAGGCCCGCTTGAGCACCTTGTCCGGGAAGCCGGGGCCGTTGTCGATGACCGCGAGCCGCACCGCGCGCAGCGCGCCGTCCTCGCCGCGGGCGCTGCGCGTGACGAGCTCGACCTGGCCGTCGGGCCGGTCGGCCACGGCGTCCAGGCCGTTCTGCACCAGGTTGTGGATCACCTGGCGCAGCTGCGTGGCGTCGCCCAGGATCCATGGCAGCCCGGGTTCCAGCTCGGCCAGCAGCAGGCCGTTGTCCTGCGCCTGGCCGTACAGCGCCAGCACCTCCTGGGCCAGGGCGTTCAGGTCCAGCGGCGCCAGCTGCGCGGCGGGCAGCCGGGCGTAGTCGCGGAACTCGTTGACCAGCCGCTGCATCGCCTGCACCTGGCCGACGATGGTGTGAACGCTGCGCACCAGCAGCGCCTGGTCGGCGCCTTCGAGCTTGGGGCCCAGGCGGTGCTCCAGGCGCTCGGCCGACAGCTGGATGGGCGTGAGCGGGTTCTTGATCTCGTGGGCCAGGCGCCGCGCCACCTCGGACCAGGCCGCGCTGCGCTGGGCCGAGACGACCTCGGAGATGTCGTCGAACACCATCAGCCGCTGCTCGCCCGGCAGCACGGCACCGCGCACCAGCAGGCTCAGCAGCGCGCCGTCGCCGCGCTGCAGCTCGAAGCTGTCCTGCCACTGGTCGCGCTCGCCGAGCTCGGGGCTGGTGGCCAGCAGCTCGAAGCGCTGCTCCACGGCCTGCGCGAAGGCGTGCAGCTCGGGCACCTCCGACAGCCGGCGGCCACGCCAGGCCAGCAGCGGCCGCTGCAGGATGCGCGTGGCGCCGGGGTTGACGGTGTCGATGCCGCCGTCGCGGCCGAACACGATGACGCCGGCCGTCAGCGTGTCCAGGATGGTCTGCAGGCGGCCGCGCGCGGCCTCCAGCGCCGCGATGCCGCGCTGCACCTGGGCGCGTGCGTCGGCCATCTGCGCCGTCATGTCGGCGAAGCTGCGCGTCAGGCCGCCGAGCTCGTCGGCGCTCCTGAACACCGGCTTCTCGGTCAGGTCGCCGGCGGCCACCTGTCGCACCCCGTCGGCCAGCAGCAGCAGCGGCCGGGCGAGCTGGTTGCCCAGCACGATGGCTAGCAGCACGGCCGCGAACACCGCCAGCACCAGCGTCAGCGTCAGCGTGCCCACGTACATGCGGCGCAGGCTGTCGCGCGCCAGCGCGCGCTGCTGGTACTCGCTGTAGGCGGCCTGCACGGCCAGCGCGTTGGCCGCCAGCGAGCGGGCGATGGGCTGAGTCACCAGCAGGAACCGCTCCTCGCCGGGTGCCAGCGCCACCTGGCTGTGCGGCACGCGGGCCAGCGCCCGCACGCGCGGGCCCTGCGCGCCGGCGGCCAGCGACTCGTCGTCCAGCCCCTCCAGCACGCTGGCCGTGCCGCCGGCGCGGGCCCGGCGCAGCAGTGCCGCGGCCGGGCGCTCGGGCGGGCCCAGGGCCGCGGTGCCGCCTGCCGTGACCAGCACGGCGCCGCCCGCGCCGACCAGGCTGACCTCGCTGGCGCCCATCTGCTCCCGCAGCCGCTCCAGCGACAGCGCCGACAGCGGCAGGCCCGACTCGCTCAGGCGGTCGGCGGCGATGCGCGTCTGCTCGCGCAGCTCCTCGGCCTGCGCGTCCAGCGTGCCCTTGCCCAGCGCGAGGCCGGCGTCCAGCGCGCCGGCCACCTGCACGTCGAACCAGGCCTCGATGCTGCGCGAGACGAACTGGTAGCTCACCGTGTAGATCACCAGCCCCGGCAGCACGCCCACCAGCGCGAAGATGCCGGCCAGCTTGATGAGCAGCCGGCTGCCGAACTTGCCGCGCTGCAGCCGGACCAGCAGCCGCAGCGCCACCACCAGCACCACCAGCGCCAGCAGCGCGGCGACGACGGCGTTCACCCAGAACAGCCAGACGAAGTTGCGCTCGTAGAAGCGGCTTTCCGGGCTGGCGAAGCCCAGCACGAAGGCCAGCACCATCAGCGCACCCAGCGAGGCCACGGCGCTGACGAGCCACGCCCAGCGCTGCGAGGAGGTCATGGCTCGATGCGCAGCGTGCGCGAGACGCCCACGGTCCAGTCGGCGCCGCCCCCCAGGCCGAACTGCATGGGGCCCGGCAGCTGCGAGCTGTCGAGCCGGTAGCTGAATTCCAGGTAGTAGCTGGAGTCCTTATCGAGGCGATCGGCCTCGATGAGCTTCCAGCCGGCGCTGCGCGAGACGGCGGCCAGCGCCTCCTCGAGCGAGGCGTAGCTCTGGTGCAGGCCGCCCAGGCTGACGCGCCAGACGCCGGTCAGGGGCTGCAGGGCCAGCCGCCACGAGCGCGAGACGCGCGCGATGCGCTCGTCGCGCCAGTACCAGCGGTTGCGCAGCAGCGTGGCCTCGGCCACGAAGTAGATGGGCACGCCCTTCTGCAGCGCGTCTTCCACGGCGCGGGGCAGCGCCACGCGGGCGGCGAACTCCATCTGCAAGTCGGCCTCGACGCGGGCCGCCCGCAGCGTCAGCAGCTCCACGCCCTGCGACAGGGCGGCCGTCGAGGCCAGCACCAGCGCCACGGCCAGCCAGCCGGCGCGCAGGCCGGCCTGCAGGCGGCTCCACCACGCACCCGGCACGCGGCCGGCACCCTGCGGCGTGGTGTGGCGAGGCCGGGGCGTGGCAGGCATGGCGCGGCGACGGGCTGTGCGGTGGGTTCTAGGTCTTGTGGATCAGCGCGTAGAAGAACCCGTCCTGCAGCGCGGCGCCGCGGGCGGGTGACCCCTGCGCCGCATTGTCGGGGGACGGCAGCAGATGGCCCGGCGAAGCGTCGTCGAGCCTGGGGGCGCCGGGGTGCGGGCGTTGCATAAATGCGTCGATCTGCCGTGAACCTTCGTCGCGGAACACCGAACAGGTGGCGAACAGCAGCCGGCCGCCGGGCTTGACCAGCGGCCACAGGGCCTCCAGCAGGTCGGCCTGCACCTGGGCCAGGGCGTGGACGTCGTCGGCGCGGCGCAGCCAGCGCACGTCGGGGTGGCGGCGCACGATGCCGCTGGCGGTGCAGGGGGCGTCCAGCAGGATGGCGTCGAAGGGCCGGCCGTCCCACCACTGGCGCGGCTGGCGCGCGTCGCCGGCCTGCACCGTGGCCCTGAGCTGCAGGCGCTGCAGCGTCTGCTGCACGCGGGCCAGGCGGGCGGGGTCGTTGTCCAGCGCCAGCAGGTCGAGCTCGGCCAGCTCCAGCAGGTGCGCGGTCTTGCCGCCGGGGGCGGCGCAGGCGTCGAGCACGCGGGCGCCCGGCGGCAGCGGCTCGCCCAGGCCCAGCAGCAGCGGCGCGGCGCGTTGCGCGGCGGCATCCTGCACCGAGACCTCGCCCTCGGCGAAGCCGTGCAGCGCCGCCACCGGGCAGGGCTCGTCGAGCACCACGGCCTGGCCGCGGCCCAGCGTCTGCCAGGGCGGGTCGTCCAGCAGCGTGGCGCCGCGGCCCAGCGCGGCCAGGCGCTGCACGTAGGCGGTGCCGCTGCCCCGGCGGGCGTTCACGCGCAGCGTCATCGGCGGCTTGCGGTTGGCCGTCAGCAGCAGCGCCTGCCACTGCGCGGGCCAATCGCGCTTGAGCCGCTCGATCCACCACAGCGGGTGGTTGAAGGCGCCCACCGGGGCGTGGCGAACGGCCTCGACCAGCGCCTCGCGCTCGCGCAGGAAGCGCCGCAGCACGGCGTTGGCGAAGCTGGCCGCCGCCGGGGCGCGCTGGTGCATGGCCGCCACGGCCTGGTCGACCAGGGTGTGCTCGGGGTAGGGCGGCGGCGCGTCGCCGGGGCCCGTGGGCCACAGCAGGGCCAGCGCCACCAGCAGCAGCGCGTCGACCGAGGCCGGCGGCGGCTTGGGCGCCAGCCGCTCGCGCAGGCCCTGGGCGCTGCCCAGCCAGCGCAGGGCGTGGAACGACAGCGCCTGCACGCCCGGCCGCAGTTCGGCCGGCACGCGCGCCAGCACGTCGGTGAGCGAGCGCCCCGCGCGCACGGCGGCCACCGCGTCGGCGGTGGCGTCGAGCAGGCGGGCCAGCGGCGGGCCATGGGGCGCGTTCATCGGTGAAGTCTAGGCACTCCGACGTCAGGGTTTGGCGTCAAGCAAAGTTGACATTCCGCGCGCAAAATGTGTGGCCCAGCTTCCAACCGGGGGACACCCGGTCCCCACCGCCATGGCCACGACCCTGAAGCAAGTCCCGCCGCGCATCTTCCGCAGCGAGGAGGAACTCGCCGCGCTGCCGGCCTCGGAGCGCATTCGCTGGCGCCTGGTGCAGTCCGGCCAGCGCTGGCACGCCAACGACAACATCGCGGCCCACGTGCGCGAGGGCGAGCTTGCCGAGCTCAAGGCCGAGGTGCAGGCCAAGCTGCAGGAGGTGCTGCAGGCGCTGGTCATCGACACCGAGAGCGACCACAACACCAACGAGACGGCCAAGCGGGTGGCCAAGATGTACATCGACGAGGTGTTCCGCGGCCGCTACCAGCCCATGCCCAGCGTCACGGAGTTCCCGAACGTCGAGCGCCTGAACGAGCTGATGATCGTCGGCCCCATCACCGTGCGCAGCGCCTGCAGCCACCACATGTGCCCGATCTTCGGCAAGGTGTGGATCGGCATCCTGCCCAACGAGCACAGCAACCTGATCGGTCTGAGCAAGTACGCGCGCATCGCCGACTGGGTGATGAGCCGGCCGCAGATCCAGGAGGAAGCCGTCACCATGCTGGCCAACGAGCTGCAGGATCGCGTGCGCCCGGACGGCCTGGCCATCGTGATGGAGGCCGATCACTTCTGCATGCACTGGCGCGGCGTGAAGGACACCGACAGCGCCATGGTCAACAGCGTCATGCGCGGCGCCTTCCTGAAAGACGCCAACCTGCGGCGGGAGTTCCTGTCGCTGCTGCCGCGCAAGCAGGGTTGAAGGGGGCCACGCACATGCTCGTCCGACTCGTCTACGCCAGCCGCGCCGTGCCCTCGGTGGACCAGGCCGAACTCGCCGCCATCCTGCGCAAGAGCAAGGCCAACAACCCGGCCCACGGCATCACCGGCGTGCTGTGCTTCAGCGAGGGCATCTTCCTGCAGGTGCTCGAGGGCGGCCGCAGCGCCGTCAACCAGCTTTACAACCGCATCGCCACCGACGCCCGCCACACGCAGGTGGAGCTGATGGTCTACGAGGAGATCGGCGAGCGGCGCTTCGCCGGCTGGAGCATGGGGCAGGTGAACCTGTCGCGGCTGAACCCGGCGCTGATGCTCAAGTACTCGGCGCTGCCGGCGCTGGACCCGTTCGCCGTCAGCGGCCGCGTGAGCCTGGCGCTGTTCGAGGAACTGATGGCCACGGCCTCCATCGTCGGCCAGCCCTGAGCCCTGAGCCCTGAGCACCCCTCCTCCCTGGCCGGCTTTGCTACGCTTGCGTCCGTGAACGCCCGGTCTTCCGCCCCGCACAGCGTCCGCCGCCGGTCGGCGTGGGTGCTGGCGTGCCTGTGGCTGCTGGTGGCGCTGATGCCCCTAAGGGCCTGGGCCGCGGCCGACATGATGGCCGCCCACGCGGCTGAGCCTGCCGCGGCTGCCGCCGCCGTGGGCACGCCCCCCTGCCACGCCGACATCGACGCCGGTGACGACCTCCAGCCGCACGGCGCGGCCTGCGAGCTGTGCCTGTTCTGCGCGCCGGTGTTCGCCGGCTCCGACGCCCTCCCGGAAGCCTCCGCCCGGCAGGGCGGCGTGTTCAAGCCGTCGGCCGGCGGCGCTGCGCCCGAGGGCGCTCTCGATTCGCTGTTCAGGCCCCCCAGGGGCTGAAGGCCCTAACCGGCGGCACGCCGCGTGCCGCCCCCAGCGCAGCCTTCCCGCAACAGCCCCAGGCCGCCAGGCCTGTCGCACCATGTCGAAACCCGTCTTGTCCGGCCGCCTGCAGCGGCTGGGCGCAGCCGCCGTCTCCGGGCTGACCCTCTTCGCCTCAACGGCCGCGCTGGCGCTGCCGATGGCCAGCGAGGGCAGCTTCATGGCGATGGTTGATCTCCACAGCGCCGGCGAGCGCGATGCCGCCGTCAACTACGCCGTCACCGGCCGCGACGCCCTGGGCGTGATGGCCGCGCGCTGGCACGAGCCGGTGCTGCACGCCGGGGTTCATGCCCGCAAGCACGAACGGGAGTCGGTGGGCCTGACCTACACGCGCCTGGTGCACCGCTGGAACCTGCCGCACGCGCAGGCCAACCTGTGGTTCGTGGGCACGGTCGGCCAGGCGCGCGGCCACGGCTGGGCCGGGTCGCGCGGCTTCTGGTCGCCCGCGGTGATGGCCGACTACGAGACCACGCGCCTGTACGCCGGTGCCGGCGTCGAGCCCAAGCGGGGCAGCGGGCTGCGCCACGACACCGCCTGGGTGCGCGCCGGCTTCTCGTTCTACGAGGTCGACTACGAGCAGGTGCAGCCCTGGTTCATCGTCGAGTCCCGGCGCACGCGCACCACCGCCGGCTCGCGCGACGAGGTCACGCCCCTGCTGCGGCTGATCCACCGCGGCGTGTTCGTCGAACTCGGCCGCAACCGCGAAGGCACGCAGTTCAACCTGATGTGGGCGTACTGACGCCCGCCGTTCCACGTTCTCCCCTCTCGTCCCCATTCGTCCCCATTCGCCCCATTCGTCCTCCAAGGAGATCCCCATGCAATCCCGTACCCGCCCCTCGAACCCCGCCCGCCTGGGCGCCCTGGCCGCGCTGGCCGTCACCCTGTGGCTGCCGGCCGGCAGCGCGCTGGCGCAGGCCGCGCAGAGCCTGAAGCTGCAGGTCAACGGCATGGTCTGCTCGTTCTGCGCCCAGGGCATCGAGAAGCGCCTGAAGGCCATGCCCGAGACCGGCCCGGTGTTCATCGACCTGCGCAACAAGGTCGTCGCGGTCGAGCCGCGGCCCGGCCAGACGCTGAACGCCGAGCGCGTGGCCGGCGAGGTGCGCGAAGCCGGCTACGAGGTCGTGGCCACCGAGACGGTGGCGCAGACGGTGGCCCAGATCCGCGCCGGAACGCGCGCCCAGCGACAGGAGCGCTGAGGTGGCCGGCCTCGACGCGGCCGGCTCGGGCCGCGACGGCCGGGCCGAGCAGCGCCGCGGCGCCGCCACGTCGTGGCTGGCGCTGTTCGCCGGCACCTCCACGCTGGTGTGCTGTGCGCTGCCGGCGCTGCTGGTGACGCTGGGCGCCGGTGCCGCGCTGGCGTCGCTGGTGTCGGTGTTTCCGCAGATCGTCTGGCTCAGCGAACACAGCGGCTGGATCTTCGGGGTTGGTGCGCTGATGCTGGCGCTGGGCGGCGCCGCGCAATGGCAGCAGCGCCACGCCCCGTGCCCGCTGGACCCCACGCTCCGCCAGGCCTGCATGGCGCAGCGGCGCCGCTCGGCGCGCGTGTACGCGGTCTCGGTGCTGCTGTTCGGGCTGGGGGCGTGGTTCGCCTTCGTGCAGCCCTGGCTGGCCGCCGGCTGACGGGCCCTGGCCGCGCTCCGGCGCGGCGGGCCTGACGCGCCGCAGCAAAGGGTAAACACGGACGGAGCCGACCAGCGGCCCGCCAGGCCGACCTGTATATTTGTAGTTGCTTATATCCGGAAGTAAACCCGTCCACGCCAACGAGGCCTGCCGTGCACGACCCCACCGAACCATCGACACCCGGGCGCCTGATCAAGGCGCCCGAGAACTTCATCGGCCCCGAGGGCGTGCGCACCGTCTTCCGCGAGGCCCAGGAGGGCCGGCGCGACTTCATCCGCGGTGCCTTCGCGGCGGCCGTGGCCACGGGCGGCTCCGCGGCCGCCGGCCGTGCCGCGGCGCAGGCCAACCCGGTGCCCGCCGCCGGCGGCGACCCGAACATCCTGAACCTGCCGGCGCACACCACGGGCCTGGGCCAGGGTGTGGTCACCGACGGCTACGGCCGGCCCAGCCAGTACGAGAAGAACGTGCAGCGCCGCCAGAGCCCGGGCCTGACGCAGACGACGCAGGCCAGCGTGAGCTTCGCGCCGCTGCAGAGCCTGTTCGGCATCGTCACGCCCAGCGGCCTGCACTTCGAGCGCCACCACCAGGGCTGGTGGGACATCGATCCCAGCAAGCACCGGCTGATGATCAACGGCTCCGACGAGCGCATGCTGCGCAAGCCCATGGTGTTCACCGTGGACGAGCTGATGCGGCTGCCGCAGGTCAGCCGTTTCCACTTCATCGAGTGCGGCGCCAACAGCGGCATGGAATGGGGCAACGTGGCCGTGCCGACCTGCCAGTACAGCCACGGCATGATCAGCTGCAGCGAGTTCACCGGCGTGCCGCTGAAGATCCTGCTCGACATGGCCGGCGCCGACACCAAGCGCGGCCGCTACGTGCTGGCCGAGGGCGCCGACGGCTCGAGCATGACGCGCACGATCCCGATGGAGCTGATCGAGAACGGCGAGGTCTTCGTGGCCTACGGCCAGAACGGCGAGATGCTGCGCCCCGAGAACGGCTACCCGCTGCGCCTGGTGGTGCCCGGCGTCCAGGGCGTGAGCTGGGTCAAGTACCTGCGCCGCATCGAGGTCGGCGACAAGCCCTGGGCCACCAAGGACGAGGCCATCCACTACATCGACCTCATGCCCGACGGCCTGCACCGCCAGTACAGCGGCATCCAGGAGTGCAAGAGCGTGGTCACCACGCCCAGCGGCGGCCAGGTGCTGCTGGACAAGGGCTATTACACGATCACGGGCCTGGCCTGGAGCGGCCGCGGCAAGGTGCGCCGGGTCGACGTCTCGGTCGACGGCGGCCGCAACTGGCGGCAGGCCGCGCTGCAGGGCCCGGTGATGGACAAGTGCCTGACCCGCTTCACGCTGCCGTGGGTGTGGGACGGCAAGCCCGCGCTGCTGCAGAGCCGCGCCACCGATGACACGGGCTACGTGCAGCCCACCTACCGGCAGCTGCGCGCCGTGCGCGGCACGCGGTCGATCTATCACAACAACGCGATCCAGACCTGGCTCGTGGAAGAGAGCGGCGAGGTGAAGAATGTCCAGCTGTCGTGAGCGTCGCGCGCCGCTGCGGGGCCTGGCCGTGGCCACCGCCCTGCTGGCCGCCGGCGCGGTGTGGGCCCAGAGCACGGCCTTCCCCGGCATCGGCCGCGCCGCCACCCCGAAGGAGGTGCAGGCCTGGGACATCGACGTGCGGCCCGACTTCAAGGGCCTGCCCAAGGGCAGCGGCTCGGTGTCGCGCGGGCAGGACGTCTGGGAAGCCAAGTGCGCCAGCTGCCATGGCGTGTTCGGCGAGAGCAACGAGGTCTTCTCGCCGCTGGTGGGCGGCACGACGGCCGCCGACATCCAGCGCGGCCGCGTCGCGCGGCTGCGCGACGAGAGCTTTCCCGGCCGCACCACGCTGATGAAGGTGCCCACGGTGTCGACGCTGTGGGACTACATCAACCGCGCCATGCCCTGGAACGCGCCCAAGTCGCTGAGCACCGACGACGTCTACGCCGTCACCGCCTTCATG
Organism: uncultured beta proteobacterium; assembly: GCA_903828235.1. Classification (GTDB taxonomy): domain Bacteria; phylum Pseudomonadota; class Gammaproteobacteria; order Burkholderiales; family Burkholderiaceae_C; genus Rubrivivax. The sequence continues at coordinate 21,587 of CAIKLM010000060.1, read as the reverse complement.
CTGAACCTGGGCGGCGTGGTGCCGGACAACTTCGTGATGTCCGACGCCAACATCGCCGAGGTGCAGGCGCGCATGCCCAACCGCAACGGCATGACCACCGACCACGGGCTGTGGCCCGGCAGGACCATGGGCAACGGCGGCAAGCCCGATGTCCGTGCCACGGCCTGCATGAGCAACTGCGCGGTCGAGCCCAAGGTCGCGAGCTTCCTGCCGGACTTCGCGCGCAACGCGCACGGCAACCTCGCCGAGCAGCAGCGCCTGGTGGGCCCGCAGGTCGGCGCCGACACCACCCGGCCCCCGGGCAGCGTGGGCCGCCCGGCCGCCGCGGGGGCTGCGGCCCCCGCGGGCCCCAGCGCCGCCACGCAGGCCGTGCTGGCGCTGGCCCGGCAGCACAACTGCCTGGCCTGCCACGGCGTCGACAACAAGGTCGTCGGCCCCGGCCTGCGCGAGGTCGCCCGCAAGTACGCCGGCCGCGCGGATGCCCTTGCCTACATGAAGGACAAGATCCTGAAGGGTGGCCAGGGCGTGTGGGGCGCGATCCCGATGCCGGCACAAACCCTCCCCGACGCCGACGCCCTGGCCATCGCAAAATGGATGGCGGAAGGCGCCAAGCCCTGACGCCCCGGCGTCGCGAACCCGATTCACGTGAAGGAGATGACCATGACCACCCGTCGCCAGATGATGACGACCAGCGCCCACGTCGCCGGGCTGCTGGCCGCCGCCGGGCTGCTGCCCGCCACCGCCCACGCCGCCTGGCCCAAGGCTGCGTTCGACGCCAAGAACATGGCCGATGCGGCCAAGGCCTTCGGCGGCGGCGCGCCGGTCGAGAGCAAGGACGTCACCGTCAGCGGCCCCGACATCGCCGAGAACGGCGCCGTCGTGCCCGTGGGCTGCAGCACCACGCTGCCGGGCGTCAGGCGCATGATGATCCTCGTCGAGAAGAACCCCAGCGTGCTGGCCGCGGCCTTCGACGTGACCGACGCCGTCGACGCCAGCTTCAACACGCGCGTGAAGATGGGTCAGTCGTCCAACGTCTACGCCGTGGCCATGATGGGCGACGGCCGCGCGCTGTTCGCCGTCAAGGAGATCAAGGTCACGCTCGGCGGCTGCGGCGGCTGAACGAGCCCTGCGACCCCTACCTCGGATTCAAGGAGAAAGACCATGGCAGACCCGATGCGCATCCGCGCACAGATGGCCGGTGACAAGGCCACCGTCCGCGTCCTGATGAGCCACGAGATGGAGACCGGCCAGCGCCGCGACTCCGCCGGCGCGCTCGTCCCGGCGTGGTTCATCCAGGAAGTCAGCGCCAGCCACAACGGCAAGGTGGTGATGCAGGCCCAGTGGGGCCCGTCGATCGCGAAGAACCCGTTCCTGCAGTTCAACGTCAAGGGCGCCAAGGCCGGCGACAAGATCACCGTGAACTGGCTGGACAACAAGGGCGACAAGCGCACCGACGAAGCCACGGTGTCCTGATACGGCACCCGGTACATGCCCGGGTGTCCAGAGGCACACCGGCTGACCATACTCAGGGGCAGGCTTGCACGCGCGAGCCGCACCCGAAGCATTCGAACCCGGAGACCCCGCGCATGAAGAAGTCCCTCCGCGCACGGGCGGTCGCCGCCGCCGCAGCCCTGGCGGCCCTGGCCCCTGCGCTGGCGCAGCAGCGCTCCACCGCCGACGGCATTGCCGAGTACCGCAAGATGCTCGAGGACGGCAACCCCGCCGAGCTGTTCGAGATGAAGGGCCGCGAGCTCTGGAAGCAGAAGCGCGGCCCCAAGGGCGCCACGCTCGAGCAGTGCGACCTGGGCAAGGGCCCGGGGGTGGTCAAGGGCGTGTTCGTCGAACTGCCGCGTTACTTTGCCGACACCGGCCGGGTGCAGGACCTCGAGTCGCGCCTCGTCTCGTGCATGGAGACGCTGCAGGGCTTCAACGCCGCCGAGATCGCCCGCACGCCCTTCGGCCGAGGCGAGATGGCCAACGTCACGGCGCTGGCCACCTGGATCGCCACCGAGTCGCGCGGCATGCGATTCAACCTGTCGCAGGCCCACCCGGAAGAAAAGAAGAGCTACGAGATCGGCAAGCGCGTGTTCTTCTACCGCGCCGGGCCGATGGACTTCAGCTGCGCCGCCTGCCACTCGCAGAAGGACATCCGCATCCGCCTGCAGGACCTGCCCGACCTGACCAAGAACCCGGGCGACGGCATCGGCTTCGCCGCCTGGCCGGCCTACCGCGTGAGCAACGGCCAGATGTGGAGCATGCAGCTGCGCCTGAACGACTGCTACCGGCAGATGCGCTTCCCGTTCCCGGGCTTCGGCAGCGACATCACCGTGGCACTGGGCACCTACATGGGCGTCAACGCCAAGGGCGCGCAGTCCATCGCGCCCGCCATCAAGCGCTGAACGGGGAAGGACGCCGCATCATGAGCAAGAAGACCCTCCTCCTCGCCGCCGTGCCCGCCGCCGTGCTGCTGGCCGCCTGTGCCAGCGGCCCGGCGCCGATGGCGCTGCCCAGCGCCGCCGAGCTCGACGCCGAGGCCAACCGGCTGATCGTCGCCGCGTTCCGCGACCAGGGCATCGCCAAGGCCGAGCGCATCCGCCAGGACCTCGGCCAGAGCGCCTGTTCGTCCGACAAGGAGCCCGCCGAGCCCGTGTCCAACGAGGTGATGGCCCAGGCCAAGAGCACCGTCAAGTGGCCCACCGGCGGCTTCTACCTCGGCGACTGGCGCGAGGGCGAGCGCATCGCCCAGAGCGGCCGCGGCCTGACCTGGACCGACAACTCCGCCGCCACCAGCGCCAACGGCGGCAGCTGCTACAACTGCCACCAGATCAGCAAGGAAGAGATCAGCTTCGGCACCATCGGCCCCAGCCTGTACAACTACGGCAAGAACCGCGGCGTGCGCGACGTCCTCGCGCCGACCTCGCAGCCCATCATCGAGTACACCTGGATGAAGATCTGGAACAGCAAGACCTACAACGCCTGTTCCAACATGCCGCGCTTCGGCCACATGGGCATCCTCGACGAGAAGCAGATCGCGCACGTGATGGCGCTGCTGCTCGACCCGAAGTCGCCCGTCAACCAGTAGGCCCCGCGCCTGCCCAGCCCGGCGATGCCGGGCTTTTTCGGCACCCGAACATCAGCAGTCACTGATAAACCATGAGCCTCAGCAAGCGCGAATTCATGCAGGTGCTGGCCGCCGCCTCGGTGGCCGGCATGAACCTGGCGGCCCACGAGGACGCCGACGCCGCCCGGGCCGAGGACGCGCTGTACGACCTGCCGCCGCTGGGCACCGGGCCGGGCTTCGTGAGCCTGCTGCACATGACCGACTGCCACGCGCAGCTCAAGCCCATCCGCTTCCGCGAGCCCAGCGTCAACCTCGGCGTGGGCGGCATGCGCGGGCAAATCCCGCACCTGGTGGGCGAGCACCTGCTGAAGGCCGCCGGCGTGCGCCCGGGCACGCCGCTGGCGCACGCCTACACCTACATCGACTTCGAGAGCGCCTCGCGGCGCTGGGGCCGCGTGGGCGGCTTCGCGCACCTGGCCACCCTCGTCAAGCGCATGAAGGCCAGCCGCCCGGGGGCGCTGCTGCTCGACGGCGGCGACACCTGGCAGGGCAGCGCCACCGCGCTGTGGACCGACGGCCAGGACATGGTCGACGCCTGCAAGGCGCTGACGGTGGACGTGATGACGGGCCACTGGGAGTTCACGCTGGGCATGAAGCGCGTGAAGCAGATCGTCGAGCGGGATTTCGCCGGTGGAACCGGCAGCGGTGCGGCGGCGCACCGCGTGGACTTCGTCGCCCAGAACGTCAAGACCACCGACTTCGGCGACCCCGTGTTCCAGCCCTTCACGCTGAAAGAGATCAACGGCGTGCGGGTCGCCATCGTCGGGCAGGCCTTCCCGTACACGCCCATCGCCAACCCGCGCTACATGGTGGCCGACTGGGAGTTCGGCATCCAGGACGAGAACATGCAGAAGACGGTCGACGAGGCACGCGCCAAGGGCGCGCAGCTGGTCGTCGTCATCAGCCACAACGGCATGGACGTCGACCTGAAGATGGCCAGCCGCGTGCGCGGCATCGACGCCATCTTCGGCGGCCACACGCACGACGGCGTGCCCGTGGCCGTGCCGGTGAAGAACCCGGGCGGCACCACGCTCGTCACCAACGCCGGCAGCAACGGCAAGTTCCTGGGCGTGATGGACTTCCAGGTGAAGGACGGCAAGCTCGCCAACCACCGCTGGCGGCTGCTGCCGGTGTTCGCCGACCTGATCAGGCCCGACGCCGCGATGGAGGCGCTGATCACCCGCATCCGCGCGCCGTTCGAGGCAAAGCTGTCGGAGAAGCTCGCCGTCACCGACGGCCTTCTGTACCGCCGCGGCAACTTCAACGGCAGCTGGGACCAGCTGGTCTGCGACGCGCTGATGGACGTGCGCGGCGCCGACATCGCCTTCTCGCCCGGCTTCCGCTGGGGCACCAGCCTGCTGCCCGGCGAGGCCATCACGCGCGAGCTGATGATGGACCAGCTGGCCACGACCTACTCGTACGCCACCGTCACCGAGATGAGCGGCGAGATGATCAAGACCGTGCTCGAGGACGTGGCCGACAACCTGTTCAACCCCGACCCCTACTACCAGCAGGGCGGCGACATGGTCCGCGTGGGCGGGCTGGCCTACACCTGCGACCCGAACGCGAGGATGGGCAGTCGCATCACCGACATGCGCCTGAAGGGCCAGCCCCTGGAGGCCGGCAAGACCTACAAGGTGGCCGGCTGGGCCCCGGTGGCCGAGGAAGCCACCCGCGCCGGCCACCCCATGGTCTGGGACGTGGTGGAAACCTGGCTGAAGGACTCCGGCCGCAACCCCGGCGGCCGCGTCAGGCCGCGCAGCATCAACACGCCGCGCCTGCTGGGCATGCAGGGCAACCCGGGCTTGGCATGATGCGGGCCCCAGCCAAGGAGATCGCCATGTTCGTTCGCCGCTTCATCGCCACCGCCGCCGTCGCCGCCTCGATGGCGGCGCCGGGGGTCGCCCTGGCGCAGGACCCCGTCGTCTACCACATCGACGACGCCGCGGCGCAGGGCATCAAGGGCCTGCGCAACATCCGCAACCACCTCGACGTGGACCCCACCGCGAAGATCACGGTGGTCACGCACGCCAACGGCGTGGACTTCCTGATGGAAGGCGCCAAGGACGCCAGCGGCGGCACCTTTGCCGGCCCGGTCTCGGCGCTGGTGGCGCGCGGCGTGAAGTTCGAGATCTGCGAGATCACGCTGCGCAACCGCAACCTCAAGCGCGAGCAGTTCATCCAGGAGGCCGAGTTCACGCCCAGCGGCGTGGTGCGCATCGCCCGGCTGCAAAGGCAGGGTGCGGCCTACATCAAGCCCTGAGCGCTGCCCGCAGTCCGCCATGAAGCACCCGCGACGCCTGCCCCTCGCCCTGGCCACCGCCGCCATCGCCGGCTTCCTGGCGCTGGGGCCCGGGTCCCCGGCTGCCGCCGCCGACCTCAAGCGCGCGCAAGAGATCGTCGAAGGCAAGTGCTTCATGTGCCACGGCATCGACGGCGAGAGCTCCAGCCCCCTCTTCCCGCGGCTGGCCGGCCAGAACGCCCAGTACGTCGCGCGCCAGCTCGCCGACTACGCCAGCGGCAAGCGCAAGAGCACGCAGATGCAGCCCATGGTCGAGGGGCTGACGGCCTCGGACTTCGAGGTGCTGGGCCGCTTCTACGAGTCGCGCCCGGTGCACCAGCACGCCATCGAGGACCCCGAGCTCGCGCTGGTGGGCCGCTTCGTCTACGCGCGCGGCAACCCGTTCTCCGGCGTGCCGGCCTGCGCCAGCTGCCACGGCGCCAACGGCCAGGGCACGGCGCAGCTGCCGCGCCTGGCGGGGCAGCACGCCGCGTACACCGAGCGTCAGCTGAAGCAGTTCAACCAGCGCGAGCGCACCAACGACAACGCGGTCATGCACAACATCGCCAGGCAGCTCACCGAGCTCGAGACCAAGGCGGTGGCCAGCTACATCAGCGGGCTGAAGTAGCCCGCGGCGCTCCGGGTTGCGCCTGCTGCCCTTTGGCGCGGGCGGCTTCACACTGCGGGCTCCACGATCACGACCGGAGACCGCCCGCGATGCACCCCAACCGCCGTCACCTGCTGGCCGCCGCGACGCTGCTGCCGCTGCTGCCCACCGCCCGCGCCCAGGCCGCCTGGCCGTCACGGCCGGTGCGCATCGTCGTGCCCTTCGCCGCCAGCGGCACCACCGACATCCTGGCGCGCGCGCTCGCGCCCGAGCTGCAGCGCGCCTTCGCGGCGTCGGGGCAGCCCTTCGTCGTCGACAACAAGCCCGGCGCCGGCGGCAACAACGGCGCTGCCGAAGTGGCCAAGAGCCCGGCCGACGGCCACACGCTGCTGATGGGCACGGTGGGCACGCACGCCATCAACCCCAGCCTCTACCCGAAGATGCCCTACGACCACGTGAAGGACTTCGTGCCCGTCACGCTGGTGGCCGGCGTGCCCAACGTGCTGGTGCTGAATCCGGCCAGGGCGCAGGCGCTGGGCGTGGACTCGGTGGCCAGCTTCGTGAAGGCGCTGAAGGCCAACCCGGGGCGGCTGAACATGGCCAGCTCGGGCAACGGCACCAGCATCCACCTGGCCGGCGAGCTGTTCAAGGCCATGACCGGCACCTTCATGGTCCACCTGCCCTACCGCGGCAGCGGGCCGGCGCTCATCGACCTGATGGCGGGCAACGTGGACGTCATGTTCGACAACCTGCCCAGCGCCATGCCGCACATCCGCAGCGGCAAGCTCAGGGCGCTGGCGGTGACGAGCGCGCAGCGCTCCGGCGCGCTGCCCGACCTGCCCACGGTGGAGGAAGCCGGCGGCGCGGTGCTCAAGGGCTACGAGGCGAGCTCGTGGTTCGGCCTGCTGGCGCCGGCCGGCACGCCGCGCGACGTGGTCGACCGCGTGCAGCAGGAAACCGCCAAGGCCCTGGCCACGCCGGCCATGAAGGAGCGGCTGCTGGCCCAAGGCGCCATTCCGAGCGGCATGAGCAGTGCCGAGTTCTCGCGGCTCATCGCCGACGAGACGGCCAAGTGGGCCAAGGTCGTGAAGGCCTCCGGCGCCAAGGTGGACTAGTCGCCCACCGCAGGCCCCGGCAAGGCGCCCCCGACCATGCGCGCAGGCCCTCTCGACGACGGCCCGCCGCGGCGTGCCTTTGCCGACTCGCGCCGGCTCGTCGGGGCCAACCGCTGGTACGCCGGCCCCGCCGTGACACTGGTGCCGCAGGGCCCGGCGGCGGCCGACGGCGCGGCCCAGGGGCGCTGGATCGCGCGCGTGGTGGGCGCCTGTGCCGCGCTCGGCTGGCCCGGGCCGGATCCGCGCGTGCACCTGCACGCCGGGGGCCAGCTGCTGGTGTTCGCCGCGCCGGCTGGTGCGCTGCAGACCGCCGTCGCGCTCAACGAGTGGGCCTGGGAGCGCGCCGCCGCCGCCGACCCCGCGCACGCCGCCGAGGGCTTCGAGCCCGCCCACCCTGCGCAGGACGACGCGCGCGAGCACTTCCGCGCCCGCGCCGCGGCCGAACGCTCGCTGCCGCTGCAACGCCTGGCCGAGGCCGCCGCCGGGCACGGCGTGCCGCTGCTGGCCGACGACGACAGCGTCTGGCTCGGCGAAGGCCGGCACGCCCGCGTCTGGCCCCGTGCCGCGCTGCCGCTGGCGCTGGACGTGCCCTGGAACGCGCTGCGCGCCGTGCCCAAGCTGCTGGTCGCGGGCGGCCGAGGCCGGGCGCCGACGGCGCGGCTGCTCGCCGCCATCGCCGAGGCCGCCGGCTTCGCGACCGGCCTCGGTGGCGCCGGGCGCGCGGTCGTGGGTGGGGAGCGGCTCGGGGCCGGCCCCGACGGTGCGAGCGCCGTGCTGCGCCACCCGGCCGTGACGGCCGCGGTGCTGCAGACGGACCGCGACGAACTGCTGCACCGCGGCCTGCCGCTGGCGCAGGCCGATGTGGCGCTGATCACCGACCTGGACGCCGATCGCCCGGGCGAGGACGGTCTGCACACCGTCGAGGACCTGGCCGCCCTTCGGCTGGCCGTGGCCCACGCGCTGCGCCGCCCCGGCCGCCAGCGCCCGGGCACCCTGGTGCTCGACGGCCTGCACCACCCGCTGCTGCGCGTGGCCGTGAACCTGCCGCACGCGGCGCAGGTGCGCTGGGCGCTGTTCGCGCGCGAGCACCGCGCGCCGTTGCTGGCCGCGCTGCGCCGCCAGGGCGGCAGCACCTGCGCCGCACGCGACGGCCGCCTCCTGCTCAGCCTGCAGGGCACCGAGCATGACCTCGGGGCGGTCGCCGACATGCCGCTGGCCCGGGGCGACGAGCCGGCCGGCACCGTGGAGAACCTGGCCGCCGCCGCCCTGGCCGCGGCCTGCATGGGCTGGCCGCTCGACGAGGTGCGCGCGGTGCTCGCGCGCTTCGACGGCGGCCCGGTTGACTGACTCAGGTGCCCACGCGCTGGCCGTTGTTCTTCGTGATCACCACCGTGGCCGAGCGCGGGCGCTTGCCGGCGCCGTAGCCCACGTTGCTGGGCCACTGGCTGGTGTACTTGCTCGGATCGGCCAGGTCGGCCGCCGCGGTGCCGTCGCCCGGGTGCTGGACGTTGATGAAGATGGTCTTGCCGTCCGGCGTCTCGCACAGGCCCGTGACCTCGCAGTCGAAGGGCCCGACGTAGAAGCGCTTGAGCGTGGTCGCCGTGGGCTTCTTGCCGATGCGCGTGGTGACGCTGACGCTGCCGTAGTTCAGCGTCCTCGTCTCGCCGTCGCCCAGCGTGCCGGGCACGCTGGCCAGCAGCATGCAGTTGGTGACGTCGACGTAGGCGCCGTCGTCGGTCTGGATCCAGCACAGGCCGGTGCTCTTCGTGAAGGCCAGGCCGTCGGGGCTGGAGAAGTCGTTGTCGTTGGTCAGGCCCGACAGGTTGACGTAGGTCGGGTCGGCCGCGGCCTCGGCGCCGAACAGGTAGACGTCCCAGGTGAAGGCGGTGGCCTCGGGGTTGGCGTCCTTGAAGCGCACGATGTGGCCGTTGACGTTGCCGCTCTGCGTGGTCAGGCCGCCGCGCACGTCGGTGTACGCGCGCGGGTTGGCGGCGTCCACGCGCGTCTGGCTGCCCGTGGGCGCGGCGCGGCGGCTGCTGTTGTTGGTCATCGTGATGTAGATCTCGCCCGTGGTCGGGTGCACGTCCACCCACTCCGGGCGGTCCATCTTCGTCGCCCCCACCGCGTCGGCGGCGATGCGCGTGTGGATGTACATCTCGGCCTGCTCGGTGAAGCCGAAGCTGGCAGCGGCGATGGCCGGATTGGTGACGACGAGCTCGATCCACTGCCCCGTGCCGTCGTCGTTGAACTTCGCCACGTACAGCTTGCCGGCGTCGAGGTACTTGTCGCCGATGGCCATGCGGTCCGTCGCGTTGGCGTCGGCCGGGTTCCAGGTGGCGGTGGACACCCACTTGTAGACGTACTCGTTCTGCGAGTCGCAACCCATGTACACCGCCAGCGGCTTGCCGGCCTGCGGCAGGCCGAAGGCGCCGTTCTCGTGCGCCAGGCGGCCCATGCCCGTGCGCTTCTTCACCGTGCTCGTGGCGTTGTAGGGATCGATCTCGACCATGAAGCCCTGGCCGAACCACTCGTGGCGGTAGTCGTCGCTGCCGTTGGTGCTGGTGCCGGTGACGCTGGTGTTGAAGCGCGCGTACCTGTCGTCGCTGCCGGCGGTCTCCCAGCCGTAGCGGCTGGCCGCGGCGGCCGTGGCCGTGGCGTTGCGGCCGTAGCGCGCGAAGCTGGCGTTGACCTTGGCGCTGCGCAGGGCCTGGTCGCCGGCGGCGCGGAAGAAGTACCCGCTCCAGTTCTCCTCGGTGGTCAGCAGCGTGCCCCAGGGCGTCTTGCCGTTGCCGCAGTTGTTGAGCGTGCCGCGCGTGCGGGTGCCGTCGGGCGAGAACTTCGTGACGAACAGCGCGTGGCCGCGCGCCGGGCCGGACAGCTGGATCTCGGTGGCGCCGGTGATGCGGCGGTTGAACGGCGAGTTCTGCACCGCCTGGAACAGGCCGGCGGCGTCCTTGGCCACCTCGTTGATGCTGACGCCGTGGCAGTCGACCTCGATGTCCACCTGCGAGGCCGGGCGCGGGTTCGGGCTGGGGCCGGCCGCGTGCAGCACCACCGGGGTGATGTACTCGTGGTTCATGGCCAGCAGGGCGCGGCTGGAGCTGTTGTCGTCGCGCGAGCCGCTGGCGCTCAGGCCGAAGTACTGGATGCCGTCGTGGCAGTCGCCCACGCGCTGCGCGTAGTTGGTGTCGGTGCCGTCGTTCTTGTAGGCCGGCACGCCGGCGGCCATCGGGTCGCCGCAGGCCAGGATCACGCGCGCGGTGTAGCCGGGGGGCACGGTGTTGGTGTCGGCCAGCGTGCGCGCCACGGCGGTGAAGCCCAGCAGGGTCTCGGCGGGTGCCGCAGGCGGGCTCACGACGACGTCGTCGTCGCCGCCGCAGGCCGTCAGCGACACCGCGGCCATGGGCGCGAACATCGCGGCCATCGCCCCGCCCAGGCCGCCCTTGAGCAGGCCGCGGCGGTTCAGGCCCCGGTCCAGCACCTCGCCGAAGTGGGCGTTGGCGCTGGTGTTGTTGGGCAGGTCGTCGGGGTCGACGAACTCGGCGGGCGTGCGGCTGTCTTGGGACATGGAGGCCTCGGGCGGTTGCTGATGAGCCCTGGATGCTCCAGGGGCATCGTGAACCTGCCGTGACGGCCGGCGCACACCCGCCGGGCCGGCGGGTTGTCATCGGCGCGTCACGACGGCCCGCTGCACGCCCGGGTCGACGCGATGGGGTCGGGCCGTGCCGCCGGCTACAGGCCGTCGGCGGCCGTGCCCGGCGCCGAGGCCAAGGCGGCCTCGATCACGGGCCGCGTCAGCGTGGGCGCGAAGGTCTGGATGAAGGCGAACACGTAGCCCCGCAGGTAGCTGCCGCGCTTGATGGCCACGCGCGTGGTGTTGGTGGCGAACAGGTGGCGGGCGTCGATGGCCACCAGCCCGCGGTCGCGCGTTTCGTCGAAGGCCACCGAGGCGATCACGCCGACGCCGATGCCCAGCTCGACATAGGTCTTGATGACGTCGGCGTCCATGGCCTGCAGCACGAAGCGCGCCTGCAGGCCCGCCTTGGCGAAGGCCTCGTCGATGTGGCCGCGGCCGGTGTAGCCGGGCTCGTAGCTGATCAGCGGGTGGGCGGCCAGGTCCTGCAGCGTCAGGCGGTGTCCGGCGGCGTCGCGGCGGGCCAGCTCGTGGCCCTCGGCCACGACGACCACGTGCGTCCAGCGGTAGCAGGGCAGCGCCACCAGGTCGGGGTACTCCGACAGCGCCTCGGTGGCCACGCCGAGGTCGACCTCGCCCGACAGCACCTGCGCCGCGATCTGCCGCGGCGAGCCCTGCACCAGGTGCAGCGACACCTGCGGGTGCGCGGCGCAGAAGTCCTTCACGGCCGAAGGCAGCGCGTAGCGGGCCTGCGTGTGCGTGGCGGCGATCGTCAGCAGGCCCTGCTCGGCGCTGGCGAAGTCGGCGCCGACGCGCCGCACGTTCTCGGCTTCCAGCAGCAGCCGCTCGACGTGCGGCAGCAAGGCCTTGCCCGGCTCGGTCAGGCCCAGGAAGCGGCGCCCGGCGCGGACGAACAGCTCCACGCCGAGCTCTTCTTCCAGCTCCTTGAGCTGCCGGCTGACACCCGGCTGCGAGGTGTTGAGCGCCTCGGCCACGCCCGTGAGGTTGAAGCCCTGGCGGACGGTCTCGCGGAAGGAACGAAGCTGCTGGAAGTTCACGCGGCGTGCTGATGGATGACCGGCGCGTAGTTTCGTTCATCACCCCGGCGGGCCCAACAAGCAAAGCACAGGAGCTGATGCGGCCAGCGAATCAGCAGCACCGATTTGATTCTTTGCCCCGACCAGCGTGCGTTCCTAGGATCGCGCCCCGTTTGATCGCCACCGATCACCAACCACTCCCCGCGACTCGACCAGGGCCCCGAGACCATGACCACCGCGACGCCGAACGACCTCTCCCCGCAACGCATCAGCCGCCGCAGCGTGCTGGCAGCCGCAGCCGCCACGGGCGCGCTGGGCCTCAGCCCGCTGGCCCGCGCCCAGCGCGACATCACGCTGCTCAACGTGAGCTACGACCCCACGCGCGAGCTGTACGTCGAGTTCAACAAGGCCTTCGCCGCGCACTGGAAGGGCCGCACCGGCGACAACGTCACCGTGCGCCAGAGCCACGGCGGCAGCGGCCGCCAGGCGCGCAGCGTGATCGACGGGCTCGACGCCGACGTCGTGACGCTGGCGCTGGCCTACGACATCGACGAGCTGCACGCCAAGGCGCAGCTGATCCCGGCCAACTGGCAGACCCGCCTGCCGCACAACAGTAGCCCGTACACCAGCACCATCGTGTTCCTGGTGCGCAAGGGCAACCCCAAGGGCATCAAGGACTGGGACGACCTGGTCAAGCCCGGCACCAGCGTCATCACGCCCAACCCCAAGACCAGCGGCGGCGCGCGCTGGAACTACCTGGCCGCCTGGGGCTACGCGCTCAAGAAGTTCGGCAACAACGCTGCGCGCGCCGAGGCCTTCGTGGCCGACCTGTTCAAGAACGTGCCGGTGCTGGACAGCGGCGCCCGCGGTTCGCTCACCACCTTCGCCGAGCGCGGCGTGGGCGACGTGTTCCTGAGCTGGGAGAACGAGGCCTTCCTCGCCGTGAAGGAGCTGGGCCCGACGCGCTTCGACATCGTGGTGCCTTCGCTGAGCATCCTGGCCGAGCCGCCCGTGACGATGGTGTACCGGAACGTCGACCGCAAGGGCACGCGCGCCGTCGCGCAGGCCTACCTGGAGTTCCTGTACACGCCCCAGGGCCAGGCCATTGCCGCGGACAACTACTACCGCCCGCGCGACGCGGCGGTGGCGGCGCGCTTCGCCAGCACCTTCACCAACAAGGTGAACCTCTTCACCATCGACGAGGTGTTCGGCGGCTGGAGCAAGGCGCAACCGGCGCACTTCAACGACGGCGGGGTGTTCGACCGCATCTTCACCAAGAAGTAAGGCAAGGCCGCCTGCGCCGACGAGCCGGCCGCTGATGGGCTGGCTCATTCGTTTTTCGCATCAGCAGACGCGGAATGCTTCGTTGGCCCCGCCGCTGGTGCTGCCTAGAGTGCGCCGCCTGAGCTCACCGCGTACCGAGATTCGCCATGTCCCTCCCCCTTTCCCGTCGCCACCTGCTGGGCGCCGCTGGCGCCCTGGCCCTGCCCAGCCTCGTCGGCGCTCAGCCGGCCCAGAGCCTGCTGAACGTGAGCTACGACGTCAGCCGCGAGTTCTACAAGGACTTCAACGCCGCCTTTGCTGCGCACTGGAAGAAGACCACCGGCCAGGACGTGACGCTCAACCAGAGCCACGGCGGCAGCAGCCGCCAGGCGCGCAGCGTGGCCGACGGCCTGGAGGCCGACGTCATCACGATGAACCAGCACAACGACATCGACATGCTGCACACGCGGGGTGGTCTGGTGCCGGCGAACTGGGCCACGCGCTTGCCGCACAACGCCAGCCCCACCACCAGCATCAGCGTGGTCCTGGTGCGCAAGGGCAACCCCAAGGGCATCCGCGACTGGAGCGACCTGGGCCGCGCCGGGCTGCAGGTCATCATCCCCAACCCCAAGACCAGCGGCAACGGCCGCTACACCTACCTGGCGGCCTGGGGCGCGGGCGTCAAGGGCGGCACCAGCCACGAGGCGGCCAAGGCGCTGGTGACGCGCATCTTCGCCAACGTGCCCGTGCTCGACGGCGGCGGCCGCGGTGCCACCACCACCTTCGCGCAGCGCAAGCTGGGCGACGCGCTCGTCACCTTCGAGAGCGAGGCGCCGCTGATCACGCGCGAGTTCGGCGACGGCTTCGATCTCGTCGTGCCCAGCCGCACCATCCTGGCCGAGAACCCGGTGAGCGTGGTCGACCGCGTCGTCGACCGGCGCGGCACGCGCCGGCTGGCCGAGGCCTACCTGCAGCACCTGTACACGCCCGAGGGCCAGGAGATCGCCGCGAAGCATCACCTGCGCCCGCGCGACGCCAAGGTGCTGGCGAAGTACGCGAAGCAGTTCCCCAAGGTCACCACCTTCACCGTGGACGAGGTGTTCGGCGGCTGGACGAAGGCGCAGCAGGAGCACTTCAACGACGGCGGGCACTACGACCAGGTAATCCTTTCCGCCAAAGGCCGGTGAGGCGCTGGTGATCCTCTCCCGCGCCCTCCTCAAGCGCCACACCGTGCTGCCGGGCTTCGACCTGGCGCTGGGCTTCGCGCTGCTCTACATCAGCCTGATCGTGCTGATCCCGCTGTCGGCGGCGTTCCTGAAGACCTTCACGCTGACCTGGCAGCAGTTCCTCGACGCCACCACCACGCCGCGCGTGCTGGCCAGCTACCGGCTCACCTTCGGCGCCAGCTTCCTGGCGGCGCTGCTCAACGCCTTCTTCGGGCTGCTGGTGGCCTGGATGCTGGTGCGCTACAGCTTCCCCGGCAAGCGCATCGTCGACGCGCTGGTGGACCTGCCCTTCGCGCTGCCCACCGCGGTGGCCGGCATCGCGCTCACCGCCATCTGGGCGCAGAACGGCCTGCTCGGCCAGTGGCTGCCCTTCAAGGTGAGCTTCACGCCCATTGGCGTGTGGGTGGCGCTGGTGTTCATCGGCCTGCCCTTCGTGGTGCGCACGGTGCAGCCGGTGCTGGAAGACCTGAACCGCGAGCTCGAGGAGGTGGCCGCCACGCTGGGTGCCTCGCGCTGGCAGACCTTCACGAAGGTGGTGTTCCCCATCATCATGCCGGCCCTGCTGACGGGCTTTGCGCTGGCCTTCGCGCGCGCCCTGGGCGAGTACGGCAGCGTCATCTTCATCGCCGGCAACATGCCCATGATCAGCGAGATCACGCCGCTGCTCATCATCACCAAGCTCGAGCAGTACGACTACGCCGGCGCCACCGCCATCGCGGTGGTGATGCTGGTGGTGAGCTTCATCCTGCTGCTGGTGATCAACCTGCTGCAGGCCTGGGCGCGGCGCCGGCAAGGGGGCGTGGCATGAACACCGCGGTCCTGGAGCCAGCCGCCACCGAGGTGCAGCCCGCGGCGCGGCTGCGCAGCGCCACCGGCGAGGCGCCCTGGGTGCGGCGGCTGATCATCGCGCTCGGCCTGGGCTTCATGACGCTGTTCCTCTTCATCCCGCTCGTGACCGTGTTCGTCGAGGCGCTGAAGAAGGGCTGGGACGTCTACCTCGCGGCCATCACCGAGCCCGACGCGCTCTCGGCCATCCGGCTCACGCTCATCGCCGCCGGCATCAGCGTGCCGCTGAACCTGGCCTTCGGCCTGGCCGCGGCCTGGGCCATCGCCAAGTTCGAGTTCCGCGGCAAGAACATCCTGCTGACGCTGATCGACCTGCCGTTCAGTGTGAGCCCGGTGATCGCCGGCCTCATCTACGTGCTGGTGTTCGGGCTTCAGGGCTGGTTCGGCGCCTGGCTGATCGAGAACGACATGAAGGTGATCTTCGCGGTGCCGGGCATCGTGCTGGCCACCGTGTTCGTGACCTGCCCGTTCATCGCCCGCGAGCTGATCCCGCTGATGCAGGCGCAGGGCATCGAGCAGGAAGAGGCCGCGCGCGTGCTGGGCGCCGGCGGCTGGCAGATCTTCTGGCGCGTGACGCTGCCCAACGTGAAGTGGGCGCTGCTGTACGGCGTGATCCTGTGCAACGCGCGGGCCATGGGCGAATTCGGCGCGGTCAGCGTCGTCAGCGGCCACATCCGCGGGCAGACCAACACGATGCCGCTGCACATCGAGATCGTCTACAACGAATACCAGTTCGCGGCCGCCTTCGCGGTGGCCAGCCTGCTGGCCCTGTTGGCGCTGGTGACCCTGCTGCTCAAGTATGGGGTCGAGCAGCGCGTCAAGCACCAGCAGCGCGCCGCCGGCGGCCGCTCGGAGTGAGCACCCCATGAGCATCGAAGTCCGCAACCTGCACAAGGCGTTCGGCCAGACCGTCGTCTGCGACCACCTCAACCTCACCATCCCCTCGGGCGAACTGGTGGCGCTGCTGGGGCCCTCGGGCTCGGGCAAGACGACGCTGCTGCGCATCCTGGCCGGGCTGGAGGTGCCCGACGCCGGCAGCGTGCACTTCCACGGCGACGACACCACCGCCGCCGACGTGCGCGACCGCAACGTGGGCTTCGTGTTCCAGCACTACGCCCTCTTCAACCACCTGACGATCTTCGAGAACGTGGCCTTCGGGCTGCGCGTGCGGCCCAAGGCCAGCCGGCCCAGCGAGGCCGACATCAAGGCCAAGGTCATGCAGCTGCTGAAGCTGGTGCAGCTGGACTGGCTGGCCGACCGCTACCCGCACCAGCTCTCCGGCGGCCAGCGCCAGCGCATCGCGCTGGCCCGCGCGCTGGCGGTGGAGCCCAAGGTGCTGCTGCTCGACGAGCCCTTCGGCGCGCTCGACGCCAAGGTGCGCAAGGAGCTGCGGCGCTGGCTGCGCCGGTTGCACGACGAGGTGCACGTGACCAGCGTCTTCGTCACGCACGACCAGGACGAGGCCATGGAGGTGGCCGACCGCATCGTCGTGATGAACGAGGGCCGCATCGAGCAGGTGGGCACGCCCGACGAGGTCTACGACCATCCGGCCACCCCCTTCGTGCTGCAGTTCCTGGGTGACGTGAACCTGTTCCACGGCCGCACCGAGCACACGCCCGGCGCCGGCGGCGGCTTCCACGGCCAGCCGGGCGAGACGGTGTACGTGCGCCCGCACGAGCTGGAGATCGTGGCCGAGCCGGCCGAGGGCGCCTGGGCCGCGACGTTGAGCCAGACGCTGACGGTGGGCGCCCACACGCGCGTGGAGTTCCGGCGCGAAGGCCCGGACGGCGCCGAAGGCGGCTACCTCGACGTCGAGCTGCCCCGCGCCGAGTACCAGGCGCTGCGCGACCGGCTGGCGCTGCAGCGCGGCAGCCGCGTGTACCTGAAGCCGCGCCGCGTGACGCGCTTCGAGCGCGCGCCGGCCTGAGGGCCCGGGCCGCCGCGCCGCGGCGGAAGGTTCGCTGGCGGGAGCGCGGGCCTTCGGAAAGGCTGGCGTCGATATGATGCCGGGTTTGCCCTCGCCCACCATGCCCGCCGAGCGCCGCCCCCAACCTGCCTCGCACGAGACGCCGACGCTGAGGGTCCGGGGCGCGCGCACGCACAACCTCAAGAACATCGACCTCGACATCCCCAAGCACGCGCTGGTGGTGATCACGGGGCTGTCGGGCAGCGGCAAGAGCAGCCTGGCCTTCGACACGCTGTACGCCGAGGGCCAGCGCCGCTACGTCGAGAGCCTGTCGGCCTACGCGCGGCAGTTCCTGCAGCTGATGGACAAGCCCGACGTCGACGTGATCGAGGGCCTGAGCCCGGCGATCAGCATCGAGCAGAAGGCCACCAGCCACAACCCGCGCAGCACGGTGGGCACGATCACCGAGATCCACGACTACCTGCGGCTCTTGTTCGCGCGCGCCGGCACGCCCTACTGCCCCGACCACGACCTGCCGCTGGCCGCGCAGAGCGTGGGCCAGATGGTCGACGCCGTGCTGGCGCTGCCCGAGGACACGAAGCTGATGGTGCTGGCCCCCGTTGCGCGCGACCGCAAGGGCGAGTTCAGCGAGCTGTTCGCCGACATGCAGAGCCGCGGCTACGTGCGCTTCCGCGTCGGCGGCGCCATCGTCGAGGCCGACGCGCTGCCCGCGCTGAAGAAGGCCGACAAGCACGACATCGACGTCGTCATCGACCGCCTGAAGACGCGGGCCGACATGAAGCAGCGCCTGGCCGAGAGCTTCGAGGCCGCGCTGCGCATCGCCGACGGCCGCGCCATCGCGCTGGAGATGGACAGCGGCCAGGAGCATGGCTTCAGCAGCAAGTTCGGCTGCCCCGTGTGCAGCTACTCGCTGCCCGAGCTGGAGCCGCGCCTGTTCAGCTTCAACAGCCCGGTGGGCGCGTGCCCGGCTTGCGACGGCCTGGGCCAGGTGACGGTGTTCGACCCCGAGCGCGTGGTCGGCTTCCCCAGCCTGAGCCTGCCCAGCGGCGCCATCAAGGGCTGGGACCGCCGCAACAGCTACACCCACGGCCTGCTCGAGGCCGTGGCGCGGCATGCCGGCTTCGACATCGAGACGCCCTTCGAGAAGCTCAGCCCCGCCCACCAGCACCTGGTGCTGCACGGCAGCGGCGAGGACGCCATCGAGTTCACGTACACGGCCGAGGCCGCCGGCGCTGCAGGGGGCCGGGGCAAGTCGCGCAGCGTGAAGCGCCGCCACCCCTTCGAGGGCGTGATCCCCAGCTTCGAGCGCCGCTTCCGCGAGACCGATTCGCCCACCGTGCGCGAGGAGCTGGCCCGCTACCAGGCCTCCAAGCCCTGCCCGCAGTGCCAGGGCAGCCGCCTGCGGCGCGAGGCGCGGCACGTGTTCCTGCAGCACGCGGGCGGCGAGGGGCCCGACGGCGCGCCCAGGAAGGGCCTGCCGATCTACGCCATCGAGCACGCCACGCTGGCCGAGGCGCTGGCCTACTTCCGAGGCCTGAAGCTCATTGGCGCCAAGGCCGAGATCGCCGACAAGATCGTGCGCGAGATCGAGAGCCGGCTGCGCTTCCTCAACGACGTGGGCCTGAGCTACCTGAGCCTGGAGCGCGGTGCCGACACCCTCAGTGGCGGCGAGGCCCAGCGCATCCGCCTGGCCAGCCAGATCGGCAGCGGCCTGTCCGGCGTGATGTACGTGCTCGACGAGCCCAGCATCGGCCTGCACCAGCGCGACAACGAGCGCCTGATCGGCACGCTGCAGCATCTGCGCGACCTGGGCAACAGCGTGCTGGTGGTGGAGCACGACGAAGACATGATCCGCGCCGCCGACCACGTGATCGACATGGGCCCGGGCGCCGGTGTGCATGGCGGCCGCGTCATGGCGCAGGGCACGCCCGACGAGGTGGCGGCCCACCCCGAATCGCTCACCGGCCGGTACCTGGCGCGCGCGCTGCGCATCGAGGTGCCGCGGCGCCGGGCCGGCATGGGGTTCGGCGCCGCGCCGCTGCGCCTGCAGGTGGTGGGTGCGCGCGGCAACAACCTGCGCGGCGCGCCGGGCGGCCGCGGCGTCGACATCGACATTCCGGTGGGCCTGTTCACCTGCGTGACGGGCGTCAGCGGCTCGGGCAAGAGCACGCTCGTCAACGACACGCTGTACGCCGCCGTGGCGCGCAAGCTCTACGGCAGCCACGCCGAGCCGGCGCCGCACGACCGCATCGAGGGCCTGGAGCACTTCGACAAGGTCATCAACGTCGACCAGAGCCCGATCGGCCGCACGCCACGCAGCAACCCGGCCACCTACACCGGCCTCTTCACGCCCATCCGCGAGCTGTTTGCCGAGGTGCCGATGGCGCGCGAGCGCGGCTACGGCGCCGGCCGCTTCAGCTTCAACGTGCCGGCGGCCAGCGGCGGCGGGCGCTGCGAGGCCTGCGAGGGCGACGGCGTCATCAAGGTGGAGATGCACTTCCTGCCCGACGTGTACGTGCCCTGCGACCTGTGCCAGGGCGCGCGCTACAACCGCGAGACGCTGGAGGTGCTCTACAAGGGCAAGAACATCACGCAGGTGCTCGAGCTCACCGTTGAGGACGCGCACGCCTTCTTCAGCGCCGTGCCCACGCTGGCGCGCAAGCTGCAGACGCTGCTCGACGTGGGCCTGGGCTACATCCGGCTGGGGCAGGCGGCCACCACGCTGAGCGGCGGCGAGGCGCAGCGCGTGAAGCTGGCGCTGGAGCTGAGCAAGCGCGACACCGGCCGCACGCTGTACATCCTGGACGAGCCCACCACCGGCCTGCACTTCCACGACGTGGCGCTGCTGCTGAAGGTGCTGCACCAACTGCGCGACGCCGGCAACACCATCGTCGTCATCGAGCACAACCTCGACGTCATCAAGACCGCCGACTGGCTGATCGACATGGGCCCCGAGGGCGGCGCCGGCGGCGGCCGCGTGGTGGCGGCGGGCACGCCCGAGGATGTGGCGGCCCGGGCCGATGAGCTGGGCAGCCACACGGGGCGGTTCCTGAGGGCGATGCTGTAACCAGAACGCGCGGGTATTGCCAGGTGATGCCGCTCGCTACTAGCATTAGCTGAGTCCGCGGGCGCCGCAGGTGATGGGCGCCCGGGGGCTGTGAATGCCCACCCCCGCGCCAGCGGGGCGATGGGCCCAGCCAACGGGGGGAGGGCGCGGCATGAGCACTGACGAGATTTTCGGGGGGGGGGTGAGCCCCGGTTGAGGCGCATCAGCTGCTGCGCGGCGCGGCTGCTGGTGGTGATGCTGGCGGTGATGTCGCTGCAGCTGTCTGCGTCGGAGTCTTCCGGCGTCAGCGCTACGGTCACCATCACCGGTTGTTGCAAGCAGCAGCCTTCGCCGAGCGTGAGGCCCTCGCCGAGCGGCGTCGGCGGTCCCACGGCTATGGACCCTGAGAGCCTCGACTCCGGCGGCCTGCAGTCACGTAATGTGGTGTTCGAACAGCTGCGCCGCCCTGCCAGCGACACCAACCAGCCCGGCGACAGCGCCTGCATGTCGCCCCAGGGCGGCAGGCCCGTCATCTACGCCACGGGCGAGAAGGTGCTGAACGACGCCGACTTCGTCGACCAGTCCCTGGCCGAGTTGAGCCTGCGCCGCGACTATGCGTCGACCCGCCTGGCCCTTTCGGAGTTCGGCATCGGCTGGCGCTCGAACTTCGCCTTCACGAAGCTCGAGACCTCCGCCAGTTGTCGGCGCATCACCGGCCACTCCTACGCCGGCTGCCTGCCCGACTGGATTCGCGTGACGACGCGGCAGAACACCCGTCACACGTTCCTTCTGTCGAGCGCCCCCTTGTACTTTCTTGACGGGCAATCGAGCAGCAGCGCATTCGGCTACATCGATGCGTTCACGGCCGGCGTCTGGAAGGTTCGCCTGCGCGGCGAGGTGCTGCACTACGCCAGCGCCACCAAGGCGCTTACGGCCATTGACGAGGGCGCACGTCGCACCCTGAGCTTCGAATACATCGCCAGCTTCGCCGGGCCGCTGCTCAGCCGTGTCGTGTCGCGCACGGGCCGCAGCCTCAGCTTCGGGTTCACGAACGGCCTGGTGACCAGCGCGACCGACCCCGCCGGGCGAGTGTGGCGTTACGACTACACCCCGCAGGCCACGCTGAGGACCGTGACGCCGCCCGGGGGCGTGGGCGTGGTGACGTATCACTACGAGTCGCCGGTCGACAACCGACTGGTCACCGGGTATTCGATCGACGGCGTTCGCCAGACCCGCTACGAATACGACAGCGCGCGGCGCGTGGTTCGTAGCGGCACGGCCGACGAAGAAGCCTTCGAGCGGCTGTCGTATGCGGCCGACCGGACCGAGGTCACCGACGAGCGGGGGCCCCTCGTCGTTTCGTGTGGAACCCAACATTCAGAATCGCTGGTGGTCGTCGAGCCCGGTGGGCATGTGGGCAGGCTGCCTTTGAGCCTGTCCACATGTCCACGGGGCGGCTGTCAGGAGTACGGTTTTGAGCGTTG
>CAIKLM010000059.1 GCA_903828235.1 uncultured beta proteobacterium | reverse complement strand
GCCGCGCCCGGCGGGCGGCGCGCCAGCAGCGGCTGCGCCACCGCCACCGTGGCCAGCCACAGGGCCTGGGGTGCGAACTGCGCCCAGCCGGCCGGCCCGTGCTGCAGCGCCAGCGCGCCCAGCCCGAGCCAGCCCGCGAACAGCAGGGTCCACGCGGCCAGGCGGGCCAGCAGCAGGCGCAGGCCGGGCGTCATCTCAGGTGGCCGCGAAGCCGTGCAGGCGGTCGGAGCCGCGGGCCCGGCTCACCCGGGCGTTGAACGAGACGATCACGCGCTCGGTGTCCCCGTCGTAGGGCAGCGCCTGGTGCGCCAGCCAGGCCGGGAACACCACCAGCTGCCCCGGCAGCGGCTCCACGTCCACGTGCGGCGGCTGCAGGTAGGCGTTGCCCAGGTCGACGTGGGCACCGCCCAGGGCCTGGAACGGCGGCCCGTAGAACCGCGTGACGCCGTTGGCGGCGCCGTAGACCGGGTGGCGGCGCCGCGCCTCGGGCGCGTCCACCTGCACCACGTACACCGCCGACCACGAGGCGTTGCCGTGCGTGTGCACGTCGTGGAAGGCGCCGCCGCGGCTGGTCTGGAACCACATGGCGTCGATGCCCACGGCCAGCGGCACGCCGCCGTCGCGCCAGTCGGCCGGCCAGGCCGCCGCGTTGGCGGCGGTGACGGTGTCGCGCAGGCAGGCCACCAGCCACTGCACGAAGCCCTGCCACTCGGGCAGCTTCACGCGCTGCAGCAGGTCGTCGTCGCTGGCGAAGAAGGCGCGCTCGGGCTCGCCGCGGGCATGGCGCTGGGTGGCGCGCAGGGCTGCGAACACGCGCACCAGCAGCGCGTTCAGGGCCTCGGCGTCGGGGTGTCGGTGCACGCCCAGGGGCACCGGCCACAGCGCGTGCTGGCCGGGGCCCAGGCTCACGCCAGCTCCGCCAACCCGGCCGGCCAGCGCAGCACGTGGCCGGTGTCGCGCTCGAAGGCCGCGATGTCCTCGGGCGTGTCGATGTCGACGCGGTAGCGGCGGTTGTCGCTGGGCCAGGCGTGCACCTGGTCGGCGTGCGCGGCCTGCCACTGGCGGCAGCCGACGTTGGCCGCGCCGGCCAGGATCTCCTCGCGCACCGCGGCGTCGAAGATCACCGGGTTGGCGCGCTCGCCGCCCACGTGCGGCTGCACGACGCGCGCGCCCTCGGGGCGCTTCTTCCAGGCGCCGATGAGGGCGGTGATGTCGGCCGCCCCCAGCAGCGGCTGGTCGGCCAGCACCACCAGCACGGCGTCGAGCTTGCCGCCGAGCGCGGCCAGCCCGATGCGCTGCGACGAGACCTGGCCGTCGTCGGGGCTGGGGTTGCGCGCCAGCGTGACCGGGAAGTCCTGCACCAGCGGCTCGATCTGCGCCGCATGGTGGCCCAGCACCACCACCACCTCGTCGACTCCGGCGCCCGACAGCGCGATCAGCGTGCGGCGGATCAGCGGCACGCCGCCCAGTTCCAGCAGGCACTTGGGCCGGCCGCCCAGGCGCGAGCCCGCGCCGGCCGCCAGCACCACCGCGCCCACCACGACGCGGCTGTACAGGCCGCCGCCGCCCTTGAGGATGCATCCCATGGCCGCCCTCCCCCGCGCTCAGCCGCCGCAGCAGGAGCCCTTGGCGGGCGGCAGGTCGGGCAGCGCCGCCAGCGCCACGGGTTGCGGGCGCGCGGCGGGTTCCGCCGCGACCGGCGTCGGGGCCGGCACGGCCGCTGCGGGCGGCACCGCCCCCCGCCGCGCCGCCACCACCGTGGCGAGCACGGCGAGCGCGATCTCCTCGGGCGTCTGCGCACCGATGGGCTCGCCGGCCGGCGCCACGATGGCCTCGACCTCAGCGCGGGCGTGCCCGGCCTCCATGAGCGCCGCCTTCAGCACCGTGGCCTTGCGCGCGCTGGCCACGAAGAACACCTGCCGCGCAGCCAGGGCCAGCGCGGCGCGCAGGCCCTGCAGGTCGCGCCGGCCTTGCGTGGCCACCACGACGAACGCACCCGGCGCCAACTGGGCCACGGCGTCGACCGCATCGTCGCTGGCGATCACGCGCTCGGCGTCGGCGAAGCGCGCCGCATCGGCGCCCTGCGCCACCACCGTGACCGGCAGGCCCACGCGCGGCGCCAGGCCGGCGAGCGCGGCGGCCAGCGGCGAATCGCCCACCACCACCAGGCGCGCACGCGGCAGCACGGGGTCCACGAACAGTTCCAGCGTGCCGCCGCTGTGGCAGGCCATGCCGAACTCCAGCACGTCCTGCAGTTCGCGCTCGGTGCCTTCCTCCGATGGGGTGATGCGGATCAGGCGCGAGCGGCCGTCGGCCAGCGCCTGCTTCACCGTGCGCAGCACGGCGGGCTGCGCGCAGCCGCCGCCGATCCAGCCGGCCTCGATGCGCTGCGCGCTGACCACGGCCTTGTCGCCGGGCCGCGCCGAGGCCGGCGCCTGCACGCGCAGCACGCTGACCAGGCAGAAGGGCTCGCCCTGCTGCTGCAGGCGCTGGGCGTGGGCGAGGACGTCGAGGCTGTTCATGGGCAACGCTCCTTCGGAGGTTCAGGCGATGAGTTCGGCGGCCGAGGCCAGGTCGCGCAGCGAGGCCAGGCGCACGAAGCGCTGCACCTGGGGGCGCGCGGCCTGCATCGCGGCCGAGGCCGGCACGGCCGGCGAGGGGTGAAACCAGGTGATGCGCGCGCCGCGGCCGCGCACGGCCGCCAGTTCCTCGGCCAGGCGCTGCGGCTCGTCGGCGTCGAAGCCGTCGGACAGCACCCACACCTGGGCACGCCGGCCCAGCTGGGCGCGCGCGTGCACGCGGTGGAAGTCGGCCAGGCTGGTGGCGATGCGCGTGCCGCCGGCGAAGCCCGCGGTGACGGCGTTGACCTTCTCCTGCACGGCGCCGCTGTCGCGCTGCAGCAGCGGCGTCACCTCGGCCAGCCGGGTGTGGAACACGAACACCCGCGCCTGCGCCGCCACCACGAAGGCGCGTGCGATGCGCAGGAACAGCTGCGCGTGGGTCTCCATCGAGCGGCTGACGTCGACCAGCACGAACAGGCGCGGCCGCTCGCGCCGCGGCTGCCGCCAGGCCGGGGCCATGGGCACGCCGCCGGTGGCCAGGCTGCGCCGCAGCGTGTGGCGCAGGTCGAGCCGGCGGCCCTGCGGGTGCGCGTGCCAGCGCCGCGTGAGGCGGCGGCGCAGCCGCGCGGCGATGCGCTCGGCCAGCTGCTGCAGCAGCGACAGGTCCTGCGGCAGCCACTCGTGCAGGCTGCGGTCGTGCAGCGCCTCGGTGCGGCTGGCCCCGCCCTGGTGACGGCTGAGCGCATCGCCCTCGGCGGGGCTGTCGGCCAGCGCAGTGTCGGCGGCCGCGGCGCCCGGCTTCGTGCCGCCCTCGCCGAGGCTGTCGTGCAGCTGCTGCACCAGCTGGCGGATGTCGCGCGGCGGCCGCGTGCGCCCGCTGACGCGCGTGCTGCCGGTGCTGCGCTGCGGCTGCCAGTAGCGCTGGAACAGTTCGGGCCAGCGCCGCCAGTCGCGCGCGCCGTGGCAGGCGATGGCGCGCCAGGCCTCCGACAGCCGCGCCGGCTGCCGCAGCGCCCCGGGCAGCACCAGCGCCGCCTGCACCATGGCCTGCTGCTCGGCCACCCCGACCACGAAGCCGTGCTCGCGCAGGTGGGCCGCGAAGCCGGCCAGCGCAGCCAGCGGCTGGGCCGTGGGCAGCGGTGTGGCGTTCATGGCAGCGGCGTCGCGTGCTTCACGGCCACGCCGTCGCCGCCAGCCTTGCGGCCTTCCAGCACCTGCAGCAGGCGTTCGGGCCCGAACTGGAATCGGTCCTCGCGCGTCTTCAGCAGGCAGGCCAGCACGTGGGCCAGGGCCGCGGGCTCGTCGGGCAGCCGCGCGTGCCCCAGGTGGTGCAGCGCGCGCACGAAGTCCAGGCTCTCGGCCACGCCGGGGGTCTTGCCCAGGTCCTCGCGCCGCAGCCGCTGCACGAAGGCCACGGCCTGCTCGACCAGCGCGCCCTCGGCCGCGGGCAGCGTGGCGCGGACGATGGCGATCTCGCGCGCCAGCGTGGGGTAGTCCAGCCAGTGGTACAGGCAGCGCCGGCGCAGCGCATCGGACAGCTCGCGCGTGCCGTTGCTGGTGAGCACGGCGCGCGGCACGTGGCGGGCGCGCAGCGTGCCCAGCTCGGGCACCGTGATCTGCCAGTCGGCCAGCACCTCCAGCAGGAAGGCCTCGAAGGCCTCGTCGGCGCGATCGACCTCGTCGATCAGCAGCACGCAGGGCTCGTCGGCCAGGATGGCCTCGAGCAGCGGGCGCTGCAGCAGGAACTCGCGCGAGAACAGCGCCGAGTCGTCGGCGGTGACGGCTCCACTCTCGGCACGGCGGATGGCCAGCAGCTGGCGGCCGTAGTTCCACTCGTAGGCGGCCTGCGCCAGGTCCAGGCCCTCGAAGCACTGCAGCCGCACCAGCCGCCGCCCCTCGGCGCGGGCCAGTGCCTGAGCCAGCGCCGTCTTGCCGACCCCGGCGTCGCCCTCCACCAGCAGCGGCCGCTGCAGCGACCCAGCCAGCCACAGCGTGGTGGCCAGCGCCTCGTCGGCGATGTAGCCGGCGCGGTGCAGCGCTTCACGCAGGGCCTGCGGGCTCGCCTCCGTCGTCATGCGCCCCCGCGGCCCGCGCTCAGGCCTTCTTGCCGAAGAGGCCCGCGAACCAGGCCTTGATGACGGTCCACATCAGCGCCAGCGCGTTGAGCTCCTTCACGGGCGCCGCTGGCGGGCGCGGAGCCGGGGCGGCGGGCGCCGCCGGCTCGGCGGCGGCGGGCACGGCCCCCGGCGCCTGCGGGGCCTGCTCGGTGCGGATCTCGGTGCCCTCGACCGGGGCACCCGCGGCGGGCGCAGCCGCGGGCGCGGCCACGGATACCGCCGCGGCGGCCGTGCGGAAGTTGTCGGCGAACTGCGCCAGCATCGCGTCGGACACCGGCACCAGCAGCCGGCTGCCGAACTGCGCCAGCTTGCCGCTGACGATGATGGTGGCCGCGCCAGCCAGTACGCAGCCGGCGCCGTCGGGCTCGAGGTGCGCGGTGAGTTGCATCGACGCCGACGAGCCGCCCTTGTCGGCGCCCTTGCCCAGCAGCTTCAACTGCCGCGCCGCGGCGTCGATGCCCTGCAGCTCGATGTCGCCGTTGAAGGTCATCACGGCCGGGCCGACCTTGCTCCGAACGGTGCCCTTGTAGTGGGTGTCGTCGATCTGCTCGGTGATCTGCGCACCGGGCATGCAGGCGGCCGTGGCGTGAATGTCGGAGAGCACCGCCCACGCCTGTTCTAGCGTGGCGGCGACGGGGTAGCGCTTGTCGAGTTTGACTTCCATGCCGGGATTAGAACCTCACAGGGCCAGGCCGGTGGCCTTCAGCGTCTTCCAGACGTTGAAGGCGCTGTGCGGCATGGTCAGCTGCGTCACGCCCACGTGCGCGAAGGCGTCGACCACCGCCGAGGTGAACGTGGGGATGGAGCCGACGTGGGGCGACTCGGCCACGCCCTTGGCGCCGATGGGGTGGTGCGGGCTGGGCGTGACGGTGTGGTCGGTCTCCCAGTGCGGCGTCTCCACGAAGGTGGGCAGGAAGTAGTCCATCAGCGTGTTGCCCAGCAGGTTGCCCTGCGCGTCGAACGGCATCTGCTGGCCCATGGCCACCGCGAAGCCCTCGGTCAGGCCGCCGTGGATCTGGCCCTCGATGATCATCGGGTTGATGCGCGTGCCGCAGTCGTCGAGCGCGTAGAAGCGGCGCACCTTGGTCTCGCCGGTGGCGCGGTCGATGTCGACCACGGCGAGGTAGATGCCGAAGGGATAGGTGAAGTTGGGCGGGTCGTAGTAATGCACCGCCTCCAGGCCCATCTCCAGGCCCGCGGGCACGTTGTTGTAGGCCGCCCAGGCGATGTCCTTCATCGTCTTGTGGCGCGCCGGGTCGCCCTTGACGTGGAAGCGGTCGATCTCCCAGTCCAGATCCGCCTCGCCCACCTCGAGCAGGTGCGCGGCGATCTTGCGTGCCTTGGCATGGATCTTCCGCGCCGCCAGCGCAATGGCCGCGCCGGCCACGGGCGTGGAACGGCTGCCGTAGGTGCCCAGGCCGTAGGGCGCGGTGCTGGTGTCGCCTTCTTCCACCTGGATCACCTCGCTGGGGATGCCCAGCTCGGTGGCGATGATCTGCGCGTAGGTGGTCTGGTGGCCCTGGCCCTGCGTGATGGTGCCCATGCGCGCGATCGCGCTGCCCGTGGGGTGGATGCGGATCTCGCAGCTGTCGAACATGCCCACGCCGAGGATGTCGCACATCTTGCTCGGGCCCGCGCCCACCACCTCGGTGAAGGTGACCAGGCCGATGCCCATCAGGTGCGTGGCGTTCGGGTCGGCGCGGCGCGCAGCCTGCTCGGCGCGCAGTGCCTTGTAGTCCACCGCATCGAGCACCTTGGTCAGGGCCGTGTGGTAATCACCGCTGTCGTACTCGAAGCCGAAGGCGCTCTTGTACGGGAACTGCTCCTTGCGGACGAAGTTCTTCGCGCGGATCTCGGCCTTGTCCATGCCCAGCTTCTGCGCCAGCACGTCGACCATGCGCTCGATCAGGTACACGGCCTCGGTCACGCGGAAGCTGCAGCGGTAGGCCACGCCGCCCGGCGCCTTGTTGGTGTACACGCCCTTGACCTGGGCGTAGGCCGCGCCGATGTCGTAGCTGCCGCTGCAGATGTGGAACAGGCCGGCCGGGAACTTGGTCGGGTCGGCGCAGGCGTCGAACGCGCCGTGGTCAGCCACCACGTGGGTGCGCAGCGCGAGGATCTTGCCGTCGGGCGTGGCGGCGAGCTCGCCCTCCATGTGGTAGTCCCGCGCGAAGGCGGTGGAGCTGATGTTCTCGATGCGGTCTTCCACCCACTTCACCGGCCGGCCCAGCACGATGCTGGCGACGATGGCGCAGACGTAGCCCGGGTACACGCCCACCTTGTTGCCGAAGCCGCCGCCGATGTCGGGGCTGACGATGCGCACCTTGCTCTCGGGGATGCCCGACAGCAGGCTGACCACCGTGCGCACGACGTGCGGCGCCTGGCTGGTCATGTAGGTGGTGAGCTCGCCACGCACGGGGTCGAAGCTCGCCACGGCGCCGCAGGTCTCCAGCGGGCAGGGGTGCACGCGGGGGTAGAAGATGTTCTCCTTCACCGTGACGGGCGCTTGAGCGAAGGCCGCGTCGGTGGCCGCCTTGTCGCCGGCGTCCCAGGTGAAGATGTGGTTGTGGTGCTCGCGCGGGCCGTGGGCGCCGCTGGTCTTGCCGGCGAGGTCCTCGCGCAGCACGGGCGCGTCGGGCTTCAGGGCCTCGAAGGGGTCGAGCACGACGGGCAGTTCCTCGTACTCCACCTGCACGGCCTCGACGCCGTCGGCCGCGGCGTAGCGGTCCTCGGCGATGACGACGGCCACTTCCTGCATCTGGAAGTGCACCTTCTCGTCGGCGAGCACGGCTGCCACGTCGCCGGCCAGCGTGGGCATCCAGTGCAGCTTCAGCGGCTTCAGGTCGTCGGCCGTCAGCACGGCGATGACGCCCGGCACCTTCAGCGCCTCGGACTTGTCGATCTTCTTGATGCGGCCGTGGGCGATGGAACTGCGCACGATGTCCATGTGCACCATGCCGGGCAGCTTGATGTCGTCGACGTAGTTGCCCTTGCCCTGGATGAAGCGCGCGTCTTCCTTGCGCAGGCGGGCGTCACCCAGGCCCTGCAGCGCGGCCATGCGGTCCAGCGCGTCCTTGTCGGGAGCGTTCATTTACGCAGCCTCCTTCGCCGTCTGTTGCAGCTTGGCGGCCGCGTACTGCACCGCCTTGACGATGTTCTGGTAGCCCGTGCAGCGGCACAGGTTGCCGGCCATGCCGGCGCGGATCTCGGCCTCGGTGGGGCTGGGGTTCTCCTGCAGGAAGCGGTAGGCGCGCATCAGCATGCCCGGCGTGCAGAAGCCGCACTGCAGGCCGTGCTCCTTGTAGAAGCCTTCCTGCACGGCGTGCAGCACGCCTGCGTTGGCCAGGCCCTCGACCGTGAGCACCTGCGAGCCCTCGCACTGCACCGCCAAGTGCGTGCAGGCCTTGACGCTGGCGCCGTCCACGTCCACCGTGCACGCACCGCAGTGGCTGGTCTCGCAGCCGATGTGCGCGCCGGTGAGGTTGAGCTTCTCGCGCAGGAAGTGCACGAGCAGCGTGCGCGGCTCCACGGCCTCTTCGACCGCCTTGCCGTTGACCTTCATGGAAACCAGTTTCTTCGCCATGGTCGTGTCCTCCTTCAGGCGCAGCGCGCGGCGGCGGCGGCGATCGCCCGCTTGACCATCTGCCCGGCCATCGCGGTCTTGTATTCCTCGTTGCCACGCAGGTCGGCGGCGGGGTCGCACACGGCCATCGCGGCGTCGGCCGCGGCCTGCAGCACAGCTGGCGTGACGGCCTGCCCCAGCAGGGCCTTCTCGGCGTCGTGCGCGCGGATGGCCGTGGGTGCCACGTTGGTCAGCGCGATGCGCACGTGGCTCACCGTGCCGCCGCTCATGCGCATCACCACGGCCGCGCCGGCCGTGGCCCAGTCGCCCGTCTTGCGCTTGAGCTTCTCGTAGGCCCAGCCCGTGCCCGCGGCGAACGCGGGCACGCGGATGGCGGTGAGGATCTCGTCCTCGGCCAGCGCGGTGGCGTACAGGCCGAGGTAGAAGTCGTCGGCCTTGACGCTGCGCTTGCCGCCGCGGCCCTCGATGTGCATCGTGGCATCCAGCGCCAGGCTGATGGCAGGGTGGTCGTTGCCCGGGTCGCCGTGGGCGATGTCGCCGCCGATGGTGCCGCGGTTGCGCACCTGCGGGTCGGCGATGAGCTTGGGCGCCTCGGCCATCAGCGGCACCCGGGCGCGCAGCACGGGGCTGGCGATGAGCTCGTTCTCGCTGGTCATCGCGCCGATGACGACGTCGGTGCCGTCCTCGCAGATGCCGCGCAGCTCGGGGATGCGGTTGAGGTCGATCAGGTGGGCCGGTTGCGCAAAGCGCAGCTTCATCATCGGCAGCAGGCTGTGGCCGCCGGCCAGCAGCTTGGCGTCTTGACCCAGGCTGCCGAGCAGGCCCAGGGCCTCGCCCACGGACTTGGGCGCGTGGTAGTCGAAGGACGGGGGGATCACGTTCGTCGTCTCCTGTTCGGGCGGTGCCTGGAAGGGCCCAGGCGCGCACGGCTCGGGCAGGCTTGCCGGCCGACTGCGGATGGTGGGCACAAGCCCTATTCCTCCTGATTCACGCGGACAAGCCTCGGCAGAGCCGCGTCAGCGCGGGTCTTTCGCACGAATGGTGGCCCTGCCTGCACGAACGGCAGGCCGGCGCCACGAACGGGTCCGCAGGCCGCCCTGTCAGGCTCGGCGACTTCGGGAAAGTCCCAGGGCTCGCTAACCCTGAAGGGCCGTCGTCGCCAGCGCGCCCGCCTGCAGCCCCAGCCGCTTGAGCACCTCGGCCGCGCTGCTGCGCGACACCGGCACGGGCTCGGCCACGCCCTGCAGCTGCAGCAGCAGCCGCCCGCCCGGGCGGTGCAGCTGCGCCACGCGGCGCAGGTTGACGATGTGGCTGCGGTGCACGCGCATGAACTGCCCGGGGTCGAGCCGGCCTTCGAGATCGCCGATGGCCAGGTTGCAGAAGCGCCGCCCCTCGGCTGTGGCCACCTGGGTGTAGTGGCCCTCGGACTGCAGGTGGACGATGTCGTCGGCGTCGACCAGCACGATGCGCTGCCCGGCCACGGTGGGCACCTTCAGCAGGCGGCGGCGCTGCGGCTGCGCGCTGCTCGGCGCCAGCGCGGCATCGCCGGCCGACACGACCTCGGTGATGTCGTAGAACACCAGCACGTAGCCGCGCGTGGTGCCGTCGGCGCCGGCCATGCGCGTCACCTTGATCAGCAGCACCCGCTCGGGGATGTTGATGATCATGGCCATCGGCGGCGGGTTGCTCACGGGGCAGGTGGCGCTCTGCGCGGCCTGCGCCAGCAGGAAGTCCACCTTGGGCTGCGAGCGCTCGGGGTGGAAGCTCAGCACCATGCGGTCGAAGGGCTGCTTCTCGGCCACCGGCAGCACGCGGCGGGCGAAGTCGTTCATCGCCACCACGCGGCGCTCGGCGTCGAGCTCGATCACGCCGACGTCGAAGCGTTCGAGCAGGTACAGCGGCGAGACCGGCGCATCCATGGTTGGGGCGATTGCACCACGCCGCGGCCCTGGCGCGGGCCCTCAGCGCAGGGAGTCCGCCGCCGCACCCGGGGCCGTCACCGGCTGCAGGCCGAACAGCGGCGCGTAGTGCACGCCGATCAGCGCGTGCTCGCGCACCAGCGCCTCGACGCGGGCGCCCTCGCGCGCCAGCAGCGCGTCGACGATCAGTCGGTGCTGCAGCTGCGCCGCCTGCAGCTTCAGCGTCTCGCGCGACAGCGCCTCGACCTGGAAGGTGATGCTGTCGGCGCTGGCGAAGGGCAGGTGGTCGTTGCGCGCGATGGCGTCGGCCACGACGCGGCTGCCGGCGCCGGCCACCAGCGTGGCGTGGAAGCGGGCGTTCAGCGCGCTCCAGCAGGCCACGTCGGCCGCCGCCAGCGGCCCGCGCGCGAGCAGCGCGTCGCCGTCGGCCAGGCACTGCTGCAGCACGCCGCGCTCCTCGGCGGTGGCGCCGCGCTCGGCCAGGCGGCGCGCCGCCAGGCCCTCGAGCACGCCGCGCACCTCCACCGCGCAGCGCACGTCGGCCGTCGAGAACGAGCGCACGACGAAGCCGCGCTTGCCGGCGCTCTCGAGCAGCCCCTCCTGGGCCAGCGTGCGGAAGGCCAGCCGCACCGGCGTGCGCGACACGCCCAGGTCCTGCGCCACGGCCTCCTCGGCCAGCCGCGTGCCGGCGGGGTAGCGGCCCTCGGCCAGCCAGCGGCGCAACTGCGCCACCAGCGACGCCGCCGGGTCGCCCGCGGGGATGCCGGGGCCTGGGGTTTTCACTCGATTGGATCCAAAAGAGGGTTGTTCGGTTGACCTTGTTGGATGATCTTCGAAGAATTGGATCCAAATCAAGCTGCGTCGACGGCAACCCTGCGTGCCGGCTGCGCGGCCATCGGCAAGCCCTCGAACCGCACGACGGAGACAAACCCATGGACGACCCGCGCACCCCCCGACCCACCGTTCCCCGCCGCCGTCTGCTGGGCGCCGGCGCCGCGCTGGCCGGCCTGGCCGCCCTGCCCGCCCGCGCCCAGGCGCCGGCCTGGCCCGCGGCCAAGCCGATCCGCCTGATCGTCAACTTCCCGGCCGGCGGCTCGCCCGACGCGGTGGCGCGCGCGGTGGCCGTGCCGCTGTCGCAGGCCCTGGGGCAGCAGATCGTGGTCGACAACCGCGGCGGCGCCGGCGGGATCATCGGCTCCGACGCCGCGGCCAAGAGCGCGCCCGACGGCTACACCTTCCTGCTGAGCTCGGGCAGCGCCGCGGCCATCGTGCCGCTGCTCAACAACAAGATGCCCTACGACCCGGCCAAGGACCTCATCCCCGTGGCCGCGGGCGCCCGGCTGGAGCTGTTCCTGGTGACCCGCGCCGACGGCCCCTACAAGACCTACGCCGAGTTCATTGCCCACGCCAAGCGCAACCCGGGCCGCCTGAGCTACGGCTCGCCGGGCAACGGCACCAGCCCGCACATCGCCGGCGAGATGCTCAAGTCGCAGGCCGGCATCTTCACCGTGCACATTCCCTACCGCGGCTCTGCCGCGGTGCTGCAGGACCTGCTGGCCGGCCAGCTCGACTACACCTTTGACCCCGGCATCGCCTTCTCGCACGTGCGCGCCGGCCGGCTGCGGCTGCTGGCGGTGGGCTCGGTGAAGCGCTCGCGGCTGTTCCCCGACACGCCGACGCTGATCGAGCTGGGCCTGGCCGGCTTCGACGCCGGCACCACGCACGGCTTCTGGGCGCCGGCGGGCACGCCGCCGGAGATCGTCGAGCGCATGAACCGCGAGATCAACCGCGCACTCGCGGTGCCCTCGGTGGTGGAGGTGATCCGCGGCATCGGCGCCGAGCCGCAGCCGATCTCGCCGCGCGAGTTCGGCGACGTCATCAAGGCCGACATGGCCCGCTACGCGCGCATCATCCAGGAACGCAAGATCACGCAGGACTGACCGTGGCCTCGGCGATGCAGCCCGGCGCGGCCGCGGCCTGGCGCCCCGCGCGCTTCGGCGGCTGCGTGCAGGCCACGGTCGAGCAGCGCGGCGACGGCACCCGGCTGTGGCGCTCGACCGAGCCGCTGGGCGAGGTACCGCGCACGCTGACCGAGCGGCTCGAGCACTGGGCCGCGGTGGCGCCCGAGCGCGTGTTCGCGGCCGAGCGCGGGCCCGACGGCGCCTGGCGCAGCCTCACCTACGCGCAACTGCGCGACGAGGCGCGCCGCATCGGCCAGGCGCTCACGCGCTTCGGCCTGTCGGCCGAGCGGCCGCTGATGATCCTGTCGGACAACAGCCTCGACCACCTGCGCATCAGCTTCGGCGCGTTGTGGATCGGCGTGCCCTTCGCGCCCGTGTCGCCGGCCTACGCGCTGGTGGCCACCGACCACGCCCGGCTGGCGCACATCGCGGCCACGCTGACGCCGGGGCTGGTGTTCGTGGCCGACGGCGCCGCCTACGCCCGCGCCCTGGCGGCCTGCGTGGGCGACGAGGTGCCCGTGGTGAGCGCCGGCGCCCCCGTGCCGGGCCGCGACACGCTGGCGCTGGCCGCGTTGCGCGCCACCGAGCCGGGCGCGGCGGTCGACGCGGCCCACGCGGCGGTGGGGCCCGACACCATCGCCAAGTTCCTGTTCACCTCGGGCTCCACCAAGGCGCCCAAGGCGGTGGTGAACACGCACCGCATGTGGTGCAGCAACCTGCAGATGATCCGGCAGTGCTTCCCCTTCCTCGGCGACGAACCGCCGGTGCTGGTGGACTGGCTGCCCTGGAACCACACCTTCGGCGGCAACCACAACATCGGCATCGCGCTGTACAACGGCGGCACGCTGCACCTCGACGGCGGCAAGCCCACGCCCGGCGGCATTGGCGAGACGGCGCGCAACCTGCGCGAGATCGCGCCGACCATGTACTTCAACGTGCCCAAGGGCTTCGAGGAGCTGTGCCGGGCCATGGACCACGACACGGCCCTGCGCGACCGCCTGTTCAGCCGCGTGCAGGCCTTCATGTACGCCGGCGCCGGCCTGAGCCAGGCCGTGTGGGACCACCTCGACCGCCACGCCGAGGCCGCCACCGGCGGCCAGCGCATCGTCATGACCACCGGGCTCGGCATGACCGAGACCTCGCCGTCGTGCACCTTCGCCGTGGGCCCGGGCGTGCGCTCGGGCCACATCGGGCTGCCCTGCCCCGGCGTGGAGGTGAAGCTGGTGCCCGATGTCGTCAACGGCGTGGCCAGCGGCAAGCACGAGATCCGCTTCCGCGGCCCCAACGTGATGCCCGGCTACTGGCGCAACCCCGAGGCCACGGCCGCGGCCTTCGACGACGAGGGCTTCTACCGCACGGGCGACGCCGCGCGCTGCATCGACGACGCGCACCCCGAGCGCGGGCTGGCCTTCGACGGCCGCATCGCCGAGGACTTCAAGCTCTCCAGCGGCACCTTCGTGAGCGTGGGGCCGCTGCGCGCCCGGGTCACGATGGCCGGCGACCCCTTCGTCCAGGACGTCGTCGTGGCCGGGCTGGACCGCGACGCCGTCGGCCTGCTGGTGTTCCCGAGGCTCGACGACCTGCGGCGCCACTTCGCGCTGCCGGCCGCGATGCCGGCCGCCGCGGTGCTGGCCGAGCCGCGCGTGCGCGCCGCGTTCCAGGCCCTGGCCGACCGGCTGTGGCAGGAAGGCACGGGCAGCGCCACGCGGCCCGCGCGCTGGCTGCTGCTGGCCGAGCCGCCGTCCATCGACCGCGGCGAGCTCACCGACAAGAACTCCATCAACCAGCGCGCCGTGCTCGCCGCCCGCGCCGCGCTGGTGGACCGCCTGTACGCCGACCCGCCGACGCCCGACGTCATCGTGCCGGCCGGCGCCTGAACCCCACCCCTGTCGAGGACCCGAGACCATGACCCTGCGCGCCGCGCCCCCGTTCCGCGCCGACCACGTCGGCAGCTTCCTGCGCCCGGCCTACCTGCTGGAGGCGCGCGCCCAGAAAGCCCGCGGCGCCATCAGCGCCGAGCAGCTGCGCGCGGTGGAGGACCGCGCCATCACCGAGATCGTGCAGTTCCAGCGCGACTGCGGCCTGCAGGCCATCACCGACGGCGAGTTCCGCCGCACCTACTTCCACATCGACTTCCTCGAGCAGCTTGGCGGCGTGCACACCGACATCCCCGTCACCGTGCGGCGTGCCGACGGCACGGAGGAGCTGGCGCCGCCGGTCATCAAGGTGGTCGACAAGGTCCGCCACGTGAAGGACATCCAGCGCGCCGACTTCGAGTACCTGAAGGCGCAGATCGCGCTGCACGCGCCAGGCGCCACGCCCAAGGTGACGATCCCGAGCCCGACGATGCTGCACTTCCGCGGCGGCCGCGCCGGCATCAGCCGCACGGCCTACCCCGAGCTGGACCCGGTGTTCTACGACGACGTGGCGCAGGCCTACGCCGAGGAGCTGCAGAGCCTGTTCGACGCCGGCTGCCGCTACGTGCAGATGGACGACACCAACATGGCCTACCTGTGCGACGAGAAGATGCGCGAGGCGGCGCGCCAGCGCGGCGACGACCCTAACGAGCTGCCGCACCGCTACGCCGCGTTCATCAACAAGGTGGTGGCCAGGAAGCCGGCGGGCATGACGCTGGCCATGCACCTGTGCCGCGGCAACTTCAAGAGCACCCACGCGGCAGCCGGCAACTACGAGCCGGTGGCCGAGGCGCTGCTGTCGGAGATGAACCTCGACGCCATCTTCATGGAGTACGACGACGACCGCTCGGGCGACTTCCGGCCGCTGCGGTACCTGAAGCCCGGCCGCATCGTCGTGCTCGGCTTGGTCACCACCAAGTTCGGCCAGCTCGAGACGAAGGACGCGCTGAAGAGCCGCATCCTGGAAGCCGCCCAGTACGCGCCGCTGGAGCAGCTGGCGCTGAGCCCGCAATGCGGCTTCAGCAGCACCGTGCACGGCAACAACATCGCCGTGGAGGACCAGAAGCGCAAGCTGCAGCTGGTGGTCGAGGTGGCCAACGAGGTCTGGGGTTGACCACGCGCCCTGCGCGGCTTCGGGTTCGATGCCTTGGGCCGCCGCCTCCTCAGGCCGTGGCTGCGGCCGGCTGCTCCAGCAGGCCAGCTGCCGCGTCGCGATGGTGTTCGCGCCACCAGGCCTCGAACGCATCGGCGGGCAGACCTCGCGCGAACAGCCAACCCTGTCCGTGATGACAGCCGGCGCTCCTCAGCCAGTCCCTTTGTTCGGCGGTCTCCACCCCTTCGGCCACCACTTCCAGGTTGAGTTCCTGGGCCAACGCCAGGATGGAGCGACAGAGGGAGCGCCCAGTGCGACCGGCCGCCGACCCGCTCACGAAGCTGCGGTCGATCTTGATCATGTCGATCTCATAGCGATGCAGGTACGCCAGCGCGCTGTAGCCGGTTCCGAAGTCGTCCAGCGCCACCTGCACGCCCGAGGCGCGCAACTCGCGCAACTGTTCTGCCAGTGCATCGCAATGATCGAGCAGCAGGCCCTCGGTGATCTCTACCACCAGAGCCTCCCCGGGTATGCCTAAGCTCTCCAGCACTTGCTTCCAAGACGATCCCGGCGCCTGCGAACTGCGGAACTGCAGCGGCGAGTGATTGATGGCAACGCGAAACGAAGAGTCAAGTTCGTGACGCCACTTCGCCACCTGAACCGCAGCGGTCTCGAGCACCCACGCCCCAAGGCGGTCGATCAGACCGGAGCCCTCGGCAATGGGTACGAACTCTGCGGGCGACACCGCACCAAACTCCGGGTGTTGCCATCGAAGCAGGGCCTCGGCCTTGCGGACACGCTCGCTGCGCAGGTCGACGACGGGCTGATAGACGAGCGACAGCTGGCCGCGCTCGATGGCGTGCCGCAGGTCATGTGCAAGTTGAACGCGCCGCTGCGCGCGCATCTGCAGTTCCGGGCTGAACCTGACGCAGCAGTTCCGGCCCGATCCCTTGGCCTCGTAAAGTGCCTGGTCGGCGCTGCTGAGCAGCGCGTCGGCCCCCAAGCCGTCGTCCGGATGGAGCGAGACGCCGATGCTGGCCGAGATGAAGACAGGTTCGCCACGAACCGAAAACGGCCGCGACAGCTCTGCCAGGACACGCGGCCCGAGCGTGGCCGAGAGGTGCTCGCAGTTGGGGCCCTTCAGCAGCAGCACGAACTCGTCCCCGCCGACGCGAGCCAGGGTGCCCTCGGTGCCAGTCAAGGCCCGCAGGCGCTGCCCGGCCTCAACCAACAGTTCGTCGCCGCCGCCATGGCCACGTGTGTCGTTCACCTCCTTGAACCGGTCAAGATCCACCAGCAACAGGGCGGCGCGGGCACCTTCCTGGTCCAGAACCTGGGCCAGCTGCGTCTGCAGCGCCAGTCGATTCGGCAGCCCGGTCAGCGTATCCGTGTAGGCCTGGTGGCGAATGCGCTGGTCAGCGAGCTTTCTTTCCGTGATGTCCGTGATGACGCCGTTCAAAATCGTCGCGGCGCCATCGCGGTCCACAGCGGCAGCCTGCATCTGAGCCCAGCCCGTCTTCCCGCCAGGCCGCTGCACGCGAAGCTCTAGCACCACGGCTTCACCGGTCTTCGCGCTGCGCTGCAGACCATCATGAAACTTCCGGAGGTCATCCTCTGGCAAGCCACGGCCCATCGCCGAAGCGTCCGCCAGCAGTTGATCGGCCGGAACGCCAAGCACCCCTTCTGACCCCGGACTGGCATACACGAAAAGCGGCGCGAGGCCGGGCTGCACACGCAAGCGAAACACCATGCCAGGCACCTGTGACGCCACCGCATTCAAGAGCGTGGCACCGCGGCGCTGGCTATCGAGAGCCTTGCGAAGCCGACGCAGCAGGAACCCCGTCGCCAGCGTCATCAGCAAGCCCAGCCAGAACAGGTTGCTGCTGATGGTGATCCAGCGCAGCCAGCTTCCGCCGGGCAAGCCCATCGCCATCGGGAATGGCAGCTCGAGCATGGCCCCCACGACGGTCAATGTCAGGGTGGTGCCCACGAGGGCCACTACGGCCACACCGGTGTTCAGCACCACGGTCAGCAGCACCGGAACAGCCAGCATGTACAGCATGCCGACCGACCCGCCGTGGACCAGCAGCCACAGGCCGAACGCGTACAGCAGAAAGCCGCCCGATACCGCCCGCAGCCGGTATCCCGCCCAGTGACGCCGGCTCAACACGGCAAGCAGGGCCAGGCAGGTCCAGCACAATGCGACATGTACCCAAGGACCGCCTGTGAAGGCCTGCGCGGTGATCAAGCCCGAAGGCACCAGGCTGGCCAGCATCGTGATGACGAACACCCTGTCGAGCAGCCATGCTCGCCATCGCTGTAGTGGATCTGCATCGCCGCTGCGGGACATGCTCATCTGGGTTCCCGGCTGCTTGTCCTCTGGGAAACGATGGTCAAGCGTCACTTCTCTTTCCGATCGCCATATCGACCGGGCAACAGCGAACTTGAATGCCAGCTAGCCTTGGTGCAGCAGCCCCTTCACTTGATCGCCCCCAACCCCGGGCCCAAGACATCGGGTGAAGGAGCGTGAGCCCCGCGAGCCCGACGCACTCGCCCGCGTCAACGCTGCCCATGTCAACCACCGTCCGCCAAGCCACCTGGGCGCTGATGCGCGCCCACGGCATGACCACCGTCTTCGGCAACCCCGGCTCCACCGAGCTGGGCTTCTTCCTGGGCTGGCCGGCCGACTTCCGCTACGTGCTGGGCCTGCAGGAGTGCGTGGCCGTGGGCATGGCCGACGGCTACGCGCAGGCCACCGGCGGCGCGGCCTTCGTCAACCTGCACTCGGCCGTGGGCGTGGGCCACGCGATGGGGGCCATCTTCACGGCCTTCAAGAACCGCACGCCGATGGTGATCACCGCCGGGCAGCAGGCGCGCTCGATCCTCGCCTACGACCCCTTCCTGCACAGCGCCGAGGCCACCACGCTGCCGCGGCCCTACGTGAAGTGGGCCGTGGAGCCGGCGCGCGCGCAGGACGTGCCGGCCGCGATCGCCCGCGCCTACCACCTGGCGATGACGCCGCCGCGCGGCCCGGTGCTGGTGAGCGTGCCGGCCGACGACTGGGCGCAGCCCTGCGAGCCGCTGGCGCCGCGCGTCGTGAGCCAGGCGCTGCGGCCCGACCCGGCGGTGCTGGCGGCGCTGGGCGACGCGCTCGACGCCGCCGAGCGGCCGGCGTTCGTGATCGGCCCCGCCGTCGACCGCGACGGCGCCTGGCCGCTGGCGCGCGCGCTGGCCGAGCGCCACCGGGCGCGCGTGTTCGGTGCGCCGATGAGCGGCCGCGCCGGCTTTCCGGAAGACCACCCGCTGTTCGGCGGCTGGCTGCCGGCGATGCGCGAGAAGATCGTCGCCGCGCTGGCGGGCCACGACGTGGTGCTGGCGCTGGGCGCGCCGGCCTTCACCTACCACGTGCAGGGCGAGGGCCCGCACGCGCCGCCCGGCAGCGCGGTGCTGCAAGTCACCGACGACCCGCAGACCGCCGCCTGGGCGC
The DNA here is from genome assembly GCA_903828235.1 of uncultured beta proteobacterium. Lineage (GTDB taxonomy): Bacteria > Pseudomonadota > Gammaproteobacteria > Burkholderiales > Burkholderiaceae_C > Rubrivivax. The sequence continues at coordinate 23,686 of CAIKLM010000059.1, read as the reverse complement.
CGCTGGGCACCAGCGTCGTGGCCAGCCTGTCGCTGGCCATCGCCGACCTGCTGGCCCGGCCCGCGCCCGCGCGGGCACGCACGATGCCGCCGCCGCGCGAGCCCGCGCCGCCCCAGCCCGTGCCCGCCGAGGGCGAGCCCATCCCGGTGCCCTTCTTCATGCAGACGCTGACGGCGGTGCGCCCGCGCGACAGCATCGTGTTCGAGGAGGCCCCGAGCGCGCGCGCGGCCATGCAGCGCTTCCTGCCCATCTTCGAGCCCGGCACCTACTGGACGATGGACAGCGGCGGCCTCGGCCACGGGCTGGCGGCGGCCATGGGCGTGGCGCTGGCGCAGCAGCAGCGCGGCGGCCACCAGCGCGTGATCGCGATGATCGGCGACGGCTCGGCGATGTACTCGATCCAGGCGCTGTGGAACGCGGCGCAACTGCGGCTGCCGGTGACGGTGCTGATCCTGAACAACCGCCGCTACGGCGCGCTGCAGGGCTTTGCGCCGCACTTCGGCTTCGCGCCCGGCGCCCCGCTGGTGGGCACCGAGCTGCCGGCGCTGGACTTCGTGGCGCTGGCCGCCGGGCACGGGCTGCCGGCCTCGCGCGTGAGCGACGGCGCCGGGCTGGCCGGCGCGCTGCGGCAGGCGCTGACGGCCGATGGCCCCGTGCTGCTGGAGGTCGAGATCGCGTGACAAGATCGCGCGATGCTGAGGACCCTGCGCGAGCTGTTCGACACCCTGCTGCCCCCGCCCGGCAGCACCGCGGGCGCGGCCGCCGACGATGAGCACCGCCTGCGCCTGGCCACCGCCGTGCTGCTGGTGGAGGTGATGCGCGCCGACGGCCACTTCGGCGCCGCCGAGCAGTCCGCGGTGCGCGCCGCCCTGGTGGAGAAGTTCGAGCTCGCGCCTGACGAGGCCGAGCGCCTGGTCGAACTGGCCACCTCCACCGCCAAAGAGGCCACCGACCTGTTCGGCTTCACCACGCGGCTGAACGAGCGCTTCACCGACGCGCAGAAGCTGCGCATGGTCGAGTTGATGTGGGCCGTGGCCTACGCCGACGGCCAGCTCGCCGACCACGAGCGGCACCTGATGTGGCGCGTGGCCGACCTGCTGCACGTGCCGCAGGGCGCGTACGTGCTGGCGCGGCAGCGCGCCGCCCGCGGCGTTCAGAACGGGTAGTGGGGCTCACCCGGTCGGCGCGGTAACTCAGCGCCGCTCGGTGAACGCGTGGATGCCGACGCGGTCGGGTGCGCGACCGCTTTGCGGCGCTCGCGCCGCAAAGACTTACGCGCGCTCGATGCGTGCGTACGCCGAGTGGTTGTGTATGGACTCGAAGTTCTCGACGTCGACGCTGTAGGCGCCGATGCGCGCGTCGGCGTTCAGCGCCAGCGCCACATCGCGCACCAGGTCCTCGACGAACTTCGGGTTCTCGTAGGCGCGCTCGGTCACCCACTTCTCGTCGGGGCGCTTGAGCATGGGCCAGATCTCGCTGGGCGCGGCGTCCTCGGCGAAGCGCACCAGTTGCTCCCAGGGCAGGCCGCCGTCGTCGGCCGTGCCGGCCTCGCGCAGCTCGACGCGGATGGTCACCAGCGAGCGCTGGTTGTGCGCGCCGTAGTCGCTGATCTCCTTGCTGCACGGGCACAGGCTCTTCACGGGCACCGCCACCTCGGCCCACACGCGGGTGGCGCCGGCGCGCGTCTCGCTGATCCAGCGGCCCTGGTAGTCGAGCAGGCTCTGCAGACCCGACACCGGCGCGCGCTTGCGCACGAAGAAGCTGAACGCGGCCTCGATGCGGCCCTCGGTGGCGCCCAGGCGCCGCAGCATCTCGGCGTGGCGGGCGCGCAGCTCGGCCGCGTCCAGCGCCACGCCCGCGGTGGCCAGATCGTCAAGCCAGGCCACGAAGCGCGACATGTGCGTGCCCTTCTTGTCGGCGGGCAGCGCCACGTCCAGCGTCCACAGCGCGGCCGTCGTCTGCACGTCGCCGGCCACCCGCAGCGCCAGCGGGTAGCGCACGTCCTTCACGCCCACGCGCTGGATGGCCAGGTGGCGGGCATCCGGCGCGCTTTGCGTGTCGGGAATGTGCAGGACGTCGGTGAGCTTGTTCATGCAGGCAGGGGCGGCGGCAGTGCCGGAGGATGCCACCTCCGGCATCGCCGGGGTGTCGCGCGGGTGAACGGCAGCGTTGAAGAACCTCGAACGCCGCGCCGCCGGGGGCTCAGGCGTTCACCGCCGCCAGCGAGGGGCGCGCGCCGAAGCGCTGCACGATGCTGGCCTCGATGCCGGCGGCGTCCAGCCCGCACAGCGCGAGCAGCCGGGCCGGGTCGCCGTGCTCGACGAAGCGGTCGGGCAGGCCCAGCGTCAGCACCGGCACCGCCAGGCCGTGCGCGGCCAGGCACTCGAGCACGGCGCTGCCGGCACCGCCCATCAGGCAGCCCTCCTCCACGGTGACCAGGGCCTCGTGGCTGCGCGCCAGCTGCAGCACGAGCTCCTCGTCCAGCGGCTTGACGAAGCGCATGTCGGCAACCGTGGCGCCGAGCTTCTCGGCCGCAGCCAGCGCCGGGTGCAGCAGCGTGCCGAAGGCCAGCACGGCGATGCGCGAGCCCTGGCGCCGCAGCACGCCCTTGCCCCAGGGCCAGGCCTTGAGCGCCGGGTCGATGGCCGCGCCGACGCCGCTGCCGCGCGGGTAGCGAACGGCCACGGCGTGGTCGGCCTGGTAGGCCGTGGTCAGCGCCATGCGGCACTCGTTCTCGTCCGACGGCGTGAGCATCGAGCAGTGCGGCACGCAGCGCACGTAGGCAATGTCGTAGGCGCCCGCGTGCGTGGGGCCGTCGGCCCCCACCAGGCCGCCGCGGTCGAGCGCGAACACCACGGGCAGCTTCTGCAGCGCCACGTCGTGGATGAGCTGGTCGTAGCCGCGCTGCAGGAAGGTGCTGTAGATGGCCACCACGGGCTTGAGCCCCTCGCAGGCCAGGCCCGCCGCGAAGGTGACGGCGTGCTGCTCGGCGATGCCGACGTCGTGGTAGCGCTTCGGAAAGCGCTTGTGGAACTCCACCATGCCCGAGCCCTCGCGCATGGCCGGCGTGATGGCGACCAGCTTGTCGTCGGCCGCGGCCATGTCGCACAGCCACTGACCGAACACCTGCGTGAAGGTGGGCTTGGCCGGCGCCACGGCCTTGGGGAAGCCCTCGGCCGGGTTGAACTTGCCGCTGGCAGCGTGGTACTTCACCGGGTCGGCCTCGGCCAGCTTGTAGCCGTAGCCCTTCTTGGTGACGACGTGCAGGAACTGCGCGCCCTTCTTGGCGCGCAGGTTCTCGAGCGTGGGGATCAGCGCGTCGAGGTCGTGGCCGTCGATGGGGCCCACATAGTTGAAGCCGAACTCCTCGAAGATGGTGCCCGGCACGACCATGCCCTTGGCGTGCTCCTCGAAGCGCCGCGCCAGCTCGAACAGCGGCGGCGCGTTCTTCAGCACCGCCTTGGCGCCCTCGCGGGCGGCGGCGTAGAAGTTGCCGCTCATCAGGCGCGCCAGGTACTTGTTCAGCGCGCCCACCGGCGGGCTGATGGACATGTCGTTGTCGTTGAGCACCACCAGCATGTCGGGCACGACGCCCTCGTGCGGCACGCCGGCGTTGTTCATCGCTTCGAAGGCCATGCCTGCGCTCATGGCGCCGTCGCCGATGATGGCCACGGCCTTGCGCGGCTCGCCCTTGAGCTGCGCCGCCATGGCCATGCCCAGGGCGGCGCTGATGCTGGTGGAGCTGTGCGCGGTGCCGAAGGTGTCGTACTCGCTCTCGTCGCGCTTGGGGAAGCCGCCGATGCCGCCGAGCTGGCGCAGCGTGTGCATGCGGTCGCGGCGGCCCGTGAGCACCTTGTGCGGGTAGGTCTGGTGGCCCACGTCCCACACCAGGCGGTCGCGCGGCGTGTCGAACACGTAATGCAGCGCGATGGTGAGCTCCACCGTGCCGAGGTTGCTGCCCAGGTGGCCGCCGGTCTGGCTGACGGTCTGGAGCACGAACTCGCGCAGTTCGGCCGCCAGCGCGGGCAGTTCAGCCCGCGGCAGGCGGCGCAGGTCGGCGGGGCTGTCGATCTTCTGCAGCAGTCCGGTCATGTTCAATTCTCTCGCTCCACCACCTTGTCGGCCAGGATGCCCAGCCACGCCGCGGCCGGGCCCAGGCCGCTGGCCGCCAGCGCCTCGTGCGCCTGCAGTCGCAGCGCCTGCGCCTCGCGGCGCGCGGCGTCCAGGCCCAGCACCGAGACGTAGGTCGGCTTGTTGTCGCTCTGGTCCTTGCCGGCCGTCTTGCCCAGCGTGGCCGCCGACTGCGTGACGTCGAGGATGTCGTCCACCACCTGGAAGGCCACGCCGATGGCCCATCCGTAGTCGGACAGCGCCGACTCGGTGGCCGCCGTGGCGTGGCCGCAGGCCGCGCCCATCATCACGCTGGCCTGCAGCAGCGCGCCGGTCTTGCGGCGGTGCATGTCGCGCAGCTCGGCCTCGTCGAGGCCGCGGCCGATGCTGGCCAGGTCGATGGCCTGGCCACCGGCCATGCCGGCGTGGCCGGCCGACCGCGCCAGCAGCCCCACGAGGCGGGCCTGCAGCGCCGGCGCCATGCCCCCGTCAACCGGCGTGAGCACCTCGAAGGCCAGCGCCTGCATGGCGTCGCCCGCCAGCATCGCCTGGGCCTCGCCGCACTTCACGTGCACGGTGGGCTTGCCGCGGCGCAGCACGTCGTTGTCCATGCAGGGCATGTCGTCGTGAACCAGGCTGTAGGCGTGGATGAGTTCCACGGCCACCGCCGCGCGCAGCGCCGCCTCGCGCTGGCCGCCCACGGCGCGGCAGGCCGCCAGCACCAGCAGCGGCCGCAGCCGCTTGCCGCCGTCGAGCACGCCGTAGCGCATGGCCTCGCCCAGCCCGGCCGGAGCTGCTGCCGGCACCCAGGTTTCCAGGGCCGACTCGACCGCGGCCAGTTCGGCGCGGGCCCACTGGTCGAAGCCGTCTTCAACCGCGACCGTCATGCCGACGCTGCCCACGGCTTGAGCACGCCCTCGTCCAGCACCTTGACCTGTTCCTCCACGGCCTGCAGGCGGCTCCGGCAGAACTGCAGCAGTTCCGACGCGCGCCGATAGGCGTCGAGCAGCTGGTCCAGCGGCATCTGGCCGTCTTCCATCTGCGCCACGAGGCGGTCGAGCTCGGCCAGCGCCTGCTCGTAGCTGACGGGTTCGGTGGGCTTGCTGGCGCTGCGGGCCATGTCTGGCTGGACGGCGTTACCGGGCTATGAAACGAAGCGGCATTCTAGACACGCGCCCCGCCTCGGTGCGGGGGCCTGGCGGCGGGGTGTCGAACGTCGTGCAACACCCCGGGAGCCCTCCCAAGCCAGGGGACACCCCCCCGGCTAGAATCCGGGCCCGCTTGGAACCCCCGGGGGTTCACAGCGCCGTCATCGCCGGGATTCCGCCGCGGGAGCAAGGCCCGCGCGGCGTCACCGGCCCGGTTTGGTCGCAGTCCTTTTTGCTGCAAGGAGGATCCGGTCGGATCATGTCGGACCTGAGCATTGCCGTCGACACCCTGGAGCGCGCCCGCACGCAGTTGCCGGTGAGCAGTTATTTCGACGAGGCGCTGTACCGGCGCGAGCTGGAGCTCATCTTTCAGCCCGCCGCGCGCTACCTGGGGCACGAACTGGCCGTGCCCGAGGTTGGCGACCACCTCGCGCTGCCCCAGGAAGGCGAAGGCCGTGCGCTCGTGCGCACGCCCGACGGCATCGAGCTCATCGGCAACGTCTGCCGCCACCGCCAGGCCATCATGCTCAAGGGCCGCGGCCAGACCACCGGCGGCCACGTGGTCTGCCCGCTGCACCGCTGGACCTACGACCTCCACGGCCGCCTCGTCGGCGCACCGCACTTCGAGCAGGATCCCTGCCTGAACCTGCGCAACCACCCGGTGCAGACCTGGAACGGCCTCGTGTTCGAGCGCCAGGGCCGCACCGTCTCCACCGACCTGCAGTCGCTGGGCGTGGCCGCCAAGCTCGACTTCTCCGGCTACCAGTACGGGCACTCCAGGCTGCACCGCTGCGCATACAACTGGAAGACCTTCATCGAGGTCTACCTCGAGGACTACCACGTCGGCCCCTTCCACCCCGGGCTGGGGCAGTTCGTCACCTGTGGCGACCTCGCCTGGGAGTTCGGGCGCCACCACTCGGTGCAGACCGTGGGCGTGAACGCCGCGCTCGCCCGCCCGGGCTCGCCGGTGTACCAGCGCTGGCACGACCAGGTGCTGAAGGTGCGCGACGGTCGACCGCCCGAGCACGGCGCCATCTGGCTGACGTACTACCCCTCGGTGATGGTGGAGTGGTACCCCGAGGTGCTGGTGGTCAGCACGCTGTTCCCGCAGGGGCCGCAGCAGACGCTCAACCTGGTGGAGTTCTTCTACCCGGAGGAGATCCTGGCCTTCGAGCCCGAGTTCGTCGAGGCGCAGCAGGCGGCCTACATGGAGACCTGCGAGGAGGACGACGAGATCGCCCTGCGCATGGACGCCGGCCGCCGCGCGCTGCTGGATCGCGGCGAGGACGACGCCGGCCCGTACCAGAGCCCGATGGAAGACGGCATGCAGCACTTCCACGAGTGGTACCGGCGCGAGATGGGCCTGCCCGCCACCGGGCCCTGGCGCTGAAGCCGGCGCAGGCACGGCCGGCGCTGGCGGCGTCGGCCCTGATGGTCGGCGCCACGGGCCTGTTCGCGCTGATGGGTGCCGCCGTCAAGGCGGCCTCGACCCTGTACACGCCGGGCGAGATCGTCATGGTGCGCTCGGTCATCGGGATGGTCGCGATGGTGCTGCTGATGCGCTGGCGCGGCATCGCGCTCGCCAGCCCGGTGCCGCGGCTGCACCTGTCGCGCGGCGTCAGCGGCGTGGTGGCGCTGTGCCTGTGGTTCACGGCCATCGCCGGGCTGCCGCTGGCCACGGCCATGACGCTCAACAGCATGAGCTCGGTCTGGGTCGCCGTGTTCGTGCTCGTCGGCGTGCTGCTGCACCGGCGCCGCGGCACGCAGGCCGTCGACCACGGTGTGGTCGACGCCCGCATGGTGGCGGCGCTGCTGGCCGGCTTCACCGGCGTGGTGCTGGTGCTGCAGCCCACCTTCGCGCAGGACCAGTGGCTGCACGGCCTGGTGGGCCTGGCCTCGGGCGTGCTCGCGGGCGTGGCCTACCTGCAGGTGAGCGCGCTGGGGCGCGCGGGCGAGCCGGGCGAGCGCGTGGTCTTCTACTTCTCGCTGACCGGCGTGCTGTTCGGGGCGGCCTATGCGGTGCTGGACGGCGGCTTCAGCGCCCACACGCCCCGCGGCCTGCTGCTGCTGGCCGCCATCGGCGCGCTGGCGACGGCCGCGCAGTGGATGCTGACGCGGGCCTTCGCCACCGGCGCCACGCTGGGCGTCGCCTCGCTGCAGTACCTGGGCATCGTCTTCTCGTCGCTGCTGGGGATCGCGCTGTTCGGCGAGGCCCTGCCGGCAACCGCCACGCTGGGCATGGGCCTCATCATCGTGGCCGGCGTCGCCGCCACGCTGCTGGGCGGCCGGACCCGGTCCACCAGCGCCGCCGCCGGCGACGCCTGAACCCCACCCTCCAGGAGAATCCCATGATCCCCACCCCGCTGATCGACGCAGCCGCCCTGCGCGCCCTGCAGGCCGGCGCGAAGCCGCTGGTGCTGCTGGACTGCGGCTTCGATCTCACCGACCCTGCCGCCGGCGAGCGCGCCTTCGGCGCCGGCCACCTGCCCGGCGCGGCGTACGCGCACCTGGACCGCGACCTCTCGGGCGCCAAGACGGGCCACGGCGGCCGCCACCCGCTGCCCGCGCGCGAGGCCTGGGCGGCCACGCTCGGCCGCTGGGGCGTGGCGCCGGGCGTGCCCGTCGTGACCTACGACGATCACGGCGGCGTCTACGCCGCGCGCGCCTGGTGGATGCTGCGCTGGGCCGGGCACGCCGAGTGCGCGGTGTTGGACGGCGGCCGCGCCGCCTGGCGGGCCGCCGGCGGTGAAATCGTCGGCGGCCCGCAGCACGCTGCCCCGGCGCCGCAGCCGCCCTACCCGCTGGCCGGCGACGCCGCGCTGCCGACGCTGGACACGGCCGCGGTGCAGCACGGGCTCGGCACGCGCGTGCTGGTCGACGCCCGGGCGCCCGAGCGCTACCGCGGCGAGGTCGAGCCCCTGGACCCGGTGGCCGGGCACATCCCGGGCGCGCTGAACCGCTTCTTCAAGCTGAACCTGGGCGACGACGGCCGCTTCAAGCCCGCCGCGCTGCTGCGTGCCGAGTACGAGGCCCTGCTCGGCGGCCGCGAGCCCGTGCACCAGTGCGGCTCGGGCGTGACGGCCTGCCACAACCTTCTGGCCATGACCGTCGCGGGCCTGCCCGCCGGGGCGCTGTACCCCGGCTCCTGGAGCGCCTGGTGCAGCGACCCCGCGCGCCCCGTCGCCCGCGGGGCTTGACCACGGTCAAGCCCCCTGGCGCAGTCCGGCCCGAACATGCCAGCATCGCCCTGCGGGCTTCCCGCCACAGCCACGGAGACACCCACCATGTACCAGCGCATCCTCTTCCCCACCGACGGTTCCGACATCACCATGAAGGCTCTGCAGTCGGCGCTGTCGCTGGCCAAGCTCTGCGGCGCCGAGGTCCACGCGCTGGCCGTGATGGAGCCGTTCCCTTACAGCGCCATCTCCGAGATGCAGCCTGTGCCGCCGCAGGAGTTCTTCGACGCGCAGCAGCGCGTGGCCAACGCCCGCACCAAGGCCATCAGCGACGCCGCCGCGGCGGCCGGCGTGCGCTGCCAGGGCTTCACGGTCGAGGCCTTGCACCCTTGGGAGGCCATCCTCGACCATGGCAAGGCGCAGGGCTGCGACCTCGTCGTCATGGCGTCGCACGGCCGCCGCGGCGTGAGCGCGCTGCTGCTGGGCAGCGAGACGCAGAAGGTGCTGACGCACAGCACCCTGCCCGTGCTCGTGGTGCGCTGAGCGCGGCCGGCGCCCCGCCCGTGGTCAGGCCACGCCGCGGGCCCGGAACCACTCCAGGCAACGGCGCCACCCGTCGTCGGCCGCCTCCCTGCGGTAGCTGGGGCGGTAGTCGGCGTGGAACGCGTGCGGCGCGTCGGGGTAGATGACGAATTCGCTCTGCCGCGCCGCGGGGCTGCCTGCGGCCAGCGCGGCCTTCATGCGGTCCACCGTGTCCAGCGGAATGCCGGTATCTTTCTCGCCGTACAGGCCCAGCACGGGGCCGTTGAGGCGGCCGGCCACGTCCACCGGGTGCGCGGGCTGCAGCGGGCTGGGCTGGCCCACCAGGCGCCCGTACCAGGCCACGCCGGCGCGGATGCCCGGGTTGTGCGCGCTGTACAGCCAGGTGATGCGGCCGCCCCAGCAGAAGCCCGTGACGCCGGCCCTGCCGGCGTCGGCACCCTGCCCCCGCGCCCAGGCAAGGGCGGCGTCGAGGTCGGCCATGACCTGCGCGTCGGGCACCTTGCTGACGACCTCGAGGATGAGCTTGCCGATCTCGCCGTACTCGCTGGGGTCGCCCTGGCGCACGAACAGCTCGGGCGCGATCGCGAAGTAGCCGGCCTTGGCGAAGCGCCGCGCCACGTCGGCGATGTACTCGTGGACGCCGAAGATCTCGGAGATCACCAGCACCACCGGCGCGCCGGACTTGCCCTGCGGCGCGGCGCGGTAGGCGGGCATCCGGAAGTCGCCCACGGGGATGGTGACCTCGCCGGCCACCAGCCCCACGCTGTCGGTCTTGATCGCCGTCTGCGCCATCACCGGCAGCGCCGCGGCCGCGAAGCCCGTGCCGACGGCACGGCGCACGAAGCCCCGGCGCGTCTCGGTGGCATCGGCCAGGCCGGTGGCCGGCACCAGGGCGTCGAACTCTTCCTTCAGCATCGGGGGTCTCCAGGACGGTGGTTCGGGTGTGGGCCGGCGGCTGCGCGGCGCGCGGATTCTAGGCAGGGCGCCATGGCCCCACGGGTACGATCGACGCATGGAAAGAGGCACGGAGAAGAGGGAGGGCCCGGGGACACCGCACCAGGCCCTGCTGGCGGCGATCGACATGGGCTCGAACAGCTTCCGGCTCGAGATCGGCGCCCTGCCGCACGAGCGCTACCGGCGCGTCGACTACCTCAAGGAGACGGTGCGCCTGGGCGCCGGCCTCGACAGCGCCGGCCACCTGACCGAGGACGCCGCGCAGCGCGGCCTGGCCTGCCTGCGGCGCTTCTCGCAACGCCTGGCGGGCTTCGAGCCCGGGCAGGTGCGGGCCGTGGCCACGCAGACGCTGCGCGAGGCGCGCAACCGTAACGCCTTCCTGCTGCGCGCGCAGGACGCGCTGGGCTTCCCCATCGAGGTGATCACGGGGCGCGAGGAGGCACGCCTGATCTACGCCGGCGTGCACCACCTGCAGCCGCCGGCCGAGGCCGACGCGGGCCGGCTGGTCATCGACATCGGCGGCCGCTCCACCGAGCTGATCCTGGGCCAGGGCCGCACGCCCCGCGTTGCCGAGAGCTTCGCCGTGGGCTGCGTCAGCCTGTCGATGCGCTTCTTCCCGGAGGGCCAGATCACCCGCGAGGGCTTCCGCGCCGCGCAGGTGGCCGCCGGCGCCGAGCTCGAGGAGGCGCTGGTGCCCTTCGGGCGCGAGCACTGGACGGAGGCCCTGGGCTCCTCGGGCACGGCCGGCGCGGTGTCGCAGTTGCTGCTGGCCAGCGGCGTGACCGACGGTCGCATCACGCCCACCGGGCTGCGCTGGTGCATCGAGCGCTGCCTGGAGGCCGGCCACGTCGAGCGCATCGCGCTGCCGGGCCTGAAGCCCGAGCGCCGCGCCGTGCTGCCCGGCGGCCTGGCCATCCTGTACACGCTGGCCACGCACTTCGACATCACCGCGCTGCAGCCGGCCAAGGGCGCGCTGCGCCAGGGCGTGATCGTCGACCTGCACGAGCGCCGCCAGGCGCTGCTGCGGCGCCGCCCCGGCGACATGCGCGACGAGAGCGTGGCCGCGCTGCAGCAGCGCTTCGGCGTCGACACCGGCCAGGCGGCGCGCGTGGCCTCGGTGGCGCTGGCACTGTTCGACGGCGTGCGCGAGGCCCTGGGCGAGCGCGCCGACGACGACAGCCGCCGCGAGCTGGCCTGGGCCTGCGCGCTGCACGAGATCGGCCAGATGGTGTCGCACCACGACCACCACCGCCACAGCGCCTACCTGCTGAGCTACGTCGACGCCGCCGGCTTCTCGCAGAGCCAGCAGCGGCGCCTGGGCGACCTGGTGCTGGGCCAGCGCGGCGGCCTGCGCAAGCTCGAGCTGCAGCTGGCGCAGCCGCTGTTCGCTTGGCAGGTGCTGTGCCTGCGGCTGGCGGTGATCAAGTGCCACGCGCGCGGGCCGGTGAACCCTGCCGCGCTGCGCCTGGCGATGCACGGCGACGACGCCGCGCTGCACCTGCCGCCCGCCTGGGCCGAGACGCACCCGCGCACGCTGTACCTGCTGCAGGAAGAGGCCGCCGCCTGGGCGCGCCAGGGGCCGTTCAAGCTGCTGCTGGCGTGACGCGGGCGCGTCAGGCCAGGTCGGGCGCCATCACGGCGTGCAGCACCACCTGGCGCACGCCTTCGCGCTCGCGCGCGCGCAGCCACCACACTGCGCCCTTGCGCACGGCCCAGGGCAGCGGCTGCCCGGCCAGCAGGTAGGCCGCCGCCAGGCCCAGCGTCGGCTGGTGGCCCACCACGAGCACCGGCTCGCGCGCGTCGGGCCAGCGCACGGCGTGCAGCAGGCCTTCCACGCCGCCGTCGGGAGCCAGCGCCGGCACGGTCTTGACGCGGCGGTCCAGCGCGGCCGCCGTCTGCTGCGCGCGCCGCGCCGGGCTGGCCAGCACGCGCGTGCTGCTGGGCAGGTGGCGGTTCAGCCACTCGGCCATGCGCAGGGCCTGGCGCTCGCCCTTGGGCGTGAGCGCGCGGTCCAGGTCGTCCTGCACCTCGCGCATCTCCAGCGCCTCGGCGTGGCGCCACAGTATCAGGTCCATCGCAGCGCCGGCGCCTATGAGAAGCGCTGCATCAGGGCCTGCTGCGCGCTGGGCCCGTCGTCGGCCACGCGCTGGTAGCGGCCCGATCCCTCGAGGGCCCAGGCGTCGGCGCGGTCGTGCAGGTAGGGCACGAGCGCCTCGTCGACGACGCGCTGGCGCAGCGCCGCGTCGCGAACCGGCCAGGCGATCTCGACGCGGCGGAACATGTTGCGGCTCATCCAGTCGGCGCTGCTCAGGTACAGCACCTCGTCGGCTTCGCCCTCGCCCCAGCGGAAGTACAGGATGCGCGAGTGCTCGAGGAAGCGCCCCACGATGGAGCGCACGCGGATGTTCTCGGTGAAGCCCGCCACGCCCGGCGGCAGCATGCAGGCGCCGCGCACCACCAGGTCGATGGCCACGCCGGCGCGGCCGGCCTCGATGAGGGCGTGGATCAGGCCCGGGTCGGTCAGCGCGTTGAGCTTGGCGACGATGCGCGCCGGCCGGCCGGCCTGCGCCGCCTCGGCCGTCTGGCGGATGTGGCGCAGCATGCGCTTGTGCAGGTGGAAGGGTGCCGTCACCAGGTGGCGCGGCGGCTTGGCGGCGGTCTGGCTGGCCAGTTGCAGGAACACCGCGTCGGCGTCGGCCGTCAGGCCCGGGTCGGCGGTCAGGTAGCCCAGGTCGGTGTACAGGCGCGCCGTCCTGGGGTTGTAGTTGCCGGTGGACAGGTGGGCGTAGCGGCGCAGCCGACTCAGCGAGGCGGAGCCCTTGCCCTGCGTGCCCTCGCGCCGCGTCACCAGCAGCAGCTTGGCGTGCGTCTTCAGGCCGACGACGCCGTACACCACCTGCGCGCCCACGGCCTCCAGCCGCTCGGCCCAGTTGATGTTGGCCTCCTCGTCGAAGCGCGCCTTCAGCTCCACCACCGCCAGCACCTCCTTGCCGCGGCGCGCCGCCTCGATCAGCAGGTCCATCAGCACGCTCTGCGCGCCGGTGCGGTAGATGGTCTGCTTGATGGCCAGCACGTCCGGGTCGTGCACGGCCTCACGCAGGAACTGCACCACCGGCTCGAAGCTCTCGAAGGGGTGGTGCAGCAGCACGTCGCCGCCCTCGCGCAGGCGCTGGAAGATGCTCTGACCCCGCGGCAGCCGGCGCGACGGCCACTGCGGCTCGAAGGGCGGGAAGCGCAGCCGGTCGGCCTGCGCCTGGTCGATGATCTGGTTCAGCCGCACCAGGTTGACCGGGCCGTTGACCTTGTACAGCGCCACCTCGGGCAGGCTGAACTGCTCGAGCAGGAAGCGCTGCAGGTCCTCCGGGCAGGTGCTCACCACCTCCAGGCGGATGGCCTGGCCGAAGTGGCGCAGCGTCAGGCCCGAGCGCAGCGCCTGGCGCAGGTTGGTGACGTCGTCCTCGTCGACCTCGAGGTCGGAGTCGCGCGTGACGCGGAACTGCGAGAACGCCAGCACGTGCCGCCCCGGGAACAGCGCGTCGAGGTGGGCGCGGATCACGCTGGTCAGCAGCACGAAGCCCTGCTGGCCGCCGCAGAGCTCGTCGGGCAGCCGGATGACGCGCGGCAGCACGCGCGGCACCTTCACGATGGCGATGGAGTTCTCGCGCCCGAAGGCGTCGCGCCCGTCCAGCCGCGCGATGAAGTTCAGGCTCTTGTTGGCCACCAGCGGGAACGGGTGGCTGGGGTCCAGGCTCAGCGGCACGAGCAGCGGCTGCACCTGCGACTCGAAGAACTTCTCGACCCAGGCGCGCTGCGCGGTGCTGCGCTGCGCGTGGTTGAGGATGACGATGCCCGCGGCGGCCAGCGCCGGCATGACCTCGTCGTTGAAGACCGCGTACTGCTCGTCGATGAGCTCGTGCGCGGCGCGCGCCACGGCCTCGAGGTCGGCCTGCGTGATGCCGCTGCCGGGCTGGCGCACGGCCTCGATGTAGTCGGCCACGCGCACCTCGAAGAACTCGTCGAGGTTGCTGGAGACGATGGTCACGTAGCGCAGCCGCTCCAGCAGCGGCACCTCGGGGCGGCGCGCCTGCGCCAGCACGCGGCGGTTGAACTGGATCAGCGAGCGCTCGCGGTCGAGCAGGTTGAGCTTGGCCGTCTGCTGCGTCTTCTCGCGCAGGGCGCGCGTGCGGTCGTCGTCCAGCGGCAGTCGCGCCGAGGCCCGCGCCTTCGCGGGGGGTGCGGCGGGCGGCGCGGCGCGGGGCGTGGAATCGCTCATGTCCTGCCAGTTTATGAACGCCCGGCGACAGATCCGTGACAGCCCGAGTCCGCCGCGGGCGATTCAGGCGCTGAGCAGCTTGCCGCTGCGCGTGGCCGTGGCGCCGGCCACCTTGGCCAGCGGCGCGCCCGGCGCGGCCCAGCGCGTGGCCATGCGCGCGTACAGCACGCCCGCCGTGCCGGTGTGCACCGGCGTGACCTGCCCGCTGAGCGGGCAGACGACGTCGGCCACGTGCTCGCCCACCTCGAGGCGGTCACCGGGGGCGCGGTGGAACACCACGACGCCGGCATGCGGCGCCTCCAGCGGCTCGCTGCCCGCCAGCGGAGTGGGCTGGCAACGCGCGGCCGGCAGGGCGCCGGGCGCGGCGTCGACGACGCCACGCCGCGCCAGGAAGGCCATCAGCGCCGCCGCGTCGGCTGCGGCCTGCGCGTGCCCGGTGTCGGCCTGGCCGCGCAGTTCCACCGTGACGGCGAAGCAGCCCAGCGGCAGCGGCCGCGGCGCCACGCGCTGCGCCAGCTTCAGCCAGGTGGCGCTGCAGGCCTCGTCGAAGGGCGAGTCGCCCGACTCGGTGGCCAGCAGCACGGCCTGCGCCCCCAGCAGCGCGCCGAGCTCGGCCGCCATGTCGGCCTGCGGCGTGAGCGCGTACAGGTGCATCACGGCCTCGCTGTCGCAGTGCAGGTCCAGCACGATGTCGGCGTCGGCGGCCAGTTGCAGCAGCCGGCGCTTGAGGTCGGCGGCCGGCTCCGTGGCCCGCAGGGCGGCGGCAGCCTCGGCCAGCGCCCGCCGCACCGCGGCGGCGTTGGCCCCGGCGTCGTCGCCCAGACTCCCGGCGACGGCCGCGGCCACGGCGTCGGTCAGGTCGGGCACGAAGCGGTTGAAGTTGACGCCGTCGGCCAGCTGGAAGCGGCCGTGGTGCTGCCCCAGCAACTGCTGGCCCAGGCCCGGCGGGTTGGCGGCGGGCACCAGCAGCACCTCGCCGCGCAGGCGGCCTTCGGCCTCGGCGGCCTGCAGCAGCGGCCTCAGATGGTGCGCCACCAGCAGCGCCGGCACCTCGTCGGCATGCAGCGCCGCCTGGATGAAGGCCTTGGGCCCGGCGTCGGGCTTGCCGAAGCGGTGCACCGTGAGCCAGGCGGACAGGCCAGGCGCCGGCGCCAGCAGCTCGAGGGTGTCGGTGCGCATGGGCTTGGCGGCGCGGCTACAGCGCGAGCAGGTGCGTGCGGTAGTGGACGAGCTCGTCGATGGACTCGTGGATGTCGGCCAGCGCCGTGTGCGCCTGCGCCTTCTTGAAGCCCTCGAGCGCGGCGGGCTTCCAGCGCCGGGCCAGTTCCTTCAGCGTGCTGACGTCCAGGTTGCGGTAATGGAAGAAGGCCTCCAGCCCCGGCATGGTGCGCGCCAGGAAGCGGCGGTCCTGGCAGATGCTGTTGCCGCACATGGGGCTCTTGCCCCGGGGCACGTAGGCCTTGAGGAACCCGATCACCGCGGCCTCGGCGGCCGCCTCGTCCACGGTGCTGGCCTTTACGCGGTCGATCAGGCCGCTGCGCCCGTGCGTGCCCTTGTTCCAGGCATCCATGCCGTCGAGCACGGCGTCGCTCTGATGCACGGCGAACACCGGGCCCTCCACGCGCACCGTGAGCAGCGGGTCGGTCACGACGACGGCGATCTCGATGATGCGGTCGGTCTCGGGCACGAGGCCGGTCATCTCGAGGTCGATCCAGATCAGGTTGTGCTCGCTGGCGGCAAGCACCGGGGCGGTGTCGGTCATGGTGGCGGTGGTCGCGAGAGACGGGGGCGGTGCCGGGGATTGTCGCCGCAGCCTACACTGCCGGCCCGCATGGAACCCAACCTCCTGACCGCGGCGTTCGTGGCCGCCCTGATGCTGTCGCTGCTGGTCAAGCTCTGGCTGGCCACGCGCCAGATGCGCCACGTGGCCGCGCACCGCCACGCCGTGCCGGCGGCCTTCGCCGGCAGCGTGCCGCTCGAGGCCCACCAGCGCGCCGCCGACTACACGCTGGCCAAGGGCCGCCTGGGCCTGGCCACCACCGCCATCGGCACCGCCACCGTGGTGGGCTGGACGCTGCTGGGCGGCCTCGACGCCCTGAACACCGCGCTGCGCGACGCCCTGCTGCCGGCCTACGGCGCCATGGCCTACCAGCTGGCGCTGCTGGTGGCGGTGTCGCTCATCGGCGGGCTCATCGACCTGCCGGCCGAGTGGTACGCCACCTTCCGTTTGGAGCAGCGCTTCGGCTTCAACCGCACCACGCACCGGATGTGGTGGGCCGACCAGGCCAAGGGCGTGCTGCTGGGGGTGGCCATCGGCCTGCCGCTGGGGGCGCTGGTGCTGTGGATCATGGCCGCCAGCGGCGGCCTGTGGTGGTTGTGGGCCTGGGGCGCGCTGGTGGGCTTCAACCTACTGATGCTGGTGCTGTACCCCACCGTCATCGCGCCGCTGTTCAACACCTTCCAGCCGCTGGCCGACACCGACCTGGCCGAGCGCGTGCAGGCGCTGATGAAGCGCTGCGGCTTCGCGGCCAAGGGCCTGTTCGTGATGGACGGCAGCCGGCGCTCGGCGCACGGCAACGCCTACTTCACGGGCCTGGGCGCGGCCAAGCGCGTGGTGTTCTTCGACACGCTGCTGAGCAAGCTCTCGCCGGGCGAGGTGGAGGCCGTGCTGGCCCACGAACTCGGTCACTTCAAGCTGCGCCACGTGCCCAAGACGATGATCGGCCTGTTCGCGTTCAGCCTCGCTGCGCTGGCGCTGCTGGGCTGGCTGGCCGGCCGGAGCGGCTTCTACGCCGGGCTGGGCGTGCAGCCCAACCTGGGCGCGCCCAACGACGCGCTCGCGCTGCTGCTGTTCATGCTGGTGCTGCCGAGCTTCGCGTTCTTCGTCTCGCCGGTGATGGCGCAGTTCTCGCGCCGCAACGAGTTCCAGGCCGACGCCTTCGCCTGCCAGCATGCCGACGGCCGCGACCTCGCCCGCGCGCTGCTGAAGCTGCACGCCGACAACGCCAGCACGCTGACGCCCGACCCGCTGTACGTGCGCTTCTACTACTCGCATCCCCCGGCCTCCGAACGGCTGGCCGTCCTGCCCTCGCCCACCTGAGCCCACGCCCGCCACCATGAGCCCCCTCGCTGCCCGCCGTTGCCAGCCGCTCGAAGGCCACCCCGCCATGACGGCCGGCGAGATCGCCCGCCACCTGGCCGACGCCCCCGGCTGGGCCCTGGTGGACGGTGCGATCCAGAAGCGCTACGACTTCGCCGACTACCACCGCACCATGGCCTTCGTGAACGCCGTGGCCTGGGTGGCGCACGCCGAGGACCACCACCCCGACCTGCTGGTCGGCTACAACCGCTGCACGGTGCGCTTCAACACCCACGCGGTGGGCGGCATCTCGATCAACGACTTCATCTGCGCGGCCAAGGTCGACGCGCTGCTGGGCTGAGTGGCCGCAGCGGCCGCACTCGACCTGGGGCTGGTGGTGGCCGCGCACGGCCGCCACGTCGTCGTCGAAACGCCCGAGGGCACGCGCGTTCACTGCGTGCCCCGCGGCAAGAAGAGTGAGCTCGTGGTCGGCGACCGCGTGCGCTGGCAGGCCAGCGGCGACGGCGGAGTCGTCGAGCACATCGAGCCGCGGCGCAACCTGCTGTTCCGGCAGGACGACTGGCGCAGCAAGAGCTTCGCCGCCAACATCGACCAGCTGCTGGTGCTGGTGGCGGTGGAGCCGCCCTTCGGCGAGATGCAGCTCACACGCTCGCTCATCGCGGCCGCCGCGGCGGGCATTCCGGCCTCCATCGGCCTGAACAAGATCGACCTGCCCGGCGCCGACGCCGCCCGCGCGCGTCTGGCGCCCTATCGGGCCATGGGCCTGTCGGTGCTGGAGTTCGCCCTCAAGACCGAGCCCGCCGCGGCCACCGCCGTGCTCCTGCCCTGGCTGGCCGGCCGCACCACGCTCGTGCTGGGTCCCAGCGGCATGGGCAAGAGCACGCTGATCAACCGGCTCGTGCCCGAGGCGGCGGCGCAGGTGGGCGAGATCTCCCAGGCGCTGCAGACCGGCCGGCACACGACGACCACGACCACCTGGTACTGGCTCGACGCCGATCGCCAGGGCGCGCTGATCGACTCACCCGGCTTCCAGGAGTTCGGCCTGCGCCAGGTGGCGCCCACCGAGCTGGCGGCGCTGATGCCCGACCTGGCCGCGCACCTGGGCGCTTGCCGCTTCGCCAACTGCAGCCACCGCCACGAGCCGGGCTGTGGCGTGCGCGCGGCGGCCGCGCGCGGCGAGATCGGCGAGCACCGCATGCGCCTGTACGAATCGCTGCACGAGGAGCTGTCGGCCCCGCCCCGCTACTGAACGTCAGCCGAGCAGGTTCGCAAAGGTCAGCAGCAGCACCAGCACCATCCACAGCAGCACCGAGCGCCACACCAGGCCCACCACGCTCTGCAGGTGGGCCGGCTGGGCCGGCTGGCCTTCGGTGGAGCCCTGCGCGGCGGCCACGCCGGCCTCGCCGCCGGCGCTGAAGGTCTTGCCGCGGTCGGGCGTGACGCCGGGCGCCGCGGCGCCACCGAGCTGGATGCCCACCGCCCCGGCCGCCGCCGCGAGGATGACGCCCTCGTTGGCGTGCTGCCACAGGCCCGCGTCGCGCCGCCAGGCGGCCACGGCCTCCTCGAAGTTGCCGACGATGGCGAAGCCCGCGGCGGTCAGGCGCGCGGGCACGTGGTCCACCAGCGTGAACAGGCGCTGCGACAGCGCCGCCAGACGCTCGTTGGACGGCGCGTCCAGGCTGCGGCTGCGGTAGTTCCAGTAGCGCGACGAGAACTCGGCCAGGCGGTAGAGCACGGCGCCCAGCGGCCCCAGGCCCAGCGCCGACAGCAGCACGAACCAGAAGAACACGCCGAACACGTGGCGGTGCGCCGCCAGCAGCGCGTGCTCGATCACGTGGCGCAGCAGCTCGGTGCGCGGCAGCTCGCTGGCGTCGAGGTGTCGCCACTCGGCGAGCAAGCGGCGCGCGGTGGCCTCGTCGCCCCGGTCCAGCGCATCGCGGATGTCGGTGAAGAAGTGGCTGAACTGGCGGAAGCCCAGCGTGAGGTACAGCACCAGCACGTCGAAGGCCAGCGCCAGCAGCAGGCTGTTCCAGGCGATGAACAGGTACAGCGCCATCACGAGCAGCCCCGGCACCGCGACCGACACGCCCCAGACCACGGCGGCGTGGTGGCGCTCGCCGGCGTCGAAGTTGCGGCCGGTCCAGCGCACCCAGCGCTGCATGGCGCCGTGCACCGCGTTGTCGCGCGGCAGCGGCTTGAGCTGCTCGATCAGCAGCGCGAACAGGACGGCGAGGAAGCTCATCTCGGCCGCGATGATAGAAGCGGCCAGGGCCCAGCCGGGAGCAGGATCACCGCGCCAGGAAGCGGTAGAAGTTGCGCAGCATGGCCGCCGTGGCGCCCCAGATGAAGTACTCGCGCGTCAGGCCGTCGGCCCCGGCGCCCTGCCAGGGCATCGACAGGAACTGCCGCTGGCCACCCTCGTACTCGAAGCGGTGGCGGCGATGGTGGGCCGGGTTCATCAGCCAGGCCAGCGGCACCTCGAAGGCCTCGGCCACCTCGAAGGGATCGAGCGCGAGCTCGAAGCGCGGCAGCACCAGCCCCACCACCGGCGTGACGACGAAGTTGGTGACCGTCGTGTATGGCGGCAGCGCGCCGATGACCTCGACGTGGGCGGGGGCCAGGCCGACTTCCTCGTGCGCCTCGCGCAGCGCGGTGGCGTCGGGGCCGGCGTCCTCGGGCTCGCTGCGGCCGCCGGGGAAGCTGATCTGCCCGGCGTGGTCGCGCAGGTGGTCGGTGCGGCGCGTCAGCAGCACCGTCAGGCCCTCGGGGCGCTGCACCAGCGGCACCAGCACGGCCGCGGCGGCGGCGCTGCGGCCCTCGAACGGCCGGCCGTCACCCGGGTGCTCGGGCTCGAAGGGAGCGCCAGCGGCGAAGCGCTCGCGCAGGGTCTGGGGATGCAGACGTTCGGCCGGAACCGGCGGCAGATGCGAATCGACCCCCGCCACGGGCACGCGGCGGGGGTCGAGGATGCGCGGGGGCTGGCTCATCGCCGCAGGCCCGAAGAGCCCCGGCAGGGCCGCCGCGTCGCGCCGACCGCGGCTGCGCCGCGGACCACGGCGTCGCTCAGGCGAGCTTCTCCTTGATGCGGGCCGACTTGCCGCTGCGCTGGCGCAGGTAGTACAGCTTGGCGCGGCGCACGTCGCCGCGGCGCTTGACCTCGATGCCGGCGATCAGCGGGCTGTAGGTCTGGAAGGTGCGCTCCACGCCTTCGCCGTTGGACACCTTGCGCACGATGAAGCTGCTGTTCAGGCCGCGGTTGCGCTTGGCAATGACGACGCCTTCGTAGGCCTGCACGCGCTTGCGCGTGCCTTCGACCACGTTGACGTTGACGATGACGGTGTCGCCGGGGGCGAAGGCCGGGATCGTGCGGTTCAGGCGCGCGATCTCTTCCTGTTCGAGGGTGGCAATCAGGTCCACGGGTTTCTCCGAAGCGATCTTGCTCTGGGCTGGGTTGATGGAAGAGGTAGCCCGGCAGAGGATCGAAAAGCCTTCGAGTATAGCCCGGGCTGCTTCAGCACCTGGGCAGGCTTGCCAGGAAGCGCTCGTCGGCCTTGCTGAGCCGCCCGGCGGCGCGCGCGGCCTCGATCAGGTCGGGCCGGCGGCGGGCCGTCAGTGCCAGCGACTGCTCGCGCCGCCACCGCGCGATGTCGCCGTGATGGCCCGACAGCAGCACCTCGGGCACGGCGCGCTCGGCGCCGTCGACCGCCAAGCGCTCGGGGCGGCTGTAGTGCGGGCCCTCGAGCAGGCCGTCGGAGAAGCTGTCGCCCTGGTGCGAAGGCTCGGCCAGCACGCCGGGTTGCAGCCGCGCCACCGCATCCAGCAGCGCCAACGCCGGCAACTCGCCGCCCGAGAGCACGAAGTCGCCCAGGCTCAGCTCCAGCGTCACGCGGGCGTCGATCAGGCGCTGGTCGATGCCCTCGTAGCGGCCGCACAGCAGCACGGCGCCGGGGCCGGCGGCCATCTCCTGCACGAGGGCCTGGTCGATGCGGCGGCCGGTGGGCGTGAAGTGGACGACCACGTGCGGTCCGGGGCCGCGGTCGGCGGCGATGGCGTCGAGCGTGCGCAGCAGCGGCTGAACCAGCGTCACCATGCCGGCGCCGCCGCCATAGGGGCGGTCGTCGACGCGGCGGTAGGGGTCGTCGGTGAAGTCGCGCGGCGACCAGGTCTTCACCTGTACCGGGCCCTCGAAGGCGCGGCGCGTGATGCCGTGCACCAGGTGCGGCGCCACCAGCTCGGGAAACAGCGTCACGAGGTCGAAGCGCATGGAGCCGCCGAGCCGGCGCGGGGCCGGGCTCAGTAGTCGGCCTGCCAGTCGACGCGGATGCGGCGCTCGGCCTGCTCGACGGCGTCGACGTAGGCGTCGACGAAGGGAATGAGGATCTCGTCGGCGTCGGTCGCCAGCGGCTGCACGCGCAGCACGCAGTGGGGGCCGGTCTCGATCAGGCCGACTACCGCGCCCAGCTCCTGCTGCTCGCGGTTCACCACCGCCAGGCCGATGAGGTCGACCCAGTAGAACTCGCCCTCGTCGGGCGTGGGGAAGCTGGTGCGCGGCACAAAGACGCGCGCGCCCTTCAGGCTCTCGGCCAGGTCGCGGTCGTCGAGGTCTTGCACGGTGGCGACGATGCCGTCGCCCTGCTCGCGTGCCTGCACGATGCGCAGCAGCACCGGGTGCGCCAGGCCACCGGGGCGTGCCGGCTCGGCGGGCGTCAGGTACCAGCGCTTGGTGGAGAACAGGGCCTGCGCGTCAGCGGCGAAGGGCAGCACCCTGATGCCGCCCTTGACGCCCCAGGCCCCGAGCACGCGGCCGACCTCGACCGCGTCGGCCGGCAGCGCCTCGGCAGGGCCCAGGGCGGCGTGCACGGCCGGCGAAAGGCGGCCGGTCAGGCGGCCTTGGCGGCCTGCGCGACCAGGCGCGCGACCGTGGGCGACAGCTGCGCGCCGACACCCTTCCAGTGCGTCACGCGGTCCATCGCCACGCGCAGCGGCTGCTCGCCACCGGCGGCCATGGGGTTGTAGAAACCCACGCGCTCGATGAAGCGGCCGTCGCGGCGCTCGCGCGCGTCGGCGACGACGATGTTGTAGAACGGGCGCTTCTTGGCGCCGCCACGGGCCAGTCGGATCACGACCATCGGTAACCTCGAATCTTCGAATGACGACGGCCGGGGCCCGTGGACACGGCCGGGCAGGCCATCAGCGGTGGCCGACGCCGTAGATACGCCCTTCGGCTCGTGGTGCCGGGGCCAGCGTCGGAAACCGCGCATTATAGACTGCGTGCCGCGCCGGTCCCTGCCGCCGGCAGCCTGCCCGCTTCCCGCCCATGCCGACCGCCGCCGCGCCCGAATCCGCCGCCTCGCCCTACCGCAGCAAGACGCTGGCCGTCTGGCTGGCCGTGCTCCTCGGCACGCTGGGCCTTCACCGCCTGTACGTGCACGGCTTCGGCGACGCCTGGGGCTGGCTGCACCCGGTGCCCACGGCGCTGGGCGCCATCGGCTTGCACCGCCACCTGACGCTGGGCCAGGACGACCACCTGTCGTGGGTGCTGCTGCCCCTGCTGGGCCTGAGCATCTCGGTGGCCATGCTCACGGCCATCGTCTGGGCGCTGACGCCCGACGAGCGCTGGGACGCCCGCCACAACCCCGGCCAAGGTGGCGTGGCCACCGGCTGGGGCCCCGTCCTGGGCGCCATCCTGGCGCTGCTGCTGGGCGGCGGCATCCTCACGGGCACCATCGCCTACGGCGGGCAGCGGTTCTTCGAGTCGCAACTGGGGGCGCTGGCCCCGGCCGCCGCGCTGTGGGCCTGAGGGGCCGGCGGCGGACCTTCCGCCAAAGCTTCTAGCCCAGCCGCTCGATCGGCTGGTCTGCGGTGCCCGAGCGCCAGGCGGCCAGCGGGCCGAGCGCCGGGTGGCCAAGCGCCGGATCGAGCTCGAGCAGCGGCTCCAGCACGAAGGCGCGACGGTGCAGGCGCGGGTGCGGCACGGTCAGCGCCGGCGTAGCGATCGCCCGCTCGCCGAACAGCAGCAGGTCCAGGTCCAGCGTGCGCGGCGCGTTCGGGTAGGGGCGCTGCCGGTGGTGCTGCGCCTCGACGGCCTGCAGCGACCGCAGCAGGGCCTCGGGATCGAGCGCGGTGCGCAACTCCGCGACCGCGTTGACGAAGTCAGGCCCCTGCGCCTCGACCGGGGCCGTGCGGTACAGCGACGAGCGCGCCAGCACCCGCGTGCCGGGCAGTGCATCCAGGGCCTCTAGCGCAGCGTTCACCGTGGCCGCGGCGTCGCCCAGGTTGGCGCCGAGACCGACGAACACCCGCTCGTGGCTCATCCGGCCGCGTCGGGCGCGCCGCCGGCACCGCCCGCGCCGCCGTCCGCGCGCGGGCCGCGGCGCCGACG
>CAIKLM010000058.1 GCA_903828235.1 uncultured beta proteobacterium | reverse complement strand
CCCCGCCAGGCACAGGCACTGGCCGCACTGCGCATCAAGAAACCCACCATCGAGACCCAGCTGACGCTCCTGTAGTGGCAATTCCGAAGGGCTGACCTATACGGATCAAGTACTTACGGCAGTTGGTGTCGAACTCGGGTGGGCCGCACCGACATGCCCGCGTGTGGGCCACACCAGCACGTCGAAGTCGATCAGCGTGGACATCAACTGTCGCGCCGCGAGCCGTCGTCGTTGAACCGCGAGGCGCGCAGCTTGCGCACATAGCCGGCCACGTCGGCCATGTCCTCGCGGTCACGCCACATCCCGAACAGCGGATCGTTGGCAAAGTCCTCGGCCTGAGCTTGCGTCGCTTGCGGCTCTTCCTCAATGCGCACCGTCACTGTGGCGCTGCCGGCTTGGCTGAGTCTGGCGCGCCACTTCTCCGGCAGCTCGGCCACCGGCACATGCTCGAAGACCACCGCGTTCATCCGGCTTCCCTTCCTGGCTGCTGAGTTCAGCGCCCCTGCTGTGCGAGCAAGGCCTCGATCACATCCATCACCGCCCGCTGCTTGGGCTTCGGAAGCGCGCTGATGCGCTCCAGCTGCCGCTGCACCTGCGGCACCGGTCCGCGCCTGCGCGGCGCGTGCTCGCCCTCGGCCATCAACTCATCGAGCGACACAGAAAGCGTCTTGGCCAGCAGCCGCAGCGCGGACACCGGGATGCGCCGGCGGCCGACTTCGTAGGCTTGCACCGTCTGCTGCGACACCCCCAGCGCCTCGGCCAACTGGACCTGCGTGATGCCTCGCGCCTTGCGCAGCAGCGCCACGCGCTCACCGAGGCCGGCAAAGAAGGTGCGTTCGTCGTCGCTGATGGTCATGGTCGGCTGCTCAAGCGTCAGTGTTGCCAAGGTCAGGCTCTCCACTACCGACGCGTGATGGAGAATACTACCTTGAGTAGTAGTGAGCCCGCTTTGCACCGCGTACCCTGGCGCCCCTGTCCGAGTCGAGTGACGTGGTGGCAAGCACGAGCCGATCCTGGCTCGACCCTGCCGACCGACCCGGCCTCAAGGGCGCTGGCGCCACCACCCCATGCTGCACGCGCGGGGTTCAATCGGCGGCACGGCTTGGCCTGATAGCCTGGGCGGACGGGATGATCATGCACCCGGCACCATGAGCGACCTGATCCGAACTGCTGTGAAGCGGCGTGTCCTGCTGGCCGTGGCCCCGCTGGCGCTGCTGGCCGCCTGCGGCCGGAAGTCGCCCACCGCGCGCGGCACGCCCGTCCCGCCCGGTGCCACCGTGCTCGCCCTGGGCGACTCCATCACCTACGGCACCGGCGCGCCGCCCGAGGCCGCGTACCCCGCGGTGCTGGCGGGCCTCACCGGCTGGGCGGTCGTCAACGCCGGCGTGCCGGGCCACACCTCGGCGCAGGCGCTGCAGCGGCTGCCCGCGCTGCTGGCCGAGCACCGGCCGGCGCTGGTGATCGTCTCCATCGGCGGCAACGACCTGCTGCGCCGTGGCGACGAGGGCGCGCTGCGCGACAACCTGCGGCGCACCCTGGCCGCCGTGCGCGAGGCCGGCGCGCAGGCGCTGCTGGTGGCCGTGCCGCGGCCCACGCTGGCCGCGCACCTTACCGGCTCGCTCGACGACCACCCGCTGTACGCCGACGTCGCCGGCGAGGCCGGCGTGCCGCTGCACCCCCAGGGCTGGAGCACCGTGCTCGCCGACGAGCGCCTGAAGAGCGACGCCATCCACGGCAACGCCGCCGGCTACGAGGCCTTCGCGCGCGGGCTGCTGGGCACGCTGCAGGCCACGGGGCTGCTGGCGCGCTGAGCCCCGGCGCGGCCGGTTGCGCTGCCTACACTCGCAGCCATGCCATCGGCCGTGATCGACGCCACCCCGCCGCCCCGCGGCTTCTGGGCCCGCGCGGGGCGCCACAAGAGCTTTGCCGTCGGTGCCGTGCTCAGCGGCGCGCTGCTGCTGGTGGCGCTGCTGTCGCTGCTGTGGACGCCCCACCCGGTGGCCGAGATCGACATCCCCAACAAGCTGGCGCCGCCCTCGGCCACGCACTGGCTGGGCACCGACAGCCTGGGCCGCGACATCGCCAGCCAGCTGATGGTGGGGGCGCAGAACAGCATCGTCGTGGGCGTGGTGGCGGTGGGCATCGGCCTGGTGCTGGGCGTGGCGCTGGGCTGCGCCGCGGCGGCGGCGCAGGCCGCCGGCCGCAACGGCTTCGACGAGCTGGTCATGCGCGCCAGCGACTTCACCTTCGCCTTCCCGGCGCTGCTGACGGCCATCATGCTCACGGCCATCTACGGGCCCGGCCTGCTGATGAGCATCGTGGCCATCGGCATCTTCAACGTGCCGGTGTTCGCGCGCATCGCGCGCGGCAGCGCGCAGTCCGTCTGGGCGCGCGAGTACGTGACGGCCGCGCGCGCCGCCGGCCTGGGGCCGCTGGCCATCACGCGCGACCACGTGCTGCCCAACATCGCCGGCGTGCTCATCGTGCAGGCCACGATCAGCTTCGCCACCGCCATCCTGGCCGAGGCGGCGCTCAGCTTCCTGGGCCTGGGCACGCAGCCGCCGCAGCCCAGCTGGGGCCGCATGCTGGCCGAGGCGCAGACGCAGATGTTCCAGGCACCGATGCTGGCGGTGTGGCCGGGCGCGGCCATCATGCTCAGCGTGCTGGGGCTCAACCTCATGGGCGACGGCCTGCGCGACCTGCTGGACCCGCGCCTGGCGCGCAGCCGCTGAAGCCCGGCCGCGGCCATGAAGACCCGAAGCCCGCCGCCTCCGCCGTCGGCGCACCGCCCGGTGCTGGTGGTGGGCGCCAGCGGCCAGCTGGGCACGCGCATCGTGCAGCAGCTGTCGGCGGCGCGGCAGCCGACGCGCGCGCTGGCGCGGGCCTCGTCGCGGCAGCAGCACCTGCGGCTGCCGCGCGTGGACATCGTGCATGCCGACCTGGCTGAGCCCGCCAGCCTGGACGCCGCCGTGCAGGGCGCCGGCACCGTGATCGCCAGCGCCAGCGCCCTGGCGCCGCTGGCCGGCAGCCGCTTCGCCACGGTGGACGACGCCGGCCTCGCCGCGCTGATCGCCGCCTGCGTGAAGCACCGCGTCGAGCGCTTCGTGCTGGTGTCGGTGCCGGCCACGCCCTTCGACGCGAAGGTCCCGCTGTTCGCGCACAAGCGTCGCACCGAGCAGCGGCTGGCCGGGTCGGGCCTGCCGCACGCGGTGCTGCGCTTCGCGCCGTTCATGGACACCTGGTTCGCGCTCGCCGGCCTGGCGCTGGCCACGCGCGGCGACGCGGCGCCGCTGACGGCGCGGCCCTGGCCCTTCCTGCAGCGCTTCATGGGCGTGGTGGGCGGGCTGGCCGAGAGCCGCGGCCTGCTGATCGTGCCCGGTGGCGGCGATCGGCGCCACGCCTTCATCGCCGTGGACGACGTGGCGCGCTGCTGCATCGCGGCCACGCGCCACCCGGCGGCGCTGAACGCCACGCTGTCCGTCGGCGGCCCCGAGGCGCCCAGCTGGCACGAGGTGGCCGACCAGATGGCCGCGGTGCTGAAGCGCCCGGTGCAGGTGGTGGGCACGCCGGCGGCGGTGTTCGCGCTGCAGCGCCTGCTGATGCGGCCGTTCTCGGAGGCCGCCGCCAACTTCATGGCGCTGAACGGGTTCGCGGCGCAGCCGCGGCCCCCCGAAAGCCCCGACGCGGCCGCGAGCCTGGGCGTGCCGCTCACCCGCGTGGCCGATTTCCTGCGCGCGCAAGCCGCCAGGCCCGCCTGACCCCCCTGACCCCCCCCCCACCGGACCCCCACCCATGCGCATCGACTTCATCTCCGACGTGGCCTGCCCCTGGTGCGCCATCGGCCTGGCCAGCCTGGAGCAGGCGCTAGCGGCCCTGGGCCCCGAGGCCGAGGGCATCGAGCTGCACTTCCAGCCCTTCGAGCTGAACCCGCAGATGCCGCCCGAGGGCGCCGACGCGGCGCAGTACCTGAAGGCCAAGTACGGCATGGGCGATGCGCAGCTGGCGGCCAACCGCGAGAACATCCGCGCGCGCGGCGCGGCCCTGGGCTTCACGTTCGGCGAGCGCGCGCACGTGTGGAACACCTTCGACGCCCACCGGCTGCTGCACTGGGCCGGCCTGCAGGGGCCGGCGCCGCAGCGGGCCCTGAAGCGCGCGCTGCTGAAGGCCTACCACGGCGAGGGCCGCAACCCCGCCGCGCGCGAGATGCTGCTCGAGGCCGCCGCGGTCGCGGGCCTGGACGCCTCCGAGGCCGCCGCCGTCATCGACGACCGCGACTGCTTCGCGCCCGAGGTGCGCGAGGCCGAGGCCGAGTGGCAGCAGGCGGGCATCCGCAGCGTGCCCTCGGTGGTGCTGGACCGCCGCTTCCTCATCCAGGGCGGCCAGCCGCCCGAGGTGTTCGAGGACGCGCTGCGCCGCCGCCTGGCCGCCACCGATTGAGGACCCGCGGAGCCATGCCGCGCAACATCGAGATCAAGGCCCGCGTGGCCGATGCTGCCGCCCTGCGCCAGCGCGCGCTGGCCCTGGCCACCGCGCCCGAGCAGCGCCTCGAGCAGGACGACAGCTTCTTCGTGCTGCCCGCCGGCCGCGGCCGGCTGAAGCTGCGGCAGTTCGGCGACGGCAGCGCCGAGCTCATCCACTACCAGCGCGCCGACGACGCCGGCGCCAAGGCCAGCGACTACGTGCGCGTGCCGCTGGCCGACGGCGACGCCTGCCGCGAGGCGCTGGGCCGCGCGCTGGGCCTGCAGGGCCGCGTGCGCAAGCGGCGCAGCGTGGTGATGGTGGGCCGCATCCGCGTGCACCTCGACGCCGTCGAGGGCCTGGGCGACTTCGTGGAACTCGAAGTGGTGCTGCGCGACGGCGAGCCCGATGCCGACGGAGTGGCCGAGGCCGAGTCGCTGATGCAGGCGCTGGGCCTGGCCGTGGCGCCGCGCGTGCCGGGCGCCTACCTGGACCTGCTCGGCGAGGCCGCAGCCCGCTGACGCCTCAGGCCAGCGGCAGGCTGCTGACCACCGCCAGCACCATCGTGGCGAAGGCGACGCAGGCCACGCAGCGCAGCAGCGCGGCGTCGGCCGCCGCGGCCTCGCGGGTCAACTCGGCGGCGTCGGCGGTGTCGTCGAGCTCGATCCAGCGGGCGTCGTGGAAGTCGGCGCGGAAGAAGTCGATGCCGGCGCGGCCGGCCGGGCCGGGCGTCGGCGCCGCCGACAACGGTGGCGTCGCGCCGGGACGCAGGCCCAGCAGCGGCGCGTGGGGCAGGTGGATGGGGTGGGCGGTGGCGCTGGCGATCATGCGGGGCTCCCTGGCAGGCTCTCGTGACGGCAGCACGCGGCTGCCATGGCGAGGTTGTAGGGAGCGGGCCGTTACGCGAGCGTTATGGCCACTGGCCGGCGCGGCCGGGCCGGCGTCACGCCCGGCCGGGCCGCTCGGCCTGCAGCAGGCGGTGCAGGGGGTGCTGGTGCAGGAAGCTGTCGGCGCAGGTGGGCGGCACCTGGGTGGCAACCGTGCGGCGCAGCCACTCGCGGCCGGCCTCGGCCAGCACCTCGGCCTCGGCCGCGCGGCCGCCACGGGCCAGCGCGCGCGCCGGGGCCAGCCAGCGCCAGGCGCGGTCGGTGTGCAGCGCCTCGGCCTGGGGCAGCAAAGCAAGCGCCTGCTCCGCGGATTCGACAGCCATGCCAACGTCCGACGCCCGCCAGGCCAGGTGCAGCCGGGCCGCCAGCTCGGCGCCGCGCAGGCCGGCTGCGGCGGCGTCGGCGGCGATGGCCTGCAGCTCGGCGTCGGCGTCGCGGCGGTCCAGGGCCTGCTCGGTGCGCACGAGCAGGCCGAGCTCGGGCCAGCCCTGGGCGGGCACGGCGGCGGCCGCCTCGGCCAGCAGCGCCTCGGCCTCGGCGCCGGCTCCCAGGC
The DNA here is from genome assembly GCA_903828235.1 of uncultured beta proteobacterium. Taxonomy (GTDB): domain Bacteria; phylum Pseudomonadota; class Gammaproteobacteria; order Burkholderiales; family Burkholderiaceae_C; genus Rubrivivax. Next base: position 50,178 of record CAIKLM010000058.1, on the reverse strand, counting down.
GGCGGGCCAGCCGCGCCAGCAGCATCCGCCAGCGCACGCCGTAGCGCGGCGGCAGCCGCCGCGCCGTGGCCAGGCCCTCGCCGGCCAGGATCTGCTGCGCGCGGGCGTGCTGCGCCAGGTCCAGCCACACGTGGGCGCGGTGCATGCGCGCCACCGGCACGCGCGAGGGGTTGCGCTCGGCCAGGATGGCCTCGGCGCGGTCGCACCAGGCCAGCGCCGCCGCCAGCCGGCCCAGGCCGCGCTCGGCCTGCGCCAGCAGCACGGCGATGAAGCCGTCGGTGCCGGCGGTGCTCTCGAAGGTCTGCACGATGCGCTGCGCCAGCTGCGCCTGCTCCAGCGCGCCGGCGGCGTCGCCGGCATCGAGCCGGCTCAGTGCGTCGTTGGCCAGCAGCGTGGCGCGTTGCGGCGGCTCGGCGTGCAGGGCCGACGCCGCGATGGCGCGGGCGTGGTGCTCGCGCGCCTCGGCGTGGCGGCCCAGGTTGTCGAGCACCACGGCCCGGTTGCCCTCGAACTCCACGGCGTCGGGCTCGGTGGCCTGCTCGCGCATCCAGGGCGCGGCGGCGTTCAGGTGGGCCAGGGCCTCGTCGAACTGCCCGGCCATGCCCAGGGCCGTGCCCAGCCGCTGCCGCACCGAGGCGGTGAGCCCGGCGTCGCCCAGCGGCTGCGCCAGGGCCAGCGCGGCGCGGCCCTCGGCCACGGCCTGCTCGCCGTGGCCCAGCACGGTGGCGTACCAGGCGCGGTTGGCGGCCACGCGCGCGCGCTGCCAGGGCGTGTGGGCCAGCGCCTCATGGCGCTCCAGCAGCGGCAGGCCCTGCTGCTGTCGCAACATGTTCATGTGGCCCTCGAGGGCGGCGTGCACCAGGTCGAAGGCCTCGTCCGGGCGCTGCTCCTGCTCGGCGATGTCGGCGGCGTGCAGCAGCAGCGCGATGCGCTCGCCCTGGCGCTGCGCGCGCTGTGCGCGCTCGGCGGCAGCGCGCAGGGCCGGCAGGGCGCGCGCGTGCTGGCCGGCGGCCTCCCAGTGGGCGGCCACGCGCGCGGGGTCGGGGCCGCGCGGGCCCGCGGGCAGGGCCTCCAGCCAGGCCGCGGTGCGGCCGTGCAGGTGCCGCGCGATGACCTCGGGCAGCCCCTGCAGCACGGCGTCGTGCACCAGGTCGTGCGAGAAGGCCGTGTTGCGCAGGACCTGCTGCGCCTCGAGCTCGGCCCAAGGGTCGGCCAGGTCCAGCGCACTGCGGGCCAGCAGCGCCTCGGCCAGCTCGAGCGAGAAGTCGACGCCGGCCACCGCCGCCACCCGCGCCAGCTGCAGGGCCGCGGGCGACAGCCGCGCCAGCTGCTGCCCGATCAGCTGCGCCAGCGACTGCGGCCGCGGCAGCGCGTCGGACTCGGCCAGCAGCCCGGAGGTGCCGCCGTCCTCGGCCCACAGCAGCTTGAGCGTCTCCAGCGCGAACAGCGGGTTGCCCCCGGTGCGCGCGTGCAGGCGCGGCGCGATGTCGGCACCGGCCAGGCCCGGCAGCGCCAGCGCGTCCACCAGCTCGGCCAGCGCGGCCACCGACAGCGGCTGCAGCGTCACTCGCACCAGCGGGCCGGCCGTGCCCAGGGCCTCCAGCAGCAGCGCGGCCGGCGTGCCGGGCGCGGGCGGGCGAAGCCCGAGCACGCAGCGCGGGGCCGCGGCCTCGTCGCCGGGGCCGGCGTCAGGGTCCGCTCCAGAGCCGTCTGCCGCGCCTTCGCGCGGGGCGGCCAGCAGGGCCTGCAGCAGCTCCAGCGTGGCGGTGTCGGCGAAGTGCAGATCGTCCAGCAGCAGGGCCTCCAGGCGCGTGCCGGCGCTGCCGTCGAAGGCGCGGCGCAGCAGCGCCTGCACCGGCCGCAGCAACGGTGTCTGCGCCAGCGGTGCGCGTGGCGTGCTGCCGGCCGCGCCGGGCTCGGCCAGCTCGGGCAGCAGCGGTGCGAGCGCGGCGGCACCGGGGTGGCCGGCGGCGGCGGGATCGCGGCCGATCACCGCCCGCAGCACGCGCGCGAGCGTGGCGTAGGGCACCAGCGCGTCGCCGGGACGGCCGCTGACGTGCAGCCGGCCGGCGTCGGCCGCCGCCAGGGCCTGCAGCAGGCGCGACTTGCCCATGCCGGCCTCGCCCACCAGCACCGCCACCGGGCCGCGCAGCAGCGCCTGCTGCAGCTGCAGGCGCTCGGCCTCGCGGCCCACCATCCGCGGCGGGCGCAGCAGCGCCGCCGGCACGGGCTGCTGCTGCGGCGCCGCGCCGGCCACCGGCGCCGAGCGCTCGATGGTGGCCAGCAGCGCCAGCGTCTCGGGCGAGGGCGCGGTGCCGACCTCGTGCTTGAGCAGCTGCTCGCAGCGGTCGAAGGCCAGCATGGCGGCGGCGCGTTCGCCGCGCAGGTAGTGCAGCCGCATGACGAGGCGGTGGGCGTCTTCCGACAGCGGCTCGGCCGCCAGCAGCTCCTGCGCCAGCGGCAGCGCGGCGGCGGCGTCGCCGCGGTCCTCCAGCGCCTGGATGCGCTCGGCCAGCGCCTGCCGCGCCGCGGCCTCGCGGCCGGCGCGGTGGCGGGAAAGCCAGGCGTCGAGCTCGGGCTGCTCCGCGGCGCCGAGCGAGCCCAGCAGCGGCGTGCTCGCGGCCAGGTCGTGCCGCACGCCCGGGGCCAGCGCCAGCACCGTGCTGCCCTCGACCAGGTCGGCGCCGAGCTGCCGGCGCAGACGGAACAGCCGCTGGCGCAGCGCGTTGCGCGAGGCCTCGGCGTCGCTGTGCGGCCACAGCAGCGCCGCCAGCCGTTCGCGCGCGGTGGGGCCTTCCAGCGCCAACCAGGCCAGCAGCAGCGCGTCGGGCGGGGCCAGCGGCCAGCTGCGGCCGCCGAATGCCACCGCGGGCGCCGCCTGCAGGGCCAGCGTGGGGGCGCCGGCGTCCACGCGCAGCTACCCGGCCAAGCCGCCTGCCTCGGCGGCGCCGCCGGCCGGCAGCAGCGCCGGCGGCAGGGTCCGGCCCGGGCGGGTGGGGTTCGGCAACATGGGGTGCTCCGTCTGTCGGCTGCGCCGTCGGTCGGCCAGCAGCGGAATCTATGCCAGTTCGAGGGGCGGGAGCGCGGCCTGCGGCCCCGTCAGCGCAGCCGCAGCACGGCCGAGGCGTCCATGACCTTGGGCGAGCCTGCCGGTGCGCCCCCCATGGCGAAGGCGCCGGGCTCGGGGGCCAGCGCGCGGTAGCCGGCGTCGTAGTCCCAGGTCGCGACCCACACGCGCGCGCCGGCCAGCGAGGCCTTGCGCCCCAGCGCCGCCGCCGGCAGCGTCAGGCTCAGCGTGTGGCGCGCTGCGTCCACGCGCAGCGCCGCGCCCGGCGCCACCGGCGTGCCCTCGCGCGTGGCGTCGGCGCCCTCGTGGGAGAACAGCGCGTTGCTCCAGCCGCCCACGCGCAGGCGGCGGTGCCAGGTCATGCCCTGCAGCTCTGGAAAGTCCTGGAGTGCGCCGTCCTGCAGCGGCATCACGGTGGCGCCGGGGCCTTCGCCCGGCAGCTCGATGAACACCGTCAGGTGCACGTGGTCGAAGCCGTTGGCCGGGTTCCACAGCGTCGTCAGGCGGTGCAGGCCGATGTCGATGCGCAGCGCGCCACCGGCGGTGTGCACGGCCACGGCGCGCAGGTCCATCTGGCGGTTGTCGCCCCAGCTCGGGTCGGTGGGGTAGAGGTAGCGGCCGGCGTGCGGGCCGAGGGCGCCGCGGTCGTCGCCCGCGGGGTCGTCGGCCTGCGCGGCGAGCGTCCACGCGCGATCGACCCGGAAGCGCAGCGGCACCGCCGCCGGCGCGCCCTCGGCCCACACGCTGAGCTGGTGCTCGGCCGCCGGGTCCACCATGGCCGAGGTGTCGACGCGGGCGCTGAAGCGGCCGTTCGCGTCGGGCTGCAGCGGCGGGGCGCCCGCGAGCTGGCCGTCGACCACCAGCCGCCAGTCGCGCGCCGGGCCCGGCGGCAGCTGGCCGTGCACGGTGAAGTCGCCGCGCACGCGCGCGTCGGGCAGGGGCTGAAGGCGCGGCGCGGCCACGGCCGCCGCGGCCGGCGAGGCCGGTGCAGGGCCCGCCGCCGCGGCCACGCGCCACACCTGCCCGCTGCGCGCGGCCAGCGGCAGGGTCAGCCGGCCGCCGGCACCCACCACGGCGCGCGCCGGCAGGCCGTCCAGCCCGTACAGCCCCTCGAGCACCGTGCCGGCGGGCCAGCCCGTGGCCACGGCCGGCAGCAGCGCGGCGTGCTCGGCGGTATTCAGCGCCACCAGCGCGCGGCGGCGCACGCCGCCCTCGGCGTGCTCCATGGCCCAGGCGATGGCCCCGGGCGCCGCGCCCTCGGCGTGCAGCACCCGCGGCGTGCCGCGCGTGAACACGCGGTCGCCGCGGCGCAGCGCGGCCATGGCGGCGATGTCGCGGTACAGCGGGGCCTCGGTGTCGTAGCGGTCGCGCCCGCCCGAGCCCCAGCCGGCCGCGAACATGCTGGCGCGCGGCTCGGTGAAGCCCTGCTCGGTGCCGTAGTACAGCACCGGCACGCCGGGCAGCGTCATCATCGCCAGCAGCGCCTGGCGCAGCCCCGGCACCGTGCCGCCCTTCAGGAAGCGGTCGACATCGTGGTTGTCCACGAAGGTGGGCATCAGGTGCGGCCGCGCGTGCAGCGCCATCGTCTGCCGGATGCGGTGGGCCAGCTCCGCCGGGGGCCGGCCGCGCGCGAAGGCGTCGCCGAAGGCCCCGTACAGCGGGAAGTTCAGCATGCCCGGCATCAGCGGGCCTTCGCGGTCGCGCAGCCAGCGGTCGATCTTGCGCGCCTGCTCGTCGCGGAAGGGCTTGTCGATGCCGAAGCCCTCGCCGAAGGTGAAGAAGCCCTGGCGGCCGGTGGCGCGCGCCACGCGCTCGATGCCGGGCGCGGCGGGGTCGCCCGAGCGCAGGAAGTCGCGGAAGAACGCCGGCGGCACGTAGAACGCGGTGTCGACGCGGAAGGCGTCCACGCCCACCTCGCGCACCCAGAAGCCGTAGCTGTCGCGCAGCGCGCGGCGCACCGCGGGGTTGCCGGTGGCCAGATCGTCCAGGCCCGCCATCTGGAAGGTCTCTTCCTGCACGGGGTTGGTGTAGTCGGCGACGTCGGGCGTCCAGTGGTAGATGCCCTGGGCGCGCTGCGCGGGGTCGCGCGGGTCGTTGCGGTCGAACGGGCTCTGGCTGGGGCGCGGCACAGGCGCCGTGCGGTCGTACCCCTCCCAGCCGCGCCAGGCGCGCCCGGGGTCGTCGGCGCGCCAGCGCGTGCCGTAGCCGAAGAAGTTGCCGGTGTGGTTGACGACGATGTCCTGCACCAGGTACAGGCCCCGGCGGTGCAGCGCGTCGCTCAGGCGCTGGTAGTCGGCCAGCGTGCCCAGGTGCGGGTCGACCTGCTTGAAGTGCTGCGCCCAGTAGCCGTGGTAGCCGCTGTACACGCCGTCGGGCGCCAGCCACTGGTTGGCCACCGGCGGCGTGATCCACAGCGCCGTCGCACCCAGGCCGCGGATGTAGTCAAGCCGCTGGATCAGGCCCTGGAAGTCGCCACCCTGGTAGCGCGTGCGGTCGCCGGGGCGGTGCTCGCCCGCGCCCTGGTCGTTGTTGGCCGGGTCGCCGTCGGCGAAGCGGTCGGTCATCACGAAGTACAGGATCTGGTCGCGCCAGTCGGGCGAGGGCACGTGCAGGCGCAGCTGCGCCCCGGCCGGGGTCGCCGCCAGGGCGGCCCACAGGCCGGCACCAGCGGCCAGCGCAGCCCCGCGGCGGCCCAGGCGCTGTCGCCAAAGTGCGACATGCGCCGCCGCAAGGGCACCCGCAGTCAGGCGGGGCCCCTTCGATCGAATATGTAGTTTGGCTACAAATTGCCAGGACATGGCTTGGACAGTCCCCATCTCGGTGCAACCTGGGCGGCCTGAAAGCCGCGTCGTTGCGGGTGTAACCCAAGGATGGGGCACCGTAACGCCGAACCACACGCACCGATCTAGGGTTTCCGCAGGGGTACAGGCGATCTAGTTTTGATACAAAGTTCAAGTCCCAAACCCTGTCACGTTCCCGCGGCAGCGGACTGCAGCCAACCGGGCGTCAGCCGTCGGCCCCCGAAGCCCCTCCCAGAGTCTCAGGAGACACCCATGAAGAAGTTCCCGCCCGCGCGCTCGGGCTCCGTGTTGCTGCGAGCCACCCCCGTGGCCGCTGCCGTGGCCACCATGCTGGCCACCGGCGGCGTGGTCCATGCCCAGCAGGCCGCGCCGGCGGCGTCCGGCACGACGACGGTGGTCACCGTCACCGGCATCCGCCGCGGCATCGAGAGCGCGATCACGGTCAAGAAGAACAACGACGGTGTCGTCGAGGCCATCAGCGCCGAGGACGTGGGCAAGCTGCCCGACAACACCGTGGCCGACGCGATCTCGCGCCTGCCGGGCCTGGCCACGCAGCGCAACCGCAGCACGGGCCGCTCGCAGAACGTCAGCGTGCGCGGCCTGAGCCCCGACTTCAACGCCGCCACGCTGAACGGCCGCGAGCAGGCCTCCACCGGCGACAGCCGCGGCGTCGAGTTCGACCAGTTCCCGGCCGAGCTGCTCAGCGGCGTGGACATCTACAAGACGCCGAAGGCCAGCCTCGTGAACCAGGGCCTGGCTGCGACGATCGACCTGAAGACCGTGCGTCCGCTGGACTTCGGCAAGCGCGTGATCCAGGGTTCGTACCGCAAGGAGAAGACCGGCATCGATTCCGGCGCCGGCGAAGGCGACGGCGAGCGCATCACGCTCTCGTACATCGACCAGTTCGCCGACCGCAAGCTCGGCATCGCGCTGGGCTTCACGCAGCTCAAGGACAAGGGCGCCGAGCAGCAGAAGTTCAACGCCTGGGGCGGTTGGGCGCCCGACGTGACCGGCTGCACGAGCACCTACGACAGCGGCGGCACCTGCACGGGCAGCCTGGTCACCGGCAAGGCCCCCGGCGGCTTCACCTCCGACACCGAGCGCACGACCTTCGAGCGCTCCGGCATCATGGGCGTGGTGCAGTTCAAGCCGAACAAGAACTTCGAGTCGACGCTGGATTACTTCTTCTCCGAGGGCGACTTCAAGATCAGCAAGAAGGGCCTGGAAGGCGCGGTCGGCGGCAACAGTGCCGGCGGCTACGACCCCAACGGCCGCTACTACAACGTGACCGTCTCCGGCGGCAACATGACCAGCGGCACGCTGGACAACTACAAGGGCGTGGTGCGCAACCACGACGAGCGCGTCGAGGACGATCTCACCGCCTTCGGCTGGAACAACCGCCTCAAGCTCGGTGACTGGACGGGTGTGCTCGACCTGTCGCAGAGCAAGGTCAACCGCAAGGGCACCCGCTACGAGACGACGGCCGGCCTGGTGGGCAACGGCAACCTGCCGGCCTACGCGGCGGCGCACCGCGCCAGCACCATCAGCTGGACGGGCTTCAACGGCGGCAACTTCGACCAGGTGCGCTACAGCACCAGCCTGAACTACGCCGACCCCAACGTGATGAAGCTGACCGACCCGATGGGCTGGTCGGGTGGCGAGAGCTCGCCGCAGGCGGGCTACGTGGCGCTGCCCACCGTCATCGACGAGATCAAGGCGGTGCGCCTGTCGGCCCAGCGGCCGCTGTCCTTCGGCCCGATCTCCGACATCGACTTCGGCGCCAACATCAGCGAGCGCACCAAGACGCGAACCGCCGCCGAGGGTCGCCTGGTCATCAAGGGCAGCGTGACTGCCAGCGGCACCGTGCTCGACCCCTACGCCGCCGTCAACGTGCCGAACCCCGGCCGGGGCACGGCCGGCACCACCGGCCTGCCGATCATCACCTGGGATCCGCAGGGCTCGCTGGGCACGATCTACGAACTGCCGCCGAAGGTGGACCGCGACATCCTGAACAAGGACTGGGCGGTCGACGAGAAGGTCAACACCTTCTACGCGCAGGGCGGCATCGACACCGAGCTGTTCGGGCGCGGCCTGCGGGGCAACGTCGGCGTGCAACTGGTGCAGACCGACCAGACCGGCTCCGGCTTCGTCGTCAACCCGGCCACCTGCACGGGCAACACGCCGGCCACCTGCCCGTCGACGCGCATCGACGTCAACCACACCTACAACGACGTCCTGCCCAGCTTCACCCTGAACCTGGACCTGCCGGCCGACAGCGTGCTGCGCCTGGGCGTGGCCAAGGTGATGTCGCGGGCGAGCATGGCCGACCTGCGCGCCAGCTCGACCTTCGGCATCAACGCGTCGGCCACGGGTGGCCCGCGCCTGGAGGGCAGCGGCGGCAACCCGTTCCTGGAGCCGTTCCGCGCCACCCAGGCCGACCTGTCGTTCGAGAAGTACTTCGGCGGCAACAAGGGCTACGTCTCGGTGGCGGCGTTCTACAAGGACCTGCGCACCTACGTGTACCGCCAGACGCAGGCCATCGACTTCTCGCGCTACGGCGTGGCGCTGCCCACCGGCGTGAGCAATATCGGCCTGTACACGCAGCCCGCCAACGGCACCGGCGGCCGCCTCAGCGGCACCGAGCTGACGGTGTCGGTGCCCTTCGGCCACTTCGTCAAGGCGCTCGACGGCTTCGGCGTGCAGTTCAACCACAGCACGACCGACAGCTCCGTGAACATCCCGACCTCGGGCTTGAACACGCAGGACATCGGTGCGGCCACGACCGTGCCGCTGCCGGGCCTGTCGAAGAACGTCACCAACACCCGCGTCTACTTCGAGAAGTGGGGCTTCCAGGTGGCCTGGGCGCAGCGCAAGCGCTCGGCCTTCCTGGGCGAGGTGTCGGACTTCCAGGACAACCGCCAGCTCACCTTCGTGGCGCCCGAGACCATCCAGGACCTGCAGGTCTCCTACGAGATCCAGAGCGGCTTCCTCAAGGGCCTGTCCTTCAACGGCCAGATCCGCAACATGACCAATGCCGAGTTCAAGCGCTACAGCAACACGCCCGACAACGTCGTCGAGCGCGTGAAGTACGGCAAGACCTACACGCTGGGCCTGAACTACAAGCTCTGACGCGTTCCGGGCGCGCCGCACCCGGCGCGCACCCGCAAGCCCCGCACGGCCACCCCGGCGCGGGGCTTTTTTCCGGGTCGATCCCGCTTCGGTGAGGGCCGGCCCGGAGTGGTGCAGCATGTCAGCATCACGGCGCGCTCGAGCGAAGGGATCCGATTCATGCAAGCTGAAACCACATCCGCCGGCGGCCAGGCGCCGATCCAGGGCGTGGTCATCGTCGGGGGTGGCACCGCCGGCTGGATGACCGCGGCCATGATGTCCAAGGTGCTGCAGGGCCAGTACCGCATCACGCTGATCGAGAGCGACGACATCGGCACCGTCGGGGTCGGCGAGGCCACGATCCCGCCGATCAAGCTGTTCAACAAGATCCTCGAGATCGACGAGGACGAGTTCATCCGCGAGACGATGGGCAGCTTCAAGCTGGGCATCGAGTTCGTGAACTGGCGGCAGCTCGGCGACCGCTACATCCACGGCTTCGGCGTCTTCGGCCAGGAGCTGTGGACGGTGGACTTCCACCAGTACTGGCTGAAGATGTGGCTGGCGGGCAAGGCGCCCGACCTGGAGCACTTCAGCATCACGCGCATGGCCAGCCGTGCCAACAAGTTCATGCGGCCGGCGCTGGACATGCCCAAGTCGCCGCTGTCGCAGATCACCTACGCCTTTCACTTCGATGCCGGGCTGTACGCGCGCTACCTGCGCAAGTACGCCGAGGCGCGCGGCGTGCAGCGCATCGAGGGCCAGATCCAGCACGTGCAGCTGCGGGCCGCCGACGGCTTCGTCGAGTCGGTGCAGCTCAAGGACGGCACGCGCGTGGCCGGCGACCTGTTCATCGACTGCTCGGGCTTCCGCGGCCTGCTCATCGAGCAGGCGCTGGGCACCGGCTACGACGACTGGACGCACTGGCTGCCCTGCGACCGCGCCGTGGCCGTGCCCTGCGAGAACGCCCCCGAGCTCACCCCCTACACCCGCAGCACGGCGCACCGCGCCGGCTGGCAGTGGCGCATCCCGCTGCAGCACCGCACCGGCAACGGCCACGTGTACTGCAGCCGCTACGTCAGCGACGACGAGGCCACCGCCACGCTGCTGGCCAACCTCGACGGCAAGGCGCTGGCCGAGCCGCGGCTGCTGAAGTTCACCACCGGCAAGCGCAGGAAGAACTGGAACCGCAACGTCGTGGCCGTGGGCCTGGCCAGCGGCTTCATGGAGCCGCTGGAGAGCACCAGCATCCACCTCATCCAGACCGCCATCGGCAAGCTGATGACGATGTTCCCGGCGCGCGGCTTCAGCCAGCCCGACATCGACGAGTTCAACGCGCAGATGGACTTCGAGTACACGCGCATCCGCGACTTCATCATCCTGCACTACCACCTCAACGAGCGCACCGACTCGCCGTTCTGGACGGCCTGCCGCGAGATGAGCGTGCCCGAGCCGCTGAAGAAGCGCATGGCCCTGTACAAGAGCCATGGCCGCATCTTCCGCGAGCACACCGAGCTGTTCACCGAGGTGAGCTGGCTGCAGGTGCTGCACGGCCAGGGCCTCAGGCCCGACGGCTACAACCCGCTCGTGGACATCTACCCGGAAGACGAGATCAAGGCCTTCCTCGACGGCATCCGCGGCGTCATCGCCAAGTGCGTGGACGTGATGCCGGGCCACGGGCAGTTCATCGCGCAGCACTGCGCGGCCCGCCGGGCCCTGTAGGCGGGCGGGGGCCGGCCGGTCGAGGGCATGCAAGCAGGAGGACGCCAATGACATCGATCACGCGCCGAGGCGCACTGACCACGGCCGCCGCGCTGGCGCTGCCAGGCCTGGCTGGCGCGCAGGCGCGCGCCGCCGCGCCGCCGCCGGCCGAGCTGTTCTTCGAGACGCCTTCGTTCATCGGCGCCACGCTGTCGCCGTCGGGCACGCACGTGGCGGTCGTGGTGGGCTCGGCCCAGCAGCGCCACGCGCTGGTGATCCTGGAGCTGGCCACGCGCAAGCTCACGCCCGTGGCGCGCCTGACCGACCTGGACATCGGCTGGGTCATGTGGGTCAACGACGAGCGCGTGGTGTTCCGCGGCTATGACTTCCGCAACTCGCTCCAGAAGAGTCTGGGCGCGTCGGCCCTGCAGGCGGTCAACATCGACGGCAGCCGCTACCGCACGCTCGAACACCGATGGGGCATGAACCCGGCTGCGGCGGGTGCGCAAGACTCGAGCTGGCTGGCGGTGTCGTACTGGGAGGCGCGGGACTTTGGAAACCTGCAGTTCATCGACACGCTGAGCGACAGGTACCGTCAGGTCGAGCATCCGCCGCGTACCAACGGCTGGCTGCTCGACGGCCGCGGCGAGCTGCGCGCGGCGCTGACGCTGCGCGACGACCGCGCGGCCCTGCACTGGCGCGATCCGCAAGGCCAGTGGAAGCAGTTGCGCGAGGGCGACCGATTCGCCGGCGACCTGCCCGGCCTCGAGGCCGTGCTGCCCGACGGCCAGCTGCTCGTCAGCGCCAGCCCCGGCCGCGACACGCAGGCGCTGTTCCGCTACGACCCGGTGGCCAACCGCATGGCCGACACGCCGCTGGTGGCCGTGGACGGCTTCGACATCGAGCCGCACAGCCTGGTCTGGCGCGGCGACCAGCTTGCGGGCTTCCGCTTCGTCACGGACGCCGAGGTGACGGTCTGGCTCGACCCCGAGATGAAGGCCTTGCAGGCCGAGATCGACCAGCGCCTGGGCGCCACCGTCAACGTGGTGACCCCGCCGCGCCGCGGCGGCGCGCCGCACGCGCTCGTCAAGGCCTACTCCGACGTGCACCCGGCGCGCTACTTCGCCTGGCATCGCGGCGAGCGCACGCTCACGCTGCTGGGGCAGGAGCGGCCGCGCGTGCAGCCGGCGCAGATGGCGCCGATGGACTTCGTGCGCTACCCGGCGCGCGATGGCCTGTCCATCCCGGCCTACCTGACGCTGCCGCCGGGCGGCCCGCGCAAGAACCTGCCGCTGGTGGTGCTGGTGCACGGCGGTCCGTACGTGCGCGGAGCCACCTGGGGTTGGGACGCCGAGGTGCAGTTCCTGGCCTCGCGCGGCTACGCGGTGCTGCAGCCCGAGTTCCGCGGCAGCACCGGCTTCGGCAGCCGCCACTTCCGCGCCAGCTTCAAGCAGTGGGGCCTGGCCATGCAGGACGACCTGACCGACGGCGCGCGCTGGGCCATCGCGCAGGGCGTGGCCGACCCGAAGCGCGTGGCGATCATGGGCGCCAGCTACGGCGGCTACGCGACGTTGATGGGGCTGGTGAAGGAGCCCGAGCTGTTCCGCTGCGGCGTGTGCTGGGTGGGCGTGAGCGACATCGACCTGATGTACGCCGCGCACTGGAGCGACCTCGAGGGCGCGTGGAAGGACCACGGCATGCCCAAGCTCATCGGCGACCGCGTGAAGGACGCCGAGCAGCTGCGCGCCACCTCGCCGCTGCAGCAGGCCGCGCGCATCCGCAACCCGCTGCTCATCGGCCACGGCCGCCTGGACAAGCGCGTGCCCATCGAGCACGGGCGCCGCATGTTCGACGCCGTCAAGGGCCACAACCCGGCCGCGGAGTACGTGGAGTACGCCGAGGAGGGCCACGGCTGGTGGGACCCGGCCACCAACGTGGCCTGGTGGAAGCGGGTCGAGGGCTTCCTGGCGCGGCACATGGGCTGAACCGGCGCGGGGCGCTGCGCTCAGCGCGCCAGCCGCCGCCGGCTCTGCCGCGCCATCGGCACCCACTGCAGCCGCACCCAGCGCCGCCACATCAGCAGCCCGCGCAGCCACTCGTCGGCCGCGTAGGCGATCCACACGCCCACCAGGCCCCAGCCGAGCACGCTGCCCAGCAGCCAGCTGCCGCCGGCCAACACCACGGCCATGCTGACGGCGCCCACCTGCACCGGGTAGCGCGCGTCGCCCGCGGCGCGCAGCGCGTTGATGACGACGAGGTTGAAGGTGCGGCCGGGCTCGAGCAGCACCGTCCACCACAGCAAGGTCACGGCCGCGGCGGCGATGGCGGCGTCTTGCGTGAACAGCGGCATCACCCAGGGCCCCAGCAGCGCGGCCGCCGCGGCCACGGCCACGCTCACCGCCAGCCCCCGCGCCAGCGCCCGCTTCACGAGCGCGTGCGCCTCGTGCAGCCGCCCGGCGCCCACCAGGTGGCCGACGATGACCTCCACCGACAGCCCGGTGGCCAGCCCGAACAGCAGCACCACCATGATCACCTGCTGCGCGTAGGCGTGGGTGGCCAGCGCCGCCGCGCCCATCTGCCCCACCACCGCCACGCTCACCAGGAAGGCCAGCCGGTAGGCCGCGTTCTCGGCCGCGCCGGGCAGGCCGATGCGCGCCACCGCGCGCAACTCGGGTGCCCGCCAGCGCCACCAGTCGGCCGCCTGCGGCACCAGGCCCAGCCGCGCCCGCCACATCGCCAGCAGCATCCCGACGGCCAGCGCGCGCGACAGCAGCACCGCCAGCGCGAAGCCCGGCAGCCCGAGCGCCGGCACCGGGCCCCAGCCCAGCATCAGCGGCCCCATCAGCAGCAGCTGCAGCGCCTGCATCGCGGCCATCACCGCCAGCGTGTCGCGCGCGCGCAGGTGGCTGCGCAGCACGCTGGTCAGGCTGGCAGTCCAGGCGTCGAGCACCAGCACCGGCGCCAGCGCCACCAGCAGTGTCGCGGCCAGCGGCAGCACCTCGGGCGGCGCGTTCATCAGCCGCATCAGCGGCGCCGCGGCCAGCGCGGCGGGTGCGGCCACGGCCAGGCCGATCCAGGTGCCGGCGCCGAGCAGCGCGCGCGCCACGCGGTCGGCCTCGTCGCGGCGGCCGGCGCCCAGCGCCTGCGTCAGCACCACACCGGCCCCGGCGCCGACGATGCGGAACAGCAGGAACAGCGCGCCGAACACGTGGTGCGCCAGCGCGAAGCCGGCGCCGTGCGCGTCGGACAGCCGCGCCGCCAGCGCCGTGCCCGCGATGCCCACGAGCATGGCCAGCAGCAGCTCCAGCAGCAGCGGCGCGGCCAGGGCCACCAGGCGGGGCGAGGATCGGGTGGGGGATGTGGGCTGGGTCATCGGCCGCGCGCAGGCCCGCCGCTAGGGATGCGCAAGGCCGCACCCGAGGCGCATGATGGCAGCCCCGCACGACGAGAGACCACCATGACCGCATCGAGGAAGACCCCCATCCGCCCGCGCGCGCTGTCGCTGCACCTGGGCCTGAACACCGTCGGCGCCGCGCACTACGAGGGCTGGGAAGGCCCGCTGGCGGCCTGCGAGAACGACGCGCGCGACCTCGCCGCGCTGGCCGGCAAGCAGGGCTACACGGCCACCGTGCTGCTCACGAAGAAGGGCACGCGCGCCGCGCTGCTGAAGGGCCTGCGCGCCGCGGCCAAGGCGCTGAAGGCCGGCGACCGCTTCCTGCTCTCGTTCTCGGGCCACGGCGGCCAGGTGCCCGACACCAACCGCGACGAGGCCGACCGCAAGGACGAGACCTGGTGCCTGTGGGACGGCCAGCTGCTCGACGACGAGCTGTACTTCGAGCTCAGCCGCTTCGCCGCCGGCGTGCGCGTGGTGGTGCTGTCCGACAGCTGCCACAGCGGCACGGTCACGCGCGCGCGTGTGCCGCCGCCGCCCCCGCCGGGGCAGCGCCCGAAGCTGATGCCCGACGCGGTGGCGATGCGCGTCTATGGCGCGCACCAGGCGCAGTACGACGCGCTGCAGGCGGCCGTCTTCAAGGCCGCCGCTGCCGCGCGCGTGGACGACCCCGACGCCGCGCTCGCGCAGGTGGCCGTCAACGGCCCCGCGGCGCAGGCGCTCACGCTGACCGGGCCCTTCAGGCCGGCGGTGCTGCTGATCTCGGGCTGCCAGGACAACCAGTTCTCGATGGACGGCGAGCACAACGGCGCCTTCACCGAGCAGCTGCTGCGCACCTGGAACCTGGGCCGCTTCAGCGGCAGCTGGGCGCAGCTGCACGCGCAGGTGCGCGCCGCGATGCCGCCCAGCCAGAGCCCCAACCTCTTCGTGCTCGGCCCGCCGGCCGACGCCGCCGCGCTGGCCGCGGCGCCGGCCTTCCGCGGCTGAGCGGCTCAGTGCCACCGCAGCACGCCGCCGCGCAGCAGCTCGGCGTGCGGCGTGCCGCGGGGGCTGAGCGCGCGGCCGTCCAGCCGCGGCACGGCGCCGGCCGGCACGGCGTCGCCGCCCTGCAGCACCAGCACCGGCTGCCCGGGCACCACCAGCCGCGCCTGGCGCACCAGCGGCGGCGCCAGCACCCACTCGCCGCGCGACGGCATCACCGGGTACAGGCCCAGCGCCGCCAGCACGCGCCAGGCGCCCATCTGCCCGCAGTCGTCGTTGCCGATCAGGCCGTCGGGGCCGTCGCCGTAGAACTCGCGCGCGATGCGGCGCAGCAGCGCGTGGCCCTTGTCGGGTCGCGCGGTGAAGGCGTACAGCCACGCGATGTGGTGGCTGGGCTCGTTGCCGTGCGCGTACTGGCCGATCAGCGCCTCCTGGCCCAGGAACTTGTTGGTGCCCAGCGAGGGCGCGGCGAAGAAGCGGTCGAGCCAGGCCTCCAGCGCGGCCTCGCCGCCGAGCACGTGGATGAAGCCGGCCACGTCGTGCAGCGCCGGCGTGGGCGTGTACTGCCAGGCGTTGGCCTCGGTGTAGTCGCCGGGGTTGTTCATCGGGCTCGTGGGCACCAGCGGGTCGAAGGGCTCGCGCCAGCGGCCCTGGCTGTCCTTGCCGCGCAGCTGCTGCGTCTGCGCGTCCCACAGGTGGCGCCAGCCGGTGGCGCGCTGCGCAAAGTGCGTGGCCGTGGCCTCGTCGCCGAGCGCGCGCGCCACGCGGGCCACGGCGTCGTCGCCGATGCCCAGCTCGGCCGTGAGGCTGACCGACTCGCCCGGCACGCGGTCGAAGGGCAGGTAGCCGTGGCGGTCGAGCTCGGCCCAGCCGCGCTGCGCCCAGGGCGGGGCGCCGGGGCGCTCGCGCGTGGAGGTCTCGACCATCGCGCGCAGGGCCGCGGCGGCGTCGAAGCCGCGGCCGAGCCCGGGCGTCGGGCGGTGCAGGCCCTTGGCCACCGCCTCGGCGATGACGGGCAGCGCCGGGTTGCCGATCATCGTGTGCGTCTCGCGGCCCCAGGCCGTCCACAGCGGCAGGTAGCCCATCTCGGCGTGGTGGGCCAGCATGGTCTGCACGATGCCGGCCACGCGCTCGGGCGCCACCAGCGTGAGCAGCGGGTGCACGCCGCGGAAGGTGTCCCACAGGCTCAGCGTGCTGTAGTAGCGGCCGCCCGGCGCGGCGATGACGCGGCCTGCTGCGCCGCGCACGCGGCCGTCGGCGTCGGCGATCTCGCTCGGGTGCACGAGGCTGCGGTACAGGGCCGAGTACAGGATGCGCTTCTCGCGCGGCGGCGCGTCCAGCTGCAGCCGGCCGAGCAGCGCGTTCCAGTCGCGCCGGGCCTGGGCCCGCGCGGCGTCGAAGCCCAGGCCGTCGGCGGTGGCGAGGTTGGCGCGCGCGCCGGCCACGTCCACCGTACTGAGCGCCACGCGCGCGTGCAGCACGCGCGCCGGGCCGAGGTCGAAGCTCAGCAGCCAGCGCGGCGCCAGCTCGCCCGGCCGCGGCGCCACGGTCTGCACCCGCGCCACCGGGCGGTCGAAGCGCAGCACGAAGCTGGCCTCGCGCTCCACCCAGTTGCGGCTCCAGACGGTGCCGTGCACCTCGCCGCGCGCGGCGTCGACCTGTGCGTCGGCGCGCGTCACGCGCGGGCCGTCGACGAAGTGCAGGCCGTGCTGCAGGTCCACCAGCACCTGCACCGTGCCGCCGCGGTCGAAGCGGTAGCGGTGCAGCGCCACCTTGGGCGTGGCCGTCAGCTCCACCGTCACGCCGTGCGCCGGCAGCCGCACGGTGTAGTGGCCGGGCGAGGCCGCCTCGCGCGCCTTGTCGGGCGCGGCGGCGAACGAGGCCGTGTCCGGGCCCCAGGGCTCGCCCTGCACGGGCATCAGCAGCACGTCGCCCAGCTCGGGGATGCCGGCGCCGCTGATGTGGGTGTTCGAGAAGCCCAGCACTTGCGGCGCGCGCCACTGGTAGCCGCTGGCGAAGCTCCAGCCGCGGTCGGCGTGGTCGGGGCCGGGCATCACCATGCCGAAGGGCACGGCCGCCGCCGGCGTGACGTGGCCGGTGCCGTCGGTGCCGATGAAGGGGTTGACCCAGCGGGCCGGGTCGCGCTCGGTGGCGGTGCCGGTGGCAGTGCCGGCGGCCAGGGCCAGGCTCGCCGTGAGTGACAGCGCAGACGCCAGCGCCCCATGCGCCAGCCGCCGGAGCAGCGGCCACGCCGCCATCAGGCGCCCAGCAGGTGGCGCAGCGGGATTTCCAGCCGCCGCGCCCAGGCCCGCTCGTTGTGGCCCTCGCCCTCGAACACGCGGGTCATGAAGAGCGGCGGCGCGAAGCCGCGCTCGCGCATCAGCGCGTCGATCCGCGGCTGCGACTCGTCGTACAGCGCATCGAGCTCGGCGGTGCCGCGGTCCATGTAGATGCGGTGCTCGCCCGGCGCCGGCAGCCTGCGTCGCAGGTAGGCCAGCGCGGCGGCCGGGATCTCGGCGTTGCGCTCGTAGCCGCCGATCCAGTGCGTGGACAGACAGCCCGCGCCGCCGAACACCTGCGGGTGCTCGCACAGCGCGTACAGCGAGATCAGCCCGCCCATGCTGCTGCCGGCCACCGCGGTGTGCTCGCGCCCGGGGCGCGTGCGGTAGCGCGCGTCGATGGCGGGCTTGAGCTCGGTGACCAGGAAGCGCAGGTAGGCGTCCGCCAGCGGCGGCCGGCTGGCGAAGCCGCGCGCCAGCAGCACCTGGCGCGCCGGGCCCTCGGGCACGTGCTCGACGAAGCCCTGCGGGAAGTACTCGGCGAAGCGCGACTCGCCCGTGTTCCACACGCCGACGACGATCGTGTCGCGCAGCGTGCCGGCGTCGATGAGCCGCTGCACCGTGGGCGCCACCTCCCAGGACTGCTTGTTCCAGGTGGTGGCGGCGTCGTACAGCATCTGGCCGTCGTGCATGTACAGCACGGCGTGCGGCCGCGTGCCGTCGTAGCCGCGCGGCAGCCACACGTCCACGGTGCGCGGGGTCACGTGGCGCGAGGCCAGCGCCGGCAGCCGCTCAACGCGCCCCACGGGCACGCGCGGCAGCGGCGCGGGGGCCTCGGCGGCCGGCGTGGCGCAGCCGCCAGCCAGGGTCAGCGCGGGCAGCGTGCCGGCGGCCAGCAGCCGGCGGCGCATCGGGTCGTCCAGGTTCATCGCGGGGTCTCCTCGTCGGTGGCCACAGCCTGTTCAGGCGGCCCAGACCACGGGATTCTTGCGGGTGTCGATCGGCTCGCCCTCGCGCGCGCCGGGGCACCACTGGTCGGCGTCGTTGCGCTGCACCGGGCTCAGGTTTTGCGCCATCCGCATCGCCGCGTCCATGTAGATGATGGTCATCACCGAGCGCGGCCGCGCCGAGTGGTTGGGGCCGGCCTTGTGGAAGGTCCAGCCGCCGTGGAAGCTGATCTCGCCCAGCTCGAAGGGCCCGACTTCGAACGCGAAGCCGCGGCGCGCGAGGTGTTCGCCGATGACGGCCTCGCTCTCGTCGCCGATGGCCAGTTCGCGCCCGAAGGCCTCGCGCTGGCTGCGCGGCCAGAAGCCCAGCGGGCCCATCTCGGCGGGCACCGGCTGCAGCGGGATCCACGCGGTGACGGTGCGGTCGGTGGCCAGCGGCCAGTAGAACTGGTCGGCGTGCGCGGGCGTCAGGCCGCCGCCGGGCTCCTTGTACAGCGACTGGTCGTGGTACAGGCGCACGCCGTCCACCTCGAGCAGCTGCGCGGCGATGTGCGCCAGCCGCCGGCCCATGACGAAGCGGCCCACCAGCGGGCTCTTCTCCCACAGGTTCATCACCTGCAGGAAGGCGCGGTCGTAGGTGCTGCGTTCGGACAGCGGGCGCTGCTCGGTGTTGAGCTCGATGGTCAGCCGCGTGATCTGCCGGCCATAGTGCGCCAGCGTCTCGGGGCTCAGCACCTGCTTGAGCTTGATGAAGCCGTCGCGGCGGTACTGCGCCACCTGTTCCGGGGCGAGGGGGTGGGGCGTGTCGAGGTCGGTCATGGTTGGCGGGACTGCGATGCCGGGCCGGGTGTGGGGTCGGGTGTGGGATCGATCGGCTGGACCCATGCCGCCCCGGGCGGCAGCCGCAGCAGGGCGCCGTCGAGCGCGGCGCCGTTGAGGGCCAGCGCGTCGCCTGCGGCGCGCGGCGCGCGGCCGAGCCCGTGCACCGCAGGCTGCCCGCCCAGGTTGAAGGCCGCCAGCACCGCGTCGGCCCCGTGCACGCGGCGGCACACCAGCACGTCGGCGTCGGCGTGCAGCGTCTCGAAGCGGCCGAGGCGCAGCGCCGGGTGCGCCCGCCGCAGCGCGAGCACGCGCCGCGTGAGCTGCAGCGTGGAGCCGGGGTCGGCCTCCTGGCGGTCCACCGCCAGCGCGCGGTGCGCGGGGTCCGAGGGCAGCCAGGGGCGGCCTTCGGTGAAGCCGCCCGTGGGGTGGTCGGCCACCCACGGCATGGGCGTGCGGCAGCCGTCGCGGCCGGGGTTGCCCGGCCAGTGCGCCTTGCCGAAGGGGTCTTGCAGGTCCTCGAAGGCGATCTCGCTCTGCGGCAGGCCCAGCTCCTCGCCCTGGTAGAGGAACAGCGTGCCGCGCAGGCAGGCCAGCAGCACCAGCAACTGGCGCGCGCGTGCCGGATCGCCCTGCGCCCAGCGCGTGGCCACGCGCGGCGCGTCGTGGTTGGACAGCGCCCAACTCGGCCAGGCCTCGGCGCCCTCGCCCTGCTGCCAGGGGCTCATCATCGCGGCCAGTTCGTCGGCGCGCGGCTGCGGGCCCAGCAGCAGGAACGAGTACGCGGTGTGCAGCCGGTCGCGGCCGCGGGTGTACTCGATCATCCGCGCCAGGTTGTCGTGCGAACCGATCTCGGCCACCGCGAAGCGGGCCCCTCGCCCGTCGAAGCCGTCCAGCAGCGCGCGCACGCGCTCCAGGAAGGGCAGCGTCTCGGGCCGGCAGACGTTGAACAGGTGCTGCTGCATCGCCGCCGGCACGTCGCCGCGCCGCTCGGGCGGCTGCGGCGGGTTGTCGCGCAGCAGCGGGTCGTGGCAGTAGTAGTTGGCGGTGTCGAGCCGGAAGCCGTCGACGCCGCGCTCCAGCCAGAAGCGGCCCACTGCCAGCAGCGCGTCCTGCACCGCCGGGTGGTGCAGGTTCAGGTCGGGCATCTGCGGCAGGAAGTTGTGCAGGTGGTACTGCCGGCGCCGCGGCTCCCAGCTCCAGGTGGGGCCGCCCATCCAGCTCTGCCAGTTGGTGGGCGGGCTGCCGTCGGGCCGGGCGTCGGCCCACACGTACCAGTCGGCCTTGGGGTTGTCGCGGCTGGCGCGGCTTTCCTGGAACCAGGGGTGCTCGGCGGCGGTGTGGCTCCACACCTGGTCGATCACCACCTTCAGGCCCAGGCGGTGGGCCTCGGCCACCAGCGCGTCGAAGTCGGCCAGCGTGCCAAAGCGCGGGTCGACGGCGCAGTGGTCGGCCACGTCGTAGCCGAAGTCGCGCATCGGGCTCTTGAAGAAGGGCGAGATCCAGACGCCGTCCACGCCCAGCGAGGCCACGTGCGGCAGCCGGCGGGCGATGCCGGTGAGGTCGCCGACGCCGTCGCCGTCGGCGTCGGCGAAGCTGCGCGGGTACACCTGGTACAGCGTGGCGCCGCGCCACCAGGGCGCGTGCATGTCGAAGGCTTGCATGGCGGCGCGAGTGTGCGTGCCCCGGGCACTGCCGGCCGCGTCGCCGATGACCCAAAGAAGCTGTGTGATGACCTCATGGCCGCCACAATTGGCACCGTGAAGGTCATCGAAGAGCCGGTTCACCACCCCGAGGCCAGCTTCCGCTTCCTGGCGCTGGAGCTGCGGGCCTTCGGCGGCGCGCGCCACCGCCACGCCCAGGCCGAGCTGACCTGGGTGCAGCGCGGCCACGGGCTGCGCTTCGTCGGCGACCACGTCGAGCCCTTCGGCGACGGCGACCTGGTGCTCGTCGGCCCCTGGGTGCCGCACCTGTGGGACGGCCGCGCCGGCCGCGGCGAGCCGGCGTTCCGCGCCTGCGTGCTGCAGTTCCCGCCGGCGTTGGCGGCGCTGGCGCCGCTGCCCGAGCTGGCGCCGCTGCAGCCGCTGCTGCAGCGCGCCGCGCGCGGGCTGGTGGTGGGCGGCGTGGCGCACGCCCGCACCACCGCCGCGATGGCGGCGATGGACGGCGCCGCGCCGGCCGTACGGCTGGCGCTGCTGATGCAGGTGTTCGCGGCGCTGCTGGAGGCCGCCGCCGACCCCGCGGCGCTGCGGGCGCTGGCCACGCGGGCGGCCCCGCGCGCGCGCGACGACGGCGAGCCGCTGCGCCGCATCGACCAGGTGCTGGCCTGGATGCACCGGCACCTGCACACCGAGCTGGCGCTGGAAGACGCGGCGCGCCGCGCGCACGTCAGCCCCGCCGCCTTCAGCCGCTTCTTCCGCCGCGAGACCGGCCGCACCTGGACCGACGCCGTGCAGGCCATGCGTTGCAGCGAGGCCGCGCGCCGGCTGCGCCGCGACACGCGCCCGGTGGCCGAGATCGCGGCCGACTGCGGCTGGCGCACGCAGAGCCACTTCAACTGCGTGTTCCGCGCCCGCTTCGGCATGACGCCGCGGCAGTACCGGCGCAGCGCTGCCGGCGGCTGAGCGGCGGCGCCGCCCGGCCCCGGGGTCGATCAGGCGTTGAGGAAGCCCAGGTCGCGCGCCGAGGCGTTCCAGTTCGCCAGGTTCGGGAAGATCTCCGTCACCCCGGCCTCCGACACGCCCATCCAGCGCGCCAGCGTGGCGCCGAGCTGGTCGACGCTGCTGACGGGCAGCAGGCTGCCGTTGCCCAGCTGGTCGGCGCTGCCATCGAAGTTGTTGTTCGCGGCGTTCTTGGTGGCCAGCACCGGGAAGCGGCCGTAGAGGTTGCCGCCGCGCACCGCGCCCCCCATCACGAAGTGGTGCGAGCCCCAGCCGTGGTCGGTGCCGTCGCCGTTGCTGGTGAAGGTGCGCCCGAAGTCGCTGGCGGTGAAGGTGGTGACGCTGCCCTGCGCGCCCAGGCCGCCGAGCACGCCGTCGAAGTAGGCCAGCGCGTGCGCCAGCCGCGCCATCAGGTCGGCGTGGTTGCGGTTCTGCAGGTCGTGCGTGTCGAAGCCGCCCATGCTGACGAAGAACACCTGGCGGCGCACCCCCGTCAGCCCGCGGCGGCCGGCGTCGATCATGCGCGCCACGACCTGCAGCTGCTGCGCCAGGCCGTTGACGCCGACCGCGCCGGTGAGCGGGTTGGTGTAGCGCAGCAGCGGGTCGTTGGCCGGGTTGTAGGCGCCGCTGGTCGGCGGCGTGCCGAACGGCGCCGAGCCCTGGGCCGGCAGCGCGTTGCGCAGCAGCGCCTCGGCCTCGATGGCGCGCGTGGACACGGCCGCCAGGTCGGTCTCCAGCACGTGGCCACCGCGGCTGCGCGAGGCGATGCGCTCCAGCGCCGTGGTCACCGCCGCGGAGCCGTAGACGTTGCCGGCCGAGTCGGCGCCCAGGCGCAACGCGCCGTTGGTGCCGATCTGGTACTGGCGCACGGTCTGGCCGGCCAGGAACACGGCGTTGCCCGAGGCCGAGATGGTCGTGAAGGCCGCGCGCGTGTTGCCGGCGGCGAGCAGGTCGCCGATGCGGCCGCCCCAGCCCCGCGTGGTGCCCTCGGTGCCCAGCGCCTGCCAGGTGTTCTGCTGGTCGTTGTGCGAGAACAGCCGGGCCGGCTTGCGGTGCGTGGGCAGCGCGAACTGCGCCTTGGTCGTGGGCAGGATCAGCGGGCCGATGTTGGGCAGGATGGCCAGTCGGCGCTGGGTGTTGAACAGCGGCACCAGCGCGCCCATCAGCGGGTGCAGCGCGAAGCTGCTGCCCTGGGCGTCGATGGGGCTGATCGGCAGGACGCCGCCCAGCCGCGCCGGCGAGCCGGCCGCGGCGCCGGCCACCGGTGCCGTGCCCGGGGCCAGCAGCGCGATCGAGTCGGGGGCCTGGTTGCGCGTGGCGGTGTACGCCGCCCAGCTGGCGCTGTCGGTGGGCAGTACCATGTTGAAGCTGTCGTTGCCGCCGAGCAGGAACACGCAGACGACGGCGCGGTAGTCGGGCGCGCCCTGCGCGGCGGCGTGGCTGGCCGCCAGCAGGTTCAGCGCCAGCGGCGCGCCGGCACCGGCCAGCAGGCCCATCGAGCCCGCCTGGCGCAGGAAGACGCGGCGGCCGCCGCGCAGCGCGGCGTCGAGCTCAGGAACGGGAACGGGACGGTTGCGGTCGTGGGCATTCATCGCTGCACCTGGAATTCGGCGCTGACCAGCGTCAGCAGGAGGGCCGTGTTGACGCGGTTGCGCAGGGCCGTGGCGGTGCTGCCGCTGGTGGGCAGCGCGATCGATCCGACGGCGGCGACGATGTCGCTGCGCAGTTCGGCCGACACCGTGGTGTGCGGCAGCAGCCGCGTGAAGACGTGGTCGACCAGCGCGGCGGGGTCGGTCGCCAGCGCCAGCTCGGCGCTGAAGTCGGCCTGGATGTCGCGCCGCGTGACGCTGCCCAGCGTGTTGCTGACCCCCACGCCCTGGGCCACGGCGTCGCGCAGGTAGTTCACCAGGCCGGCGGCGCTGGTCTCGTGCGCGAGCTGCAGCTCCGGGGCCGCCAGGCCGCGCGCGGCGCTGGCGGTGCCCGGCGCCACATAGCCCGGGCGGTAGAAGTTGAACACCGAGGGCGAGCGCATCGGACTCTGGCCCAGTGCGGTGCCCGGGTTGTCGGTGTTGCCCACGCGCCACCAGCCAGTGTCGCTGCGGTAGTCGAAGGCCCGCAGCAGCGCGGCCAGCCGCAGCACCGGCTCGCGCAGCTTGCCGCTGGTGTCGGTGGCCGGCGCGCGCGCCTCGGGGTGCAGCAGGATGGCCCGCACCACGGCCTTGAGGTCGCCGCGGATGCCGCGCCCGTTGTCAGCCCACACGCGCGAGATGTCGCGCACGTAGGCCGGGCTGGGGTTGCTCGTCACCAGGCGCTGGATCAGCTGGCGGCCGATGAACGGGCCCACGTTGGGGTGGTTGGCCAGCGTGTCCAGCGCGACGGCCAGGCTCGCCTCGGGGTTGCTGACGGTCTGCGCCGTGATGGTCGCGCCCAGGAAGCGCTTTTCCTCGGTGCTGTGGTACTGCGGGTAGCCCTGCATGGGCTTGAACGTGCGGTCGGGGTCGGAGACGCCGCCCACGCTGCCCTGGCTGAAGCAGTTGTTGTCGGGCCAGTCGGGGCAGGCCCAGCTCCAGCCGGTGAAGACCCGTGCCATGCCGCTGATGTCGGCGCTGTCGTAGGTGTCGATGGGGTTGCCGTTGCTCAGGCGGGCCGAGCCGTCCTCGTTGAGCTCCACCAGGCCGATCGAGAACAGCTGCATCACCTCGCGCGCGTAGTTCTCGTCGGGCACGCGGCCGGTGCGGGCATCGGCCTTCTGGTTGCGCAGGTGCGAGAGGTAGGTGCCCATCATCGGATGGCGCGACACGCTGCCCAGCAGTTCGCGGTAGGTGCCCAGGCCCTTGTCGCCGAGCATGTCCAGCCACGCGGCCAGGGCGCGCGAGTTGCCGCCGACGGTGTCGTCGGTCATCGAGATCACGAAGATCTGCGACAGCGCCCAGACCACGCGCTGGCGCAGCTGGTCCTCGCCGGTGACGGCCTGCTTCCAGAAGCTCTCGAAGAGCAGTTCTTGCCGGGCGTGGCTGCCCGGATCGATTGGGGGGAGGGCGGCGTGGCGCGTGTCCCAGTGGGCGAGGTGCGAGGTGGCCGGCAGCGCCAGCTGCGCGTCGATCCAGCCGCCGTAGCCCAGGGCGACGACGCGGTCGATCTCGGCCGACGTCGGGCCCATGCTGGCCTGCGCGAGGAAGCGCCCCGCTTCGGCCCGCGTGGGCTTGGCCTCTGGCACGGGCGGTGGTGGGGGCGGGGGACTGCCGTCGCCGCCACCGCCGCCGCAGGCGGCCAGCGACAACGCGGCGATCAGGGCCAGGGCGTACCGGCGCGGCACGTCGAGCAGGCTGAAGGGCACGTTCGGGTTCTCCGGGAGGCCCGGACGCCGGGCGAACCGGAATGGGAGCGCGGCCAGGGCTTCCAGAAATTTTCGGCAGCGCGCCGGAGAACTTGACCCCCCCGTTCCCGGTGAAGATGCAGCGCTTACCGCTGGTTGCCCGCGGAGCGCGCTGCGCCCCACTTTCTCACGGGCCTTTACAGGCTCAACCCATCAGCGGTGCTAGCGCACGGCGGGCGTCGGCTTCGGCTAGGCGCTCGCGCGCGGCGTAGTCGGCGAGCTGGTCCTCGCCGATGCGGCCGACGTTGAAGTAGCGCGCCTGCGGGTGCGACAGGTAGAAGCCGCTGACGCTGGCCGCCGGCGTCATGGCTAGGCTCTCGGTCAGGCCCATGCCGATCTCGTGCGCCTGCAGCACCTCGAACATCGCCCGCTTGACGCGGTGGTCCGGGCAGGCCGGGTAGCCGGGCGCGGGGCGGATACCGCGGTACTGCTCGGCGATGAGCTGCTCGTTGCTCAGCGCCTCGTCGGGCGCGTAGCCCCAGAACTCGGTGCGCACGCGCTGGTGCAGCCGCTCGGCGAAGGCCTCGGCCAGCCGGTCGGCCAGGGCCTTGAGCATGATGGCGCTGTAGTCGTCGTGGTCGGCCTCGAACTGCCGTTCCTTCTTCTCCACGCCGATGCCGGCCGTCACGGCGAACAGGCCGATGTGGTCGGGCGGGCCGCCCGCCGGGGCGATGAAGTCCGCCAGGCTGCGATTGGGCCGGGGCACGCCGTCGACCACCGGCCGCTCGGTCTGCATGCGCAGCGGCTGCCAACGCAGCGCCACCTGCGTGCGCGACTCGTCGGTGTAGACCTCGATGACGTCGTCGTCCACCGCGGCCGCCGGCAGCAGCGCGAACACGCCGTGCGCCTGCAGCCAGCGGCCCTCGATCAGGCGCTGCAGCAGCCGCTTGCCGTCGGAGAACACGCGCTGCGCCTCGTGGCCCACGACCTCGTCGCGCAGGATGTCCGGGAAGCGGCCCGCCAGGTCCCAGGTCTGGAAGAACGGGCCCCAGTCGATGCAGGCGGCGAGCTCGGCCAGGTCGGCGTTGCGCAGCACGCGGCGGCCGGTGAAGCGCGGCTTCGGCGGCTGGTAGCCGGCCCAGTCCAGCCGCGCCTTGTTGGCGCGCGCCTTCGCCAGCGACACCAGCGGCACCTGCTTCTTGCCGGCGTGCAGCGCCCGCACCTGCTCGTAGTCGGCGCGCAGCTCGGCGATGTACTTCGCGGCGCGCTCGTCCGACAGCAGCTCGCTGCACACGCCCACGCTGCGGCTGGCGTCGGGCACGTAGACCACCGGGCCCTCGTAGTGCGGCGCGATCTTCACCGCCGTGTGCACGCGGCTGGTGGTGGCGCCGCCGATCAGCAGCGGGATCTTGCGCAGCCGGAAGTGCTCGTCGCGCTGCATCTCGGCGGCCACGTGCTGCATCTCCTCGAGGCTGGGCGTGATCAGGCCACTCAGGCCGATGATGTCGGCGCCCTCGACCTTGGCGCGCGCCAGGATGTCCTGGCACGGCACCATGACGCCCATGTTGACGACCTCGAAGTTGTTGCACTGGAGCACGACGGTGACGATGTTCTTGCCGATGTCGTGCACGTCGCCCTTGACGGTGGCGATGACGATCTTGCCCTTGGGCCTGACGTCGCCGCCGGCGTCCTGCAGCGCCTGCTTCTCGGCCTCGATTTGAGGCAGCAGGTGGGCCACCGCCTGCTTCATCACCCGCGCGCTCTTCACCACCTGGGGCAGGAACATCTTGCCGGCGCCGAACAGGTCGCCGACCACGTTCATGCCGGCCATCAGCGGGCCCTCGATCACGTGCAGCGGGCGGCCGCCGCGGGCGTGCACGGCCTGCCAGGCCTCCTCGGTGTCGGCGGTGATGAACTCGGTGATGCCGTGCACCAGCGCGTGGCTCAGGCGCTCCTCCACCGTGCCGGCGCGCCAGGCCAGGCGCGCGGTGTCGTCGCGGGCCAGGCCCTTGGCGCGCTCGGCGATCTCGATCAGCCGCTCGCCGGCGTCGCGGCGGCGGTTGAGCACCACGTCCTCCACGCGCTCGCGCAGCTCGGGCTCGAGCTCGTCGTACACGCCGATCATCCCGGCGTTGACGATGCCCATGTCCAGCCCGGCGCGGATGGCGTGGTACAGGAACACCGTGTGGATGGCCTCGCGCACCGGGTCGTTGCCGCGGAAGCTGAAGCTCACGTTGCTGACGCCGCCGCTCACCTTGGCGCCCGGCAGGTTGCGCTTGATCCAGCGCGTGGCCTCGATGAAGTCGACCGCGTAGTTGTCGTGCTCCTCGATGCCGGTGGCGATGGCGAAGATGTTGGGGTCGAAGATGATGTCCTCGGGCGGGAAGCCGACCTCCTCGACCAGCATGCGGTAGGCGCGCGCGCAGATCTCGGTCTTGCGCGCGAAGGTGTCGGCCTGGCCCTGCTCGTCGAAGGCCATCACCACCGCCGCGGCGCCGTAGCGCCGCACCAGCGTGGCCTGGCGCCGGAACTCGGCCTCGCCTTCCTTCAGCGAGATGCTGTTGACGATGCCCTTGCCCTGGATGCACTTCAGGCCGGCCTCGATGACGCTCCACTTGGAGCTGTCGATCATGATCGGCACGCGCGCGATCTCGGGCTCGCTGGCCAGCAGCTTGAGGAAGCGCTCCATGGCCGCGGCGCTGTCGAGCATGGCCTCGTCCATGTTGACGTCGATGATCTGCGCGCCGTTCTCCACCTGCTGGCGCGCCACGGCCAGCCCGTCCTCGAATCGGCCCTCGAGGATCATCTTCGCGAACGCGCGGCTGCCCGTGACGTTGGTGCGTTCGCCGATGTTCACGAACAGCGAGCCGGCGCCGATGGCCACCGGCTCCAGGCCCGACAGCCGCATGGGCGGCGGCAGGGGGCTGCTGTTCGGGGCGGTGGGGCTGCTCATGGGGCTCGACTCCGGGTAGGGGTCGAGCGCCGTTGCGGGGGCACGGCGGCCCGGGCGGGCGGCACCGTTGCTTCGAGCCTGGCGGGCGGGGCCCGTCGCAGCGCTCCTCGAAGCACCGTCGGATTCTAGGAGCGCGGCACCGCGGCGCGCTCAGCGACTGTGTGACGTGAGTCCCGCCAGCGGCCGCGCCGCGCTCACGCCGGGCGCCACGGGGCGCGCCCCCGGCGGCGCGGTGGCCTCGTCCAGGCCGGCCGCGGCGGCCTGCGCCAGGGGCGCCTCGCCGCCCAGGCGCATGGCCACGCCCACGGCCAGGATGTCGATCACCAGCAGGTGCAGGATGCGGCTGACCATCGGCACGTGCGTGGCCACGTCCTCGACGTGGTCGACGATCAGCGCCACGTCGGCCTTGCGCGCCAGCGGGCTCTGGCTGGCGGTGATGGCCAGCACGGGCGCGCCGCGTTCGCGCGCGGCATCGACCACGGTCAGCAGGTCGTCGACGCGGCCGCTGCTGCTGATGACCACCACCACGTCCTGCGGCTTCAGCACGCTGGCGGCCAGGGGCTGCAGGCGCACGTCGGTGTGGCTGCCGCAGGGCAGCCCGAAGCGCAGGAACTTGAACTGCGCGTCGTGCGCCACCACCCCGTAGTGGCCGACGGCGAAGAACTCGATGCGCCCGGCGCCGGCCAGCAGCGCGATGGCGTTGGCCAGCGTCTCGCGGTTGAGCTGCTCGCGCAGCGCCAGGATGGCGCTGGCGGTGTTGCCCAGGACCTTCACGCCCAGCTCGAGCATGCTGTCCTCGCCCGTGACCTGCGTGTGCGTGATCGGCACCGTCGCGCTCAGCCCCGAGGCCAGGCGCAGCTTGAAGTCCGACAGGCCCTCGCAGCCCAGGCTGCGGCAGAAGCGGATCACCGTGGGCTGGCTGACCTGCGCCGCGCGCGCGATCTCGGCGATGGGGTCGCCCAGCGCGGCGCGCGGGTGTGCCAGCACGTGATCGGCCACGCGCCGCTCGGCCGGCGACAGGCTGTCGCGGGCGCGCTGGATCTGGCCCAGGATGGGCGAGCCGTGCTCGGCCTGCAGGCTGCGCAACTGCGCCGCCAGGATGGCCGAGGCGCCCACGAACGTGGCGTGCTCGGCCGTCACCACGTAGGTGGGGATGCCCTTGACGTAGTCGGAGAAGCGGCCCTTGTCCTCGAAGCGCGCGCGGAAGGGGCTGCGGTCGAAGTAGCTGCCCAGCCGGGGCACGATGCCGCCGCCGATGTAGATGCCGCCCAGGGCGCCCAGCGTCACGGCCAGGTTGCCGGCGACGTTGCCCATCACCGAGCAGAAGGCCTCCAGCGTCTCGGCGCACAGGGCGTCGCGGCCCTCGAGCGCGCGCCGCGTGATCTCCGGCGCCGCCAGCGGCTCGGGCGCCAGCCCGGCGTGGTCGCGTAGCGCGCGGTGGATCAGCTCCAGCCCCGGCCCCGACAGCAGCCGCTCGTGCGACAGGTGCGAGTACTGCGTCAGGCCGTAGCGCAGGATGGCGATCTCGCGCTCGTCGCGCGGCGAGAAGCTCGTGTGGCCGCCCTCGGTGCCCAGCGCCACCCAGCCGTCGCCCGCCGGGATGAGGCCGCTGACGCCCAGCCCCGTGCCGGCGCCGAGCACGCCCACCACGCTGCGCTCGCGCGCCAGCCCGCCGCCGACCTGCCGGCGCTGCTGCGGCGCCAGCCGCGGCAGCGACATGGCCAGCGCGGTGAAGTCGTTCACCACCACCAGCGTCTGCAGCCCCAGCCGCTGCCGCATCTGCTCGATGGAGAAGCGCCAGTGGTAGTTGGTCATCCGCACCTCGTCGCCCTCCACCGGGTTGGCGATGGCGATGGCGGCGTGCTCGATACGCCCGGCCAGCCCGGCCGGCAGGCCCTGCAGGTAGGCGATGACGGCGGCGTGGAAGTCGGGGTGTTCCGCGCAGCGCAGCGAGGCCGTATGCTCGAACTGGCCCGCGGCGGCCTCGAGCGTGAAGCGGGCGTAGGTGCCGCCGATGTCGGCGATGAGGCGCGGGCTGTCGAAGATGGCGGTCATGCTGCGGTGCCGTCGGGTCGGGGCAGGCCCGGATTGTGCGTGAGCCGATCTGCCCCCTGGTGCCCCCGGGCTGGTCAGTCTGGCCCGCTTGCCTGTAGCTTCACTACAGGGTGAACCCGCGTCTCGAGCCGCCTTGCAGAGCGAAGAGGGGCTGTCGGCACTTCCTGCCTTGTCCGAGCTTTGTAGTTTTGCTACCGTTTGCCTGCAACATTCCAGCCCATGTCCTGCTCATGAACGATGTCAGCCCCCTCGTGGGCACCGCGGCCCGGCACCTGATGTCGGCACCCGCCCCCTGGCTGGTGGCCGACATCGGGGGCACGAACGCGCGCTTCGGCTGGATGGCCGGGCCGGGCACTGGCGTGGCGCACGTTCGCACGCTGGCGTGCGCGGCCCATGCCGGGCCGGCCGAGGCGGCCGCCGCTTACCTAGCCGGCCTGCGCGAGCAGTTGGGCAGCGGCTTCGAGCCGCCGCGCGCCGCGGCCTGGGCCGTGGCCACGGCGGTCGGCGACGACCGCGTCACCCTGACGAACAGCGGCTGGAGCTTCTCGCAAGACGGCGCGCGTGCCGCCCTCGGGCTCGACCGCCTGGAGGTGCTCAACGATTTCGAGGCTCTGGCGCTGGCGCTGCCGTGCCTGAAGCCGACGCAGCTGCGGCCGGTCGGCCGGACGGGCACGCCGGCCCCGGGCGGCGCCCTGGCCGTCGTGGGCCCGGGCACGGGCCTGGGCGTGGCGGGCATCGTGCCGCACGGCGGCCGCTGGGTGGCCTTGCCCGGCGAAGGCGGGCACGCCACGCTGGCGCCGGCCGACGAGTTCGAGAGCGCGGTGCTGGCTGCGGCGCGGCGAGAGTTCGAGCACGTCTCCGCCGAGCGGCTGCTGTCGGGCATCGGCTTGCCGGTGCTGCACCGCGCGGTGGCGGCGGTCGAGGGCGTGGCCGTCGATGCCGTCGATGCCGAGCGCATCGTCGAGCGCGGGCTGGCCGGCACCGACGCGCGCTGCAGCCTCACGCTGGACCTGTTCTGCGCGATGCTCGGCGGCTTCGCCGGCAACGTGGCGCTGACGGTCGGCGCGCGCGGTGGCCTGTACGTGGGTGGCGGCATCGTGCCGCGCCTGGGCGAGCGCTTCTTCGTGTCGCGCTTCCGCGAACGCTTCGAGGCCAAGGGCCGCTTCCGGCCCTACCTGCAGGCCATCCCGACCTTCCTGATCACGGACACCCTGGTCGCGCTCACCGGCGCCGGTGCGGCGCTGGCTCAGGCCGACTGAGGAAGCCGCCGCCCCCGCCCTGTCGCGCGGTCAGGCCGAGGCCGCCGCGATGCGGGCCCCGCCGAACAGCTCGGACCGCGCGGCCTGCGTGATGGCCGCCACGCCCGGGTGCGTGATGCGGCGCTCGGCGGTGATGGCGTAGAAGTCGTCGCTGATCTCCTCGCAGTGGCCGATCACCTGCACGCCGTACTGGCGCACGATCTCGTCCTCCACCACCGAGGGCGACAGGAACACCCCGCGGCCCTGGCGGCCGAAGGCCTTCATCAGGGCGCCGTCGCCGAACTCGCCCACCACGCGCGGGTGCAGCCCCTGGCGCTCCAGCCAGGCGTCGTACTGCGGCCGCACCGACGAGCTGCCGCCGGGCACCAGCATGGGCGCGCCGTCCAGGCACTGCGGGAAAGGCCCCCGCAGCCGCGCCGCCAGCTCGGGCGCGGCGAAGAAGCTCACCGGCGAGCTGCCCAGCTTGTGGTTGAAGGCCTTGACGCTGAGCTTGCGCGTCAGCGGCTCGTCGGCGATGACAAGGTCGATGCGGTGCAGCGCCAGCTGCGCCATCAGCTCGTTGAAGCCGCCCTCGACGCAGATCAGCTTCACCGGCTCGGCCAGGCCCAGCGCCGGCTCCAGCAGCTTGTAGGCCACCGACTTGGCGACCACGTCCTCGATGCCCACGCGCAGCTCCAGCACCTGCTCGCGGGTGCCGCGCTTCTCGCGCAGGGCGGTCTCGAGCTCGCCGCCGAGCGCGAAGATCTCGTCGGCGAAGCGCAGCGCCACGCGGCCGTCCTCGGTGAGCTCGAGCTGGCGGCCGTTCTTGCGGAAGAGGCGGCGGCCCAGGCGGTCTTCGAGCAGCTTGATCTGCGCCGACAGCGTCTGCGGCGTGGTGTGCAGCTGTTCGCCGGCCTTGACCACGCCACCGGCCTTGGCGGCCACCCAGAAGTAGTGCAGGTGCTTGAAGTTCATCGGGGCGCCGTGGTTGGTTCCGTGAATCGATGCGTTTTTTACGAACTAATTTTGTTTGATTATCGAATTTACGCGAAGCAATCTCAACCCTACATTGATCAGTGTCGTCGTATCGATCGGGCTTGCGACAGCCCTCTGCGCTTCAAAAGGAGCACACCATGCGCATGAGCACCAAAGGCCGTTTTGCCGTCAACGCGCTGATCGACCTCGCCCTGCGCGAGCCGGCCGGCCCCGTGGCCCTGGCCACCATCAGCCAGCGTCAGCAGATTTCGCTGTCGTACCTGGAGCAACTGTTCAGCCGCCTGCGCAAGGAGGGCCTGGTCGAGAGCACCCGCGGCCCCGGCGGTGGTTACACGCTGGGTCGTCCGGCCGAGCGCATCACGGTGGCCGACATCGTGAGCGCGGTCGACGAGCCGCTGGAGGGTCAGGGCGACGAAGAGCGCAGTCTTGGCATGAGCCGGGCCCTGTGGCAGCGCCTGAACGCCGCCATGCTGGAGCACATGGCGACGATCTCGCTGGCCAGCCTGGTGCAGGAGCAGAAGGACGCTGGCGTCAGCATCGAGCCGCGCCCGGCCCGCCGCGCGATCGCGCCGCAGCCGGTGGTCAAGCCGGTGCGCTCGACGGCGCCGAACTCGGTGTTCGCGCTGGCGCGCACGCTGGGCAGCTGACCCCCCGCCGATCACCCCTGGCGGCGGTCTGAGGGCCGCCGCGCTGCAGGCCCGCCCGTCTTCGACGAGCGGGCCGTCTTCATGGCCGCGTCACTTGTAGAGCACTTCCGGCAGCCACAGGCCGATGGCGGGGAAGTTGTACAGCAGCACGATGGCGATGATCTGGATGCCCATGAACGGCAGCATGCCGGCGAAGATCTGGTTCAGCGTCACGTGCGGCGGGCTCACGCCCTTCAGGTAGAAGGCCGCCATCGCCACCGGCGGGCTCAGGAAGGCCGTCTGCAGGTTCAGCGCCACCAGCAGCCCGAAGAACAGCGGATCGACCCCGAAGTTGTCGAGCAGCGGGATGAAGATGGGCATGAAGATCACGATGATCTCCGTCCACTCCAGCGGCCAGCCCAGCACGAAGATGATCACCTGGCTCAGCACCAGGAACTCGGTCTTGCTGAGGTTGAGCGACATCACCCACTTCTCGACCAGCTCCTGCCCGCCCAGCAGCGCGAAGGCCGCCGAGAAGATGGCGCTGCCCACGAACAGCCAGCACACCATGGCGCTGGTCTTGGCGGTGAGGAACACGCTCTCCTTGAGCATCGTGAGGTTGAACTGCCGGTAGGCCAGGGCGAGCAGGAAGCCGCCCAGGGCGCCCACGGCCGCCGCCTCGGTGGGGGTGGCCAGGCCCATGACGATGGAGCCCAGCACGGCCAGGATCAGCACGAGCAGCGGGAAGAAGCTCGCCAGCAGCATCTTGAAGATCTCGAGCCGCTGGAAGCTCATCAGCGCGTACAGGGCCAGCAGGGCCACCGCGCCGGTGCCCGTGCCGATCCACCAGCCCCTGGTGGGCGGCGTGCGCTCGGCGCTGCCCGCGGCGGGTGCATCGGCGCCGGGGGGCTCGGCGACCCCGGCGTTGGCGCCGGACGCACGGGCGGTGGCGCTGGCGCCCTCGGCAGGGGGCTCCTGCACGCCGCCCGCGGCGGCCGTGCTGGCGGCCCCCTCCGCCGGCGGCTCCTTCAGGCCGCCGCTGCCGGATTCGGCCGGCGGTTCCTGCAGGCCGCCGCTGCCGGATGTGGCCGGCGGCTCCTTCAGGCCACCGCTGCCGGACTCGGCGGGCGGCTCGGCGAGCCCGCCGCTGGCGGGCGCAGCCTCGGTGGTCTCGGGCTCGGCCACGAAGGCCTCTTCCACCGGTGCCGGCCGCGTGTTGAGGTGCCAGCTGAAGGCCGCCACCAGCGCGAACAGCAGCGCCGGCAGCAGCGCCACACCCAGCTGGCGCAGCACGTGGCCCAGGGGCACGTCGACGTTGCGGCGGCCCTTCAGCGCCAGCAGCAGGGCCGGCAGGGCGCGGTTGGAGATGCCGTCGGAGATCTTCTGCGTCAGCGGCGGCAGCGGCACGAAGCGCTGCTCGACCGACAGCGGCGGCATCAGGTTCGGCTTGAGCTTGGCCAGGATGATCACGTAGATCACGTACAGGCCGGCCAGCATCAGGCCCGGGAAGAACGCCCCGGCGTAGAGCTGCACCACCGACACGCCCGCGGTGGCGCCGTACACGATGAGCATCACCGACGGCGGGATCAGGATGCCCAGGCAGCCCCCGGCGGTGATGGAGCCCGCGGCGACGCGGACGTCGTAGCCGCCGCGCAGCATCTGCGGCAGCGCCAGCAGGCCCATCAGCGTGACGACGGCGCCCACGATGCCGGTGGCCGTGGCGAACACCGCGCAGGTGAAGAGCGTGGCCACCGCCAGCGAGCCCGGCACCCGGGCCATGGCCAGGTGCAGGCTCTTGAAGAGCTTCTCGATCAGGTTGGCGCGTTCGACGAGGTAACCCATGAACACGAACAGCGGGATCGAGATGAGCACGTCGTTGCCCATCACCTTGTACGCCGACTGCACCATCAGCGTCAGCGTCTTGCCGGTGTCCTCCTCGTAGGCGATCCACGTGAAGATCATGCCCATGCCCATCAGCGTGAACGCCGTGGGGAAGCCGAGCATGATGGCCACCACCACCAGCGCCAGCATCATCAGGCCCAGGTGGCCGCTGGTGATGGTGTCGACGCTGAGCAGCATCACCGCCGTGCCGGCGATGATGATCGCCATCAGCGAGAAGCCGAACCAGAGTTCCTTGCGGATCGTCACTTCGAGCCTCCCGGGGTGACGAAGCGGTCCAGCGCCTCGATGTCGGCGTCCTTCACGTGGACCATGGCCTTGAGCTTGTCGACGTCGACCTCCTCGACGTCCTGCTCACGCGAGGGCCATTCGCCGGTGCGGATGCACTGGATGCACCGCGCGATCTCCACCAGGCCCTGCAGCAGCAGCATGAAGCCGGCCACCGGGATGACGAACTTGAAGGGGTACACCGGCAGCGGCGTGGCGCTGAAGGTGTTCTCGCGGATGGCGGCGCTCTCGCTCGCGAAGGTCCAGCCGGCCCAGGTGAGCGCCACGATGCCGGGCAGGAAGAACACCAGGTACAGCAGCAGGTCCAGCGAGGCCTGCGTGCGCGGGCGGAAGAAACCGTAGAGCACGTCGCCGCGCACGTGGCCGTTCTTGGCCAGCGTGTAGGCGCCGGCGGTCATGAACAGGGTGCCGTAGCACATGATCTGCACGTCCAGCGCCCAGTCGTGCGGCGAGTTCAGCACGTAGCGGGAGAACACCTCCCAGCTGATGAGCAGGGTGAGCACGACGATGAGCCACGCGAAGACCTGGCCTACCCAGGTCGAGACGCGGTCCACCAGCAGCAGCAACGATTGCATGGCGTTTCCCGGGGATTCAGCAAATCTTCAGGTGGGGCTCAGACGGCCCGAGGGCCACCGGCCTTTCGGCAACGGTGGCCCCCGGGGAGCTTGGCCCGAAAGCGGATCAGGCCTTCTTCTGCGCCGGGCGGAAGTAGTGGTTCCAGGCCATCTTGAAGTCGACCATGTAGTCGTTCTGCCAGCTGCCGGCCCGCTCGGCGAAGGCGCGCTGGCTGTCCATGACCTTCTTGAACAGCGGCTGCTCGGCGCCCTTGGCGGCGGTGACCTTGTCCCAGGCGGCCAGCTGCGCGCGCAGGATGGGGTCGGGCGTCTTGAAGAAGTTGACCTTGTCCTTGGTCTTCAGCTCGATGTAGTCCTGGCTGTTGCGCTGGATGGCCTTCCAGCTCATGTCGGCACTGGCGGCCTGCACGGCGTAGTCGATCACCGACTTCAGCTCACCCGGCAGGGCGTCGTACTTGGCCTTGTTGAACAGGATCTCGAACTGCTCGCCGCTCTGGTGGAAGCTTTGCAGCATGCAGTTCTTCACCACGTCGGGGAAGCCCAGGATGCGGTCGGACGTGGCATTGTTGAACTCGGCCGCGTCGATCAGGCCGCGGTCCAGCGCCGGCACGATCTCGCCGCCAGGCAGCGGGTTGACCGCGGTGCCGAGTTCCTTGAACACGTCGATGGCCAGGCCCACGGTGCGGAACTTCAGGCCCTTCATGTCGGCCACGGTGCGCACCGGCTTCTTGAACCAGCCCAGCGGCTGCGTGGGCATGGGGCCGTAGACGAAGGAGATGACGTCGATGTTCAGTGACTTGTAGATCTCCTCGAGCAGGGCCTTGCCGCCGCCGTAGTAGTGCCAGGCCAGCACCATGTTCGGGTCCATCCCGAAGGCCGGGCCCGAGCCCCACAGCGCCAGCGAATTGGCCTTGCCGTAGTGGTAGGCCAGCACGCCGTGGCCGCCGTCGAGCGTGCCCTTGTTGACGGCATCGAGCAGCTGGAAGGCCGGCACGACGGAGCCCGAGGGCAGCACCTCGACCCGCAGGCGGTTGCCCGCCATGTCGTTGACCTTCTTGGCGAAGTCGTTGGCGTACTCGTGGAAGATGTCCTTGGCCGGCCAAGTGCTCTGGAAGCGGAAGGTCGTGGTCTGCGCCATCGAGACCATCGGCGCGGCCATCGCGGCCGTGCCGACGGCGCCGGCGGCGGCGGTCTTCAGGAAGCCACGGCGCTTGGCCGCGGTGGTGGAGTCGCTCATGGGGTCTGTCTCCGGATGGTGGGGTAATGCCCGTTCGCAGGCCGGTTGTCCTGGACACGGCCTGAACTTCCGGACTGTCGCGCCCCCAAGCACCCGCGGCAACCGGGTGTTTCCCCCACCCGTGGCGCAGAACCCGACGGCAATCGTGCAGGCTGGGTCAGATCAGTCGTGACTGGAGAGAAAAGATCGCCAGGTGGCCGCCAGCGTCGGCGCCATCAGGCCGTGGCGAAACCCGAAGTCCAGCGTCACCAGCGCCGCGTCCACCGTCATCGACGATCCCAGGGCCAGTTCGAGCGCGTCCGCCACGGGCAGCAGGCGGAAGCCCTGCACCTCGCCGTCCTGGTTCTCCGGTTCCAGGCCCGCGGGCAGCTCCAGGTCGAAGGCGTGGAGCCACTCGCGCTGCAGGCCCTCCGGGATGTCGCGCTCGATGCGCAGCTGCCGCACGGGTACGGCGCCCGCCGCCAGGGGGGCGGGCAGGCCGGCTTCCTCCCAGGCCTCGCGCACCAGTGTTTCGGCGGGCTGCTGGCCCAGGGGCACGCCGCCGCCCACCAGGTTGTCGAAGAGGCCGGGGTCGGTGGGCTTGTCGAGGGAGCGCTGCGCGATCCAAAGCGCCGCGGGCCGCCCGTCGGCCCCGCGGACGAAGCCGTTGGCGTGGGCGCCGAAGGTCAGGCTGCCCCAGAAGCGCGAGGCCGCGCGCTCGATGGCCACGCGCGGCTGACCGGCCTGCGGGCCCTGCAGCGGCGCCAGCGCGTAGGGCTCGTCGCGCCAGCCGACGATGGCGCCCCGGGCGTGCCAGGCCCGGTGCAGATCCGCCAGGCGCCGCTCGCGCTCGGCGGCGGGCAGCACGATGTCGATGCGCGCGGGGCCGATGGCGAAGGCCGCCGGCTCGGCGGCCAGCAGCGCCAGGTGCGGCTCGGCCACGCAGCCCACGCGCTCGCCATCCAGCCACACGGCCCGGCGCGGCCGCACCGCCCGGCGGGCCGACGCCAGCGCAGGGATGGCGGGCGCCGGGCTCACGCGGCGCGCTGCACGGCGGCCACGGGGCCGTCGCGCCAGTGCTTCATCAGCGCGTCCCAGCGCGGCTCCACGGCCTTCAGGTGGCGCAGCTTGACGTGCCCGAAGCCGCGGACGTCTTCCGGCAGCCGCGCGATCTCGACGGCCAGCGCGCGGTTGCCGGCGTCCAGCGACTGCAGCAGCTCGGCGACCGTGGCCTCGTAGCGCGCGATCAGCGCGCGCTCCATGCGCCGCTCTTCCGTGCGACCGAAGACGTCGAGCGGGCCCCCGCGCAGGCCCTTCAGCCGGGCCAGCACGCCGAAGGCCGTGCGCATCCACGGGCCATAGGGGCGCTTGACCAGCTCGCCCTTGTCGTTCGTCTTGGCCAGCAGCGGCGGCGCCAGGTGGTGCACCAGCTTGTAGTCGCCCTCGAACAGGGCGCCGATCTTCGCGGTGAAGGCGGGGTCGGTGTGCAGCCGCGCGACCTCGTACTCGTCCTTGTAGGCCATCAGCTTGAACAGGTAGCGCGCCACGGCCTCGGCCAGCGGCGTGCCGCCGCCCAGGCCGGCCTCGGCGGCGCGCACCTTCTCCACGAAGGTGGCGTAGCGCTGCGCGTAGGCCGCGTCCTGGTAGCCGGTGAGGAAGGCCACGCGGGTCTTCAGCAGCTCGTCGAGCGAGGGCTTCCTGACGACCTGGATCACCTGCTGCGCCTTGAACAGCGCCGTGACGGAGGCCAGGTCGTGGGCGCAGCGACGGCCCCACTCGAAGGCCGCCTTGTTGTGCTCGACCTGCACGCCGTTGAGCTCGATGGCGCGCTGGATGGCCGCCAGGCTCAGCGGGATGCGGCCGTGCTGCCACGCGTAGCCCATCATCAGCGGGTTGGTGTAGATGCTGTCGCCCAGCAGCTGCTCGGCCACCTGCTCGGCGTCGAAGGCGCCGACCAGGCCCTCGCCCACGCTGCCGCGCACGGCAGCCTCGCAGTGGCCGCCCGGGAACTGCCAGTTCGGGTTCTTCACGAACCCGGCGGTCGGCGTGCCGTGGGTGTTGAGCGCCACGAAGGTGCGGCCGTGCTGCATCACCGCCAGCGTGTACTTGCTGGCGCCGACGATGCTGTCGCAGGCGATCACGAGGTCGGCCTGCGCAGTGTCGACCTTCGTGGTGTGGATGGCGTCGGGCCGGTTCGCGATCTGGATGTGGCTCCAGGTGGCGCCGCCCTTCTGCGCCAGGCCGCCGGCGTCCTGCGTGACCACGCCCTTGCCCTCGAGGTGCGCCGCCATGCCCAGGATCTGGCCGATGGTGATGACGCCGGTGCCGCCCACGCCGCCCACCACGATGCCCCAGGCGCGCTCGCTCCCGTCCACGGACAGCGGCAGCGCCGGCTCGGGCAGCGGCGGCAGGCCGTCCGGCGTGCCCAGCTTCTCCTTCTTGGGCTTGCGCAGCTGCCCGCCCTCGACGGTGACGAAGCTCGGGCAGAAGCCCTTCACGCAGGAGAAGTCCTTGTTGCAGGTGTTCTGGTTGATGCGGCGCTTGCGGCCGAACTCGGTCTCCAGCGGCTCCACGCTCAGGCAGTTGCTCTGGGCCGAGCAGTCGCCGCAGCCCTCGCACACCAGCTCGTTGATGACGACGCGCCGGGCCGGGTCGGCCAGCTTGCCGCGCTTCCTGCGGCGGCGCTTCTCGGTGGCGCAGGTCTGGTCGTAGATCAGCGCCGTGGTGCCCGGGATCTCGCGCAGCTCGCGCTGGATGCGGTCGAGCTCGTCGCGGTGGTGCACGGTGACGCCGGCTTCGAGCGTCGCGCCCTCGTACTTGGCCGGCTCGTCGGTGATGATGACGAGCTTCTTCACGCCCTCGCTGACCAGGCTCTTCTGGATCTGCAGCACGCTGTGGCCCTCGGGCCGCTCGCCCACCTGCTGGCCGCCGGTCATGGCCACGGCGTCGTTGTACAGCAGCTTGTAGGTGATGTTCACGCCGGCCGCGATGCTCTGGCGGATCGCCAGCAGCCCGCTGTGGAAGTAGGTGCCGTCGCCGAGGTTGGCGAACACGTGGTTCTCGGTCGTGAACGGCGCCTGGCCGACCCAGGGCACCCCCTCGCCACCCATCTGCGTGAAGGTGCTGGTGCTGCGGTCCATCCACACGGCCATGAAGTGGCAGCCGATGCCGGCCACGGCGCGGCTGCCCTCGGGCACGCGGGTGCTGGTGTTGTGCGGGCAGCCGCTGCAGAACCAGGGCGCGCGCTCGCCGGTGTCGGCCTTCAGCGCGGCCAGCTCGCGCTCGCGCGCGTCGAGCACCTGCAGCCGCTGCGCCATGCGGCGCTGCACGTCCTCGGGCACGCCGAGCTTGGTGAGCCGCTTCGCAATGGCCCGGGCCACGAGTGCCGGCGTCAGGTCGGCCTTGGCGCGCAGCAGCCAGTTCTCGCTCGGGTTGGGCATGCTCCACTCGCCGCCCGTGGCGTCGCCCTCGGGCTCGTCGAACTTGCCCAGCACGTTCGGGCGCACGTCGGGGCGCCAGTTGTAGAGCTCTTCCTTGAGCTGGTACTCGATGACCTGGCGCTTCTCCTCCACCACCAGGATCTCCTGCAGGCCGGTGGCGAAGTCGCGCGTGATGGTGGCCTCCAGCGGCCACACCACGTTCACCTTGTGCAGCCGGATGCCGAGGGTGCGGCAGGTGTCGTCGTCCAGGCCCAGGTCGGCCAGCGCCTGGCGCGTGTCGTTGTAGGCCTTGCCGCTGGCGATGATGCCGAAGCGGTCGTGCGGGGTGCGGATGACGTCGTGGTTCAGGCGGTTGGCGCGCACGTAGGCCAGCGCGGCGTACCACTTGTAGTCCATCAGCCGGGCTTCCTGCTCCAGCGCCGCGTCGGGCCAGCGGATGTGCAGGCCGCCGGGCGGCATGGCGAAGTCCTCGGGCAGCACGATGTTCACGCGGCCGGGGTCGACGACGACGCTGGCGCTGCTCTCCACGACCTCCTGGATGGTCTTCATGCCGCTCCACAGGCCGGAGAAGCGGCTCATGGCGAAGGCGTGCAGGCCCATGTCGAGGATGTCCTGCACGCCGCTCGGGAAGAACACCGGCAGCCCGCAGGCCTTGAAGATGTGGTCGCTCTGGTGCGCCGCCGTGCTGCTCTTGGCCACGTGGTCGTCGCCGGCGATGGCGATGACGCCGCCGTGCCGGCTGGTGCCGGCCATGTTGGCGTGCTTGAAGACGTCGGAGCAGCGGTCCACGCCGGGGCCCTTGCCGTACCAGATGCCGAAGACGCCGTCGTATTTCTTCGTCTGGGGGTACAGGTCCAGCTGCTGCGTGCCCCACACCGCGGTGGCGCCGAGCTCCTCGTTCACGCCGGGCTGGAAGACGACGTGGTGCTGCGCCAGGTGCTTCCTGGCCGCCACCAGCGCCTGGTCGTAGCCGCCCAGCGGGCTGCCGCGGTAGCCGCTGACGAAGCCGGCGGTGTTCAGGCCCGCGAGCACGTCGCGCTGGCGCTGCAGCATCGGCAGCCGCACCAGCGCCTGCACGCCGCTCATGAAGGCGCGGCCGCTGGCCAGGCTGTACTTGTCGTCGAGCGTGGCCGCTTCCAGGGCCTTGCGGACGTGCTCGGGCAGGGGGGCGTTCATGCTCGCGACTCCACGCCCGGGCACACCTCGCCGGGCCAGCGCGGCAGTGTAGGCACAACGTGCGCGCATGTCCTTTCGTTTTCCGCCCCGGAACGGCCCGGTCGCGCAAGCTTTATGCTCGAAAGCTGCGCCAGGAAAGCCAATGACGCCAAGCAAACCCAGGCCCGGGAGAACCCTTGCCCAGCCCGCGCCCGCCGGCGCGGCGGCCGAAAACCCCGAGCCGCACCGTGCCCTCGACCGCTACGACCTCGCCATCCTGGCCGAGCTGCAGCTCGACGCGCGGCTGAGCAACGCCGACCTGGCCGCGCGCATCGGCCTGAGCGCCGCGCCCACCTGGCGCCGCGTGAAGTGGCTCGAGGAGCAGGGCTACATCA
The DNA here is from genome assembly GCA_903828235.1 of uncultured beta proteobacterium. GTDB lineage: Bacteria > Pseudomonadota > Gammaproteobacteria > Burkholderiales > Burkholderiaceae_C > Rubrivivax. Next base: position 8,275 of record CAIKLM010000058.1, on the reverse strand, counting down.
CCGGCTACCGGGCCGAGATCGACCGCCGCAAGGTCGGCCTGGGGGTGCTGGCCTTCGTGCGCCTGGACTGCGAGCGCAACAACAGCGAGAGCACGCGCGCGCTGGAGGAGGCCATCCGCGCCAGGCCCGAGGTGCTGGCCTGCCACTACATCAGCGGCACCGGCACCTTCGAGCTGCACGTGGTGGCCACCGACCTGGACGCCTTCTCGCGCCTGGCGCTGGACGTGCTGTTCAAGCTGCCCAACGTGAAAGACCTGCACACCAGCTTCAGCCTCGGCGAGGTCAAGGCCGGCGGGGCGCTGCCGCTGCAGCACCTGCGGCCGGGGCGCTGAGCCCCCGGCCGCGGTGCTACGCTCGCCGCCCGCGATGAACCGGCTCCTCGACGCCCTCCTCACCACCGACCCGGTGCAGCGCGTGCGCCTGTCGCAGGCCGGGCTCGCGCTGGTGCTCATGGCCGCCGGGGTGGCCGCCATGCACTACTTCGCCGTGGCGGGCGTGGCGCCGGCCGGGCCGGTGCTGCTGTGGTCGGCGCTGACGCTGGGCGGCATGCTGGTGTTCTTCGGGCTCATCCGCAGCGGCCTGTCGCGGCGCTGGGCCGAGCCCTCGCTCACCGTGCCGCAGATGCTGTTCGCGCTGACCAGCGGCGCGGTGGCCTACACGCTGCTGGGCCCGGGCCGCGGAGCGGTGTTCCCGGTGGTGATGGTGGTGCTGATGTTCGGCATGTTCGTGGTCTCGCCGCGGCAGATGCGCTGGCTGAGCGTCTACGCCGTGCTGCTGTTCGGCAGCGCGATGGCCATGATGACGGTGCTGCAGCCGCGGCAGTACCCGCTGGTCATCGAGGTCGGGCACTTCCTGCTCGTGGCCACCATGCTGCCGGCGGTGTCGCTGCTGGCGGGCCGCCTGTCGCGCATCCGCCACCGCGCGCGGCAGCAGCGCGCCGAGCTCGCACAGGCCCTGGCGCGGCTGCGCGAGACGGCCACGCGCGACGAACTCACCGGCCTCATCAACAAGCGCCACATGGTGGGCCTGATGGCGCAGGAGCACCAGCGCTGCATCCGCAGCGGCCAGAGCTTCTGCCTGGCGCTGCTCGACATCGACCGCTTCAAGCCCGTGAACGAGGCGCACGGCTACGCCGTGGGCGACGCCGTGCTCGCCGCCATCGCCCAGGAGGCGCAGCGCCAGGTGCGCGTGTCGGACGTGCTGGCGCGCTGGGGCGGCGAGGAGTTCCTGCTGATGATGAGCGACACGCACGCCACGCTGGCGCGCGGCGGGCTCGAGCGGCTGCAGCAGCGGCTCGCGGCGCTGCGCATCCTGCACGGCACGGCCGCCGTGGGCGTGACGCTATCGGCGGGGCTGGCCGAGCACATCGCCGGCGAGCCGCTGGAGCGCACGCTGGAGCGCGCCGTGGCCGCGCTGGCCGAGGCCAAGGCGCTGGGCACGGGCCGCGTGGTGATCGCCTCTTGAGCGCCGGCGCGGCGCGCGGCCTGCCCCTGCGCCACGCGCTGCTCGCGCTGGCGGTGGTGGCGGTGTGGGGCAGCAACTTCGTCGTCATCCACGCCGCGCTGGCGGTGATGCCGCCGTTCCTGCTGGCGCTGCTGCGCTTCGCGCTGGCGCTGGTGCCCGCGCTGCTGTTCGTGCCGCGGCCGGCGGTGGCCTGGCCGCTGCTGGCGGCCTACGGGGTGCTCATCGGGGCCGGGCAGTTCGCGCTGCTGTACCTGGCCATGGACGGCCGCATCGCCCCCGGGCTGGCCTCGCTGGTGATCCAGACCCAGGTGTTCTTCACCATCGGCCTGGCCATGCTGGCCGACGGCGAGCGGCTTCGCCCGCTGCAGGTCGTGGCGCTGGCGCTGGCCGTGGCCGGCATCGGCGTGATCGCGGCGCACACCGGGGGCGAGGTCAGCGCGGCGGGCCTGGGGCTGGTGCTGCTGGCGGCGCTGTCCTGGGCGGGTGGCAACCAGGTCTCGCGCCGCATGGGGCGGGTGCCCATGCTGGGCGTGGTGGTGTGGTCGAGCGCGTTCGCGCTGCCGCCGCTGGCGCTGCTCACCCTGGGCATCGAAGGCCCCGCCCGCATCGGGCAGGCGTTGGCCGCGGCCGATGCCGCCACCTGGGCCGCGGTGGCCTGGCAGGCGGCGGGCAACACGCTGTTCGGCTACGCCGCCTGGGGCTGGCTGCTGGCGCGCCACCCGGCCGGCACCATCGCCCCGATGGCGCTGGGTGTGCCCGTGTTCGGCATCATCACGGCCGCGGTGTGGCTCGGCGAGCCGTTGCCGCCCTGGAAGCTCCTGGCCGCGGCGATGGTGATCGGCGGCCTCTTGATCAACCTGCTCGCGCAGCGTCGCGGGCCCTGACCCGGAACCTTGCCGCGATGTGGCTGCTGATCCTCGAAGCCGCGGTCGCCCTGGCCCTGCTGCTGTTCGCCGTGTGGTGGACGATGTTCTCGGGGCGCAAGCGCCGCGACGACGACCCCGAGCGCTGACCGGCCCGTGGTGCCGGCCGGGTCGTCGCCCTCAGTGCAGCGCGCCGGGGTGCACCAGCGTGAACTCGGGCACCCGCGCATCGAAGGCGCGGGCGTGCTCGGTCATGCAGAAGAAGGTGCCGTGCATCGTGCCGTGCGGGGTGTCGATGCGGGTCCAGCTCGTGTACTCGAACTGCTCGCCCGGCTTGAGCAGCGGCTGGTGGCCGACCACCGCCAGGCCCCGCACCTCCTCGGTGCGGCCGTGGGCGTTGGTGATGACCCAGTGGCGCGCCACCAGCTGCGCCGTCACCGTGCCGGTGTTGCGGATGGTCACGGTGTAGGCAAAGGCCCAGGGGCCGTCGGGCTCCTGCGACTGCTCGGGCAGGTGCTGCACGCGCACGCTGCAGGTGAACTCGGCGTGCTCGGGTGGGGCCTTGGTCATGCCGGGCATTCTAGGAAGCCCCTCCTAGAATCGGCGGCATGCCGATATTCCGCATCGCCCCGAGCCTTCTGAGCGCCGACTTCGCCCGCCTGGGCGAGGAGGTGCGCGACGTCGTCGAGGCCGGTGCCGACTGGATCCACTTCGACGTGATGGACAACCATTACGTGCCCAACCTGACCTTCGGCCCGATGGTGTGCCAGGCGCTGCGCCGGCACACCACCGTGCCCATCGACGTGCACCTGATGGTGCAGCCGGTCGATGCGCTGGCCCAGGCCTTCTGCAGGGCCGGCGCCGACATCGTCACCTTCCACCCGGACGCCTCCACGCACGTGGACCGCACGCTGCAGCTCATCCAGGCCGAGGGCCGGCAGTGCGGCCTGGTGTTCAACCCGGCCACGCCGCTGGACGTGCTGGAGTGGACGATCGACCGGCTCGACGTGATCCTGCTGATGAGCGTGAACCCGGGCTTCGGCGGCCAGGGCTTCATCGAACACACGCTGCGCAAGTGCGAGCAGGCGCGGCGCCTGATCGAGCGCAGCGGCCGCGACATCCGGCTGGAAGTCGACGGCGGCATCAAGGTCGACAACATCCGCCGCGTGGCCGACGCCGGCGCCGACACCTTCGTGGCCGGCAGTGCCGTCTTCGGCCAGCCCAGCTACAAGGGCGTGATCGACGCCATGCGCGCGGAGCTGGCGCGGGGCTAAGTCCGGTCGATGCGCCGCGCCAGCACGATGTGCGTGGTGGTCTTGAGCACGCCCTCGAAGCCGCCGATCTCGTCGAGCACCGCGTCCAGCCGGGCCGTGTTGTCGGCGCGCAGCAGGGCCAGGTAGTCCCACTCGCCGCTGACGCTGCTGAGCTGGCGCAGCTCCGGCAGCGAGGCCAGCCGGGCCGTCACCCCCGCGCCGGCGCGGGGCTGCACGCTGATGCCCACGTAGGCCTCGACGAAGCGGTCCCCGTCGTCGCGTGCCAGCCGCACGGTGTAGCCGACGATCACCCCCTCCGCCTGCAGCCGTGCCAGGCGCGCCAGCACCGTGGTGCGCGCCACGCCCAGGCGCCGCGCGAGTTCGGCCACCGGGGCGCGGGCGTCGGCCTGCAGCAGGGCCAGCAGGCGGCGGTCGAGATCGTCGGGCGTCATGGTCGTGTTCCTTCCCGGTGGCGCCGTGCGCACACCACGTGCGGCGAAAACCTTTCGGGGGCGTGATCGCCGGGTCGTCTACATTTCCGGTGCGGCACGGTGTGAAAATTCACCATGGCAAGGCAAACAGGCCGCAACAGGTGCCGGAGAGCGCCGTTCCGATTTATCAGGGGGGGACCCGAACCCATCGCACCCAGGGGCCCCATGTGAAGACCCGCACCGTCACCATCTTCAGCGGCCACGTGTTCGAAGTGCCGCAGAGCATCCAGCGCATCGACCACCGCGCCACCCACGGCTGGCAGCTCCGCTACGGCGGCACCAAGCTGTTCTCGGACCACACCAACGACGGCAGCGGTGCCGCCGAATCGCTTCGCCTGGCCACTCGCGAACTGCTCAAGCGCATCGCCGAGCTTCCGGCGCCCTCGCTGCTGCAGCGCGGCCCCAGCGTCAACAAGCGCAGCGGGCTGCCGGTGGGCATCTCGGGGCCCATCGTGCGGCAGCGCCGCGGCTCCGACTTGCGCGACTGCAGCCTCGCCGTGCTGATCCCGCGCTTCGGCACCACGCCGCAGCGCAAGAGCGTGTACATCGGCACCGAGAACACCTACACCCAGAAGCGCTTCAAAGAGGCGCTGAAGGAAGCCGTGCTGTTGCGCCAGCAGGCCGTGGAGGCCTACGAGGCCGCCGCCACCAAGGCGCGCCGCACGGAGGCCCGCGCCTACCGGCAGAAGCTCAAGGCCGCCGGCGCGCTGTAGCTGACGAATCGTTGCGCCCATCGCTGCATTTTGGCGTACAGCGCCTTTATTCCGACGAATGCACCGTTTCTTCTGACGTGAACGCTGCCTAGACTGCCCCGCAGTCCAGGCCCGTTCACCGTTGGAGGAAACCATGCGCATCACCCTGCTCGGCGCCGGCCACATCGGCCAGACCATCACCCGGCTGCTGCACGGCAGTGGCGACTACCGCGTCACGGTGGTCGACCGCAGTGCCGCGGCACTGGCCAAGATCAGCGCCGACCCGGCCTGCGCCGGCGTGGCCACGCGGGTGGCCGAGACCGCCGACGCCGCCGGCGTGGGCGCCGTGCTGCGCGGGCAGGATGCGGTGGTCAACGCGCTGCCCTACCACCTGGCCACCGTGGCCGCCACGGCCGCCCGCGAGGCCGGCGTCCACTACTTCGATCTCACCGAGGACGTGGCGGCCACGCGCGCCATCAAGGCCCTGGCCGAGGGCGCCCGCACGGCCTTCATGCCGCAGTGCGGCCTGGCGCCGGGCTTCATCGGCATCGTCGCGCACCACCTGGCCCGCAGCTTCGACACGCTGCACGAGGTGAAGATGCGCGTCGGCGCGCTGCCGGCCTTCCCGACCAACTCGCTCAAGTACAACCTCACCTGGAGCGTCGACGGCCTCATCAACGAGTACTGCCACCCCTGCGAGGCCATCCGCGGCGGCAGGAACATCGAGGTGCTGCCGCTGGAGGGCCTGGAGCACTTCAGCCTCGACGGCACCGAGTACGAGGCCTTCAACACCAGCGGCGGCCTGGGCACGCTGTGCGAGACGCTGGCCGGCCGGGTGCAGACGCTCGACTACAAGAGCGTGCGCTACCCCGGCCACCGCGACCTGATGAAGATGCTGCTCGAGGAACTGCAGCTCAACCAGGACACCGAGACGCTGAAGGCCATCATGCGCCGCAGCATCCCAAGCACGATGCAGGACGTGGTGCTGGTGTTCGTCACTGCCAGCGGCCTGCGCGACGGCAGCCTGGTGCAGGAGGTGTTCGCGCGCAAGATCTTCGCCGACCGCTCCGAGAAGGCGCCGCTGTCGGCCATACAGATCACCACCGCCGCCGGCATCTGCGCCGCGGTGGACCTGTTCCGCGAGGGCAAGTTGCCGCAACAGGGCTTCATCCGCCAGGAACAGGTGGCGCTGCCGGACTTCCTGGCCAACCGCTTCGGCGCCGCCTACCAGCAGAGCCGCCAGGTCGAGAGCATCGGCTGAGGACGCTCCCCCGTGGTTCCCCGACAAGGGGGCCATCCCCTCCGCGGTGCCCGGGGCGACACTGCGGGCCATGAAGAAGCCCCGCCCCCTCGACGCCGCCACCCTGTGGCGCCTGGCCCGCCTGGGCGCGCCCTCGATCAGCCCCTGCGGCCGCGAGGCCGTGCTTGGCGTCACCACCCACGACGCCGACCGCAACCAGGGCCGCTCCCAGCTGTGGCGGCTGCACGCCGATGGCCGCGCACCGCGCGAGCTGACGACCTGCGGCGACAAGGACGGCCAGCCGGCCTGGTCGCCGCGCGGCGACCGCATCGCCTTCGTCGCGCGCCGCCCGGGCAGCGACGGCAAGCTCGACGCGACGCCGCAGCTCTACGCCATCCCTGCCGACGGCGGCGAGGCGCGCCGCCTGGCGCACTTCGCGCCCGGCATCGAGAGCTTCAAGTGGTTCGCCGACGGCCGCCGCATCGTGTTCGCGGCCTGGAGCTTCGCCGGGGCGCCCACGCCCGCCGCGCAGGCCCGGGCGCTGAAGGCCCTCGAGGACGACAAGGCCACGGGCGTGGCCACCTCCGAGGCCTTCCACCGCTACTGGGACCACGACATGCCCCGCGGCCGCCGCCTGCAGCTGTGGCTGCTGGACGCCGATCGCGGCCACATCACGCCGCTCACGGCCGGCAGCGCCTGGGAGCTGCCGCGCACCAATGACGGCGCCAGCGCCTACGACGTGCGGCCCGACGGCCGCCGCGTGTGCTTCGTCTTCGACCCTGCCTCGGAACCGCGCCTGGGCAACCCGCTCGCGCTGGCCGAGGTGGACGTGGCCACGCGCCGCACGAGCCGCCGCGCCGTGGTGCCGGGCTGGGAGCTCGACGCCCCGGCCTATTCGCCCGACGGCCGGCGGCTGGCCTGCCTGGCCGCGCACACCGGCCGCGTGCACACGGCCCCGGCGCGGCCGGCCCTGGTGGCGGCCGACGGCACGCTGCAGCCGCTGTGCCCCGACTGGGACCGCCACGCCGATACCCCGCTGCGCTGGACGGCCGACGGCCAGGCGCTGCGCTTCGCGGCCGAGGACCGCGGCCGCCGCCACCTGTGGCGGCTGGCGCTGGACGCGGCCGAGCCCGCGGTCGAGCACGCATGCGGCTGGGTGCAGGCCTTCGACGCCGCGGGCGACACGCTGCTGCTGCTGGCCGACTCGGCGCAGCACCCGCCGCGCGTGTGGGCGCGGCAGGGCGGCGGCGCGCCGCGGCGCCTGGAGTCCTTCAACGACCGCGAGCTTGCCGGCGTGGCGCTGGGCGAGGTTCGCGAGATCCAGGTCACCGGCGCGCAGGGCGAGCCGGTGCAGGTGTGGCTCACCTTCCCGCCCGGCTTCGACGCGCGGAGGAAGCACGCGGTGCTGCACGTCATCCACGGCGGCCCGTTCGCGGCAGCCGGCGACAGCTTTGGCTGGCGCTGGAACCCGCACGTCCTGGCCGCCCCCGAGCCCGGCGATGGCGACGACCCCGGGCGCGTGATCGTGCAGGTCAACTTCCATGGCTCCAGTGGTTTCGGCCACGCTTTCCGCCACAGCTTGATCGGGCGCCAGGGTGAACTCGAACTGCAGGACCTCGAGGCCGCCACCGACTGGGTCTGCACCCAGCGCTGGGCCGACCGCGACCGCATCGCGGCCAGCGGGGGCAGCTACGGCGGCTTCCTCGTGGCCTGGATGAACGGCCACGTGCCGGCCTGGCCCGAGGGCCGCTACCGCGCCTACGTGTGCCATGCAGGCGTGTTCGACCGCGTCGGCACCTTCAGCGCCGACAGCTGGCCGGTGCGCCCGCTGGACCTGGGCGCCGAGTACTGGCAAGACCTGCCGCGCGTGCTGGCGCAGAGCCCGCACGCCTTTGCCGCCCACATGGCCACGCCGACGCTGGTGATTCACGGCGCGCGCGACTACCGCGTGCCCGACGCCAACGGCCTGGCCTACTTCCACACGCTGAAGGCGCGCGGCGTGCCGGCGCGGCTGCTGTGGTTCGCCGACGAGAACCACTGGGTGCTGCAGCCGGCGAACTCGCTGCAGTGGTACGGGGAGTTCCGCGCCTGGGTGGCGCAGCACACCGGCCCGGCCCGGGCGCGGCGCGGCCCTAGCCTGGATGTTTCACGAGGCATGAAGTAGGCGACCTGCCTTCGTTGTGCGTTTTCATAGGTATTCGACGTCTATGGAACCGAACCAACGAGGGAGGTCGCCCAATGCCAAAGTGTACGGATCGCAGGATGGAGCTTG
>CAIKLM010000057.1 GCA_903828235.1 uncultured beta proteobacterium | reverse complement strand
ACAGCTACAGGCTCAGAACGAAGCGCCGCGCTGGCCAGGCTAGCCAGGCCAGCGCGAAACCCGAAACGACAAGCAACTGATCAACAACCGGGGGTCAAAACTCGATGTCGTCAGGGGGTCAGTTCTGGATGTCGCTTGACACGTCCGGACGCATCCCCGCGAGCACGGCCTGCACGCCGCCATCAGGGCCGCAGGGGGTGCCTGGGATGCCAAGCAACAGCTCTGGCGGCTTCCAAGCCGGATAGCCACCATCCTCAATCTTCGGAACCGCGTGGTTGGCGTGTAGCCATATGGCTAAACGCATATACCGACCAGTGGGCATCTTTGACAGGATGTTGCCAGGGGTGGCTACGTAACGGTGGGGCCGAAAGCACGTTAGGACTCACAAGAACCGCCCGTCGAGCCTACATCGTCCCGCTCCGGGTTTGTCCTACGTAGGTACATATGAATCCATATCTAGCTCGTGTCCCAGGAAGTGGTGTAAGTCCTTCGCGCGCGGCAAGTTGCGGAGGGTGCGGCCCGCAGGGCCAAACCCGTAGCGGCTTGCCGCGCGCGGCGCCGGCCGTCCCGCCATCGGCGGTGGCCATCGTGGTCCCGGATAAGGTTGAGGTGCGACCCATCAACTTGTCCAAAGGAGATTCCACGATGACCGCACCCATGATGACACTGGCCGAACTGGCCGAGAAGGGACCCGACGTCGACGTGCTGCGCCAGATGGTGCAGTTCATGGCCCAGCGCCTGATGGAGGTCGACGTCGAGGCCCGCTGTGGCGCCGGTTACGACGAGAAGGCGCCTGGCGCGCGCCTGAACAGCCGCAACGGCTACCGGGAACGCACCTGGGACACGCGCGCCGGCAGCGTCGAGCTGCAGATCCCCAAGCTGCGCCGCGGCAGCTACTTCCCGGAGTTCCTCGAGCCCCGGCGCACTGCCGAGAAGGCCCTGGCGGCCGTCATCCAGGAGGCCTACGTGCACGGCGTATCCACGCGCTCGGTCGACGACCTGGTCAAGGCCCTGGGCATGAGCGGCGTGTCCAAGAGCGAGGTGAGCCGGCTGTGCGGCGAGCTCGACGAGCGCGTCAGCGCCTTCCTGGAGCGCCCCATCGAGGGTGACTGGCCCTACCTGTGGATCGACGCCACCTAAGTCAAGACGCGCGAGGCCGGCCGCATCGTGAGTGTGGCGGTGATAGTGGCGGTGGCGGTCAACACTGATGGCCAGCGCCAGGTGCTGGGGATGAAGGTGGGCGCCAGCGAGGCCGAGCCGTTCTGGACCGAGTTCCTGCGCAGCCTCACGCGGCGCGGTCTGCGCGGCGTCAAGCTCGTGATCAGCGACAGCCACGAGGGCATCAAGGCGGCCGTGGCCAAGGTGCTCAAGGCCACCTGAGCTGCCCGTCGAATTTCGTCTTCCAGCGGGCCGTTCCTATGCCGCCACCTGATTAGCGATGAAGTTCAGCAGGCTCACGTAGTGAGCCAGTGAGGATCGACGATGGCCGCATTCACCAAGGGGATGCGCCATGCCGATGAACCGAGTGCAGTTTCAGCCGGGGCTGTCGATGAGAGAGTTCCTGAGCCTGTACGGTACCGACGAGCAGTGTGAGGCGGCGTTGATCGTCAGGCGTTGGCCCCGAGGCTTCGAGTGCCCGCGCTGCGGTGTCTGGCTGGCTCGGACCAGTTTCGAGCGGCAGGGCCGGCGCTACTGGCAGTGCGCCGGGTGCCAATACCAGTGCAGCGTCCTCAGCGGCACGATCTTCGAGTCCAGCAAGCTGCCCTTGACGAGCTGGTTCCTGGCGATGCAGCTGCTGACCCAGTCCAAGACCAACGTCTCGGCCCTGGAGCTCAAGCGGCACTTGGGTGTGTGCTACCGCACCGCTTGGCTGGTCAAGCACAAGATCCTGGAGGGCATGCGGCTGGCCGAGGCCGACCGGCAGCTCACAGGCAGGGTCGAGATTGACGACGCCTACCTCGGTGGCGAGCGCAGCGGCGGCAAGTCCGGCCGGGGCTCGGAGAATAAGGTGCCCTTCGTGGCCGCGGTTCAGACCACCGAGGACGGCTTGCCCCACCTGGCGAGCCTGTCCGGAATTTTGTGTGCGGGGCATAGCATGACCAACAGGAGCATGTATGCCTACCAGCAGGAAGACGACGAAGGCGGCCATGGCCGCGGCGGCGACGATGCCGTCGATCCCGAAGGAACTCATTGACCAGTT
>CAIKLM010000056.1 GCA_903828235.1 uncultured beta proteobacterium | reverse complement strand
TGCGATCCGTACACTTTGGCATTGGGCGACCTCCCTCGTTGGTTCGGTTCCATAGACGTCGAATACCTATGAAAACGCACAACGAAGGCAGGTCGCCTACTTCATGCCTCGTGAAACATCCAGGCTAGGAGCGTGGGCGGCGCCGTTCAGGCTGGCAGCGGATCGCCCAGCCACTCGTGCCGCTGCAGGCGGCGCAGGGCCCGCAGCAGCGCGCGGGCCTCGGCGGCCGGCAGCGCGGCCAGCACGCGCTGCTCGAGCGCGAGCGCCACGGGCACGGTGTCGGCCAGCACGCGGCGGCCCTCGGCCGACAGGCGCAGCAGCTTCACGCGCCCGTCCTGCGGCGAAGCCCGCCGCAGCACCAGCCCGCGCTCGACCAGCTGGCCCACGGCGCGGTGCACGGCCACGGCGTCCAGGCTGGCGCGGCGCACCAGCTCGCTGGCCTTGCACTGCGGCGCCGTGCCGATGAGCGCCAGCACCCGCCACTGCGCCCGCTGCAGGCCGTGGCGCGGGCCGTAGTGCGCCTCCAGCGCGTCGGACAGGCGGCGCGACAGCATCGCCAGCCGGTACAGCAGGAAGTCCTCGATGTCGAAGGCCAGCGGATCAGGGTCAGTCACGATTCACGCATTAGTTTCATCTGTAATCATCGGCCGGAACCCCGCTGCACGACCCCGGAGAAAGCCCGATGAGCGACACCCCCCGACCCTACCGGCGCATCGCCACCGAGGAGGCCTGGGCGCCGGCCGAGATGCTGCAGCGCTGGGTGAAGATGCTTGAGGACGGCTCCCACAACGACCCCGGCTTCGGCAGCCTGTGGGGCTTCTTCGGCCGCAGCCCCACGCCCCGCGCGCGCGACCTGGTCGCGCGGCTGCAGGACCTGGGCGACCGCCGCCTGGCCGACATGGACGCCGCCGGCGTCGACATGGCGCTGCTCTCGCTCACCTGCCCCGGCGTGCAGCTGTTCGACCCCGACACCGCGATGCAGCTGGCCATCAGCAGCAACGACGAGGTGGCCGCCGCGGTGCGTCGGCACCCCACGCGCTTTGCCGCGCTGGCGGCGGTGGCGCCGCACGCGCCCGAGGCCTCGGCGCGCGAGATCGAGCGCGCCGTCAATACCCTGGGCCTGAAGGGCGTGATCGTCAACTCGCACACCCAGGGCTTCTACATGGACGACCCGAAGTGCTGGGCCATCTTCGAGGCCTGCGAGGCGCTGGACGTGCCGCTGTACCTGCACCCGAACACGCCCAGCCCCCAGATGGCCGCGCCCTTCATCCCGCGCTGCCTGGACGCCGCCATCTACGGCTTCGCGGTCGAGACCGGCCTGCACGCACTGCGCCTGGTGGTGGCCGGGGTGTTCGACCGCTTCCCGAAGCTCAAGCTCGTGCTTGGCCACCTCGGCGAGGGGCTGCCCTACTGGCTGTACCGCATCGACTTCATGCACGCCGGCATCGTGGCCAACAACCGCAGCCCGGGTGTGAAGCCGCTGGCCCGCAAGCCCAGCGACTACCTGCGCGAGAACGTCTGGTACACCTGCAGCGGCATGCCCTGGGAGCCGGCGATCACCTTCTGCCAGCACGTCATCGGCCAGGACCGCGTGATGTACGCGATGGACTATCCCTACCAGTACGTGCCCGACGAGGTCGGCATGGTCGAGCGCCTGTTCGTGTCGCCGCAGGTCAAGCGCATGTTCTTCGAGACCAACGCGCGCGCGCTGTTCAAGATCTGATCACCCCGCCTTCCGACGACGAGGAGACACCCCATGAAACCCATCCGCCGTGCGCTGCTGGGCGCGCTGCTGGGCGCCTGCGCCGCCACCCCCGCCCTGGCCCAGGAGGCCTGGCCCGCGAAACCCCTGCGCATCGTCGTGCCCTTCCCGCCTGGCGGCAGCGCCGACGCCGCGGCGCGGCTGCTGGCACCCCGCCTGGCCGAGAAGCTGGGGCAGCAGGTGGTGGTGGAGAACCGTCCCGGGGCTGGCGGCTCGCTGGCCGTGGGCCAGGTGGCCAAGACGGCGGCGGATGGTTACACGCTGGTGCTGGCGGCGGCCGGCGCGCTGACGATCTCGCCCAACCTGAACCCCTCCATCGGCTACGACCCGCTGACCGAGCTGGCGCCGATCACGGGCTTTGCGCGCATCCCCTTCGTGCTGGTGGCCAGCAGCGACCTGAAGGCCGACACGCCGGCGCAGGCGATCGAGGCCGCGCGGCGCGCTCCCGGGCGCCTGAGCTACGCCACCGGCGGCAACGGCACGGCCATGCACATCGGCGGCGAGATGTTCAAGGCCATGAGCAACAGCTTCATCGTGCACATCCCGTACCGGGGCAGCGGCCCGGCGGCGATGGCCGCGATGTCCGGCGAGGTGCAGCTGGCCGTGGTGGACTTCGCCAGCGTCATCGGCCAGCGCGACAACCCGCGCATCCGCCTGCTGGCCACGCTGGGGCGCGAGCGCAGCTCGCTGCTGCCGCAGATGCCCACGCTGCACGAGAGCGGCCTGGCCGGCTTCGACGTCGCCGGCTGGTTCGGCCTGTTCGCGCCGGCGCGCACGCCGCAGCCGGTGGTGCAGCGGCTCAACGCCGAGATCACGGCCTTGCTGCGCACGGCCGAGTTCGCCGAGCGCTTCAAGAACCTGGGCATGGAGCCGCAGCCCACCACCCCCGATCAGCTGCAGGCCCTGGTGCGCGGCGAGCTCGCCGCCTACCGGCAGGTGATCCAGCGCGCCGGCATCAAGGCGGAGTGATCAAGGCGGGGTGAGCGGCGCGCCTGGCCCGGCCACGCGCTTGTAGAAGAAGGTGGTCGGGCAATGGCCGCCGCGCGGCCACAGCGCGAAGTCGGGCACCTCGCCCACGCGCTGCCAGCCCAGGCGGGTGTAGAGGCGGTCGGCCTCGCTGCCCGTCACCGTGTCCAGCACCAGCAGCGTCTTGCCGCAGTCGCCGGCCAGCCGCTCGGCAGCGCGCATCAGCGCCTCGGCCAGGCCCTGGCGGCGAGCGCGGCGGTGCACCTGCAGCTTGGCCAGGTCGGCGCGGTGGGGCTGGTTGTCGGGCTGCCCGATGACGAGCTGCACCGTGCCCGCGACGCCCTCGGCGTCTTCGGCCACCAGCAGCGCACGCTCGCCGGTTTCCAGGCCCGCGGCCACGCGCAGCCAGAAGGCCCGTGCCTGGGCGTGCGTCAGCGGGTGCATGAAGCCGATGGAGGCGCCGCCATCGACGCAGTCCACGGTGAGCGCGGCCAGGCCGTCGAGCAGGGCGTCGTCGAGCGCGGAGACCCGGCGCAGGGTAGCGGCAGTGTTCATGAACGCAGGATACCGGCGGCGCGGCGGCCGGCCGCCGCGCCGCCGGCCGTTCGGGCGGTCAGCCCTTCTTGGCGTAGGCGCTGCACCAGCCCTTGGCCGCGACCTGCTTGCCCGCGAAGAGCGGGCAGCCCGCGGCGGCGTCGGTGGGCTTGCCCTGGTACAGCGCGCAGTTGCCGCAGTTCTGGCCGGCGGCGAACTGCTTGTACTTGGCCTTGTCGGCCTTGCTCGCGTCGGCCACGTAGCCCAGGCCGGCGGCTTGCGGGCTCTTCTCGTCCACCAAGGCGGACTGGGCTTGCGCCTGCGCGGCGGCGGCCAGGCCGCAGGCGGCAGCGGGGATCCATTGAACGAACTGGCGGCGGGTGCTCATCGGCGGGTCTCCAGGAACGGGTCGGGATGATCGATTGCGACGGCCGTCAGACGGCCGGACGCACACTGTCCGAGGGTGATCGGCCTACCTGAAGCCCGCCTGAAGCCGGCGGGCCGCCTCCACCGCCACGGCGATGGCCGCGCACAGCCAGGCCGACCACAGCACGTGGCTGAGGTAGTGCGCGCCACGCATCACCTGCACCGCGCCGAACAGGGCGCCGGCGGCCAGCACGGCGACCAAGGCCGCACGCGCTGCGCGCGGGTGCTGCCGCCGCCAGGCCAGCGCCGGCACCAGGAAGGCGAAGGCCGCCACCGCATGCCCGGACGGGAAGCAGTGTCCAGGCCCGCCGTCGGCCACAGAGAACGCCCAGTGCGACACCCAGGGCACGGTGCCGCCGTAGTCGACCACGTCCCATGGGCAGCTGGTGCGGCTGACACGCTTCAGGGCCGGCACGGCCACCAGGGCGGCCACGGTGGCTGCGGCGGTGATGCGGCGCTGGGCCACGCCGCGCGCGGCACCCGGCCCGCGCCACGGCGGAGCCGGCCAGGCCGCGTCGACGATCAGCGCCGCCAGCAGCAGCGCGCAGACCACACGCCCGGCCTCGTGCAGCACGCTGGCCCAGGTGCCGGGGTGGCGCAGCGGGAAGGCCTCGTGGCCGCCTGCCCAGGCGCTGAGCGCCCGGTCGCCGCCGGACACCTCCCAGGCCAGCAGCCCCAGCAGGGCCACGCCCAGCCACAGGGCGTCTCGCAGGCCCAGGCGCGGCGGCGGCGTCAATGCGGGGCCCCGGCTCCGGCGCGGCACCCGGCCACGAGGTCCAGCGCGGGCTCGCGCAGCGCGGTCTGCACGTCGAGCAAGCCCAGCACGGTGTGGAAGACGTGGTCGTGGGCCACGCCGCCGGCACGGGCGCGACGGCGCAGCGGTCCGTCGACGCAGCCCGCGGCGAGCCCTGCGCCGCGCTCGAACCCGGCCGAGGCCCAGAACAGCATCGGCACCTGCTTCTGCACGTCGGGGGCGATGGCATAGGGCAGGCCGTGCAGGAACAGGCCGCGCTCGCCCAGCGACTCGCCGTGGTCGGAGACGAACAGCAGCGCCGAGTCCACCGCGCCGGCGTGCGCCGCCAGCCGCTCGATGGTGCGGGCCAGCACCTCGTCGGTGTAGCGCAGCGCGTTGTCGTAGGCGTTGACGATGGCCTCGGGGGCGCAGCGGCTCAGGTCCTCGTCGCGGCACTCGGGCTTGTAGGCGGCGAAGGGCGGCGGGTAGCGCTTGAAGTAGGCCGGCCCGTGGTTGCCCAGCATGTGCAGCACCCACACCTGCGTGCTGCCGGCCGTGCCCAGGCGCTGCAGCCGGGCGTCGAGGTCGGCGATCAGCGCCTCGTCGAGGCAGCGGTCGCCGTCGCACAGCCCGGGCGCGGTGGCGGCGCTGGCCTGGTCGCCGGGCAGGCCGTCGCACACGCCCTTGCAGCCGCTCTGGTTGTCGCGCCAGTGCACGGCCACGCCGGCGCGCGCCAGCACGTGCAGCAGCGACTCCTGGCCGCGGATGCGGCCCTCGTCGTGGTCGCGCCGGCCCACGGGGGCGAACAGGCAGGGCACGCTGACCTCGGTGTTGGTGCCGCAGGCCTGCACGACGCCGAAGTCCAGCACCGGCAGCGCGCGCAACCGCGGCGTGGTGTCGCGGCCGTCGGCGCGCGGGCCGGTGGCCAGGCCCCAGTTGGCGGCGCGGGCGGTTTCGCCCACCACCAGCACCAGCACCAGCGGCCGCTGGCGCGCGGTGGCCGCCGGCCCGGGGCGGGCGTCCAGGCCGATGGGCTCGCGCGGCTTGGCGGCGCCGCGCAGGTCGGCCGCCAGCACCGAGCCCGTCGACCACAGCACGTTGGCCGGCGTGACGCGGTAGCGCAGCGCCTTGTCGTTGCGCATCAGCGCCGCCAGCGGCTGGTAGCTGGCCAGCACCGCGCCCACCAGCACCGCCGCGGCAGCCAGCATCAGCAGCGCCCGCGCGCCCAGGGCATGGCGCCAGCTGCGCCGCGGCTCGACCTGCACGTGCGCGAGCAGCACCATCGGAAGCACGGCGTACAGGCCCAGGTGCAGCATCAGCGGCAGGCCGATCAGCTCGGAGGCCTCGGCCACGTCGGTGCGCAGCACGTTCCTGAGCATGGAGGGATCCAGCACCACGCCGTAGCGGCTGGCGTACCAGGTGGCCACGGCCGTCACCAGCGTCAGCAGCGCCAGCAGCGGCTTGATGGCGTGGCGCTGTGCCACCAGGCCCAGCATCAGCACGTGCAGCGCCACCAGCGCCAGGCACAGCGACAGCGCGAAGCCGGCCCCGGCCCCCGACAGCAGCGGCCGGCTCCGAAGCGCCTCCGACAGGAAGGGCTGGTTGCCGGCGAGCAGCCAGAACAGCGCCGCGGCGACCACGAGCTGCTCGACGCTGGCGCGGATGACGAAGCGGCTCCGACGGGCCCGGTCTTGCGAGAACATGCCGCGATTTCGCGGCCGCAGGCTGAAGGCCGCCTGAACCGCAGCCGGGCCCCGCGCGGTCCTTCAGCAGGCCTTCAGCGTCGCTTCAGCGCCAACGCTCATGCTCCAGCGCGGCCCGCGGTGTTACTGTCCGCGCCAACCGCCGACCGACCATGCGACTGCTGCTGCTCGAAGACGATCCCCTGCTCGGCGAGGGCCTGCGCGACTGGCTGGCCGCCGATGGCCACGTCGTCGATTGGTGCCGCAGCCTGGCCGAGACGCAGGCGATGGCCGGCGAGCCCTTCGACGCGCTGCTGGTGGACTGGCAGCTGCCCGACGGCTCGGGCCTGGACTGGCTAAAGGGCCGCCGCGGCCGGGGCGACCTGACCCCGGTGCTGATGCTCACGGCGCGCGACCGGCTCACGCAGCGCATCGAGGGCCTGGACGCCGGTGCCGACGACTACCTCGTGAAGCCCTTCGCGCCCGAGGAACTGGCGGCGCGCCTGCGCGCCGTGGCGCGGCGCAGCAGCGGTGGCGCCGACGCCCGCTGGCAGTGGCAGGACGTCGTGCTCGACCTGCAGGCCCGCTCGGCCGCGCTGGCCGGGGCGCGCGTGGACCTCACGGCGCGCGAGTGGGCGGTGCTCGAGGCGCTGGTGCTGCGCGCCGGCCGCATCGTGCCCAAGGCCGAGCTCGAGAAGCTGGTGCTGGGCTTCGAGTCCGAACTGGCCAGCAACGCGCTGGAAGTGCACGTCTCGGCGCTGCGGCGCAAGCTCGGCCGCGAGCTGATCGAGACCGTGCGCGGGCTGGGCTACCGCGTCGACCGGCCCTGAGCGCGGATGCCGGCCGCGCCGTCCCCCCCGTCGATCGCCGCGCGGCTGGCTCGCGCCGTGCTGGGCTGGTCGATGGCCTGGGGCTTGGCCGTGGGCCTGGCGGTGTGGCTGGCGGCCTCGCACGAGGTCGACGAGCTGCTCGACGAGGCGCTGCGCGCCTCGGGCGAGCTGATGGCGGCGCTGGCCGCCGGCCACGACGAGCCCGCCGAGCTGCCCGTGGGCACCGCCGAGGTCGAACACTTCGCGTGGCAGCTGGTGGCCGCCGACGGCCGCGTGCTGCGCCGCTCGATGCGCGCGCCGGCCACGGCCTGGCACGCGGCGCCGCGCACGGGCTTCGTCAACTTGCCCGGCTGGCGCGTGTACGGCCTGGTGGCCGGCCGCGACGGCCGAGTGTTGTACGCCGCGCAGACGCGCGCCGAGCGCAACGAGGCGCGCGCCGAGGTGGCCCTGGGCGCCGTGCTGGCCGCGCTGGCCGTGGGCCTGCTGGGCCAGCTGTGGCTGCGCGCCCGCGTGCGCCACGAGCTGCAGCCGCTGCAGCGCCTGTCGCAGCGCCTGGCCGGCTGGCAGGTGCCGCAGGGCCCGGTCGCGCTGGCGCTTGGCCCGCCCGAGCGCTCCGAGCTCGTGCCGGTGCATGCGGCGCTGGAGGACCTGGCGGCGCGCCTGGCCACGCGGCTGGCCAGCGAGCAGGCCTTCTCGGCACACGCAGCGCACGCGCTGCGCACGCCGCTGGCGGGCATCGACGCGCAGCTCGCCGTGGCCGCGCGCACCGCGCCGCCCGGGCTGGCCGAGCGCCTGGTGCGCGTGCGCAGCGCGGCCGCGCGGCTGCAGCACGTGGTGGCGGCGCTGCTGGGCCTGTTCCGCAGCGCCGATGGCACCGCCGCGCTGCAGCGCCATCCGGTGGGCCTGGACGACCTGGTGCAGCGGCTGCCGCCCTTCGCGCTGGCCGTGCAGGCCGAGCCCGGCGCCACGCTCGACGCCGATGCCGACCTGCTTGCCGCGGCGCTGCTGAACCTGCTCGACAACGCGCAGCGCCACGGCGCGCGCGCGGTGCGGCTGGCCGTGGCCGACGGCGGCCGCGTGCTGCAGGTGCGCGACGACGGCCGCGGCATCGCGCCCGAGCGGCGCGCCGAGCTGGCCCGCGCCCTGGCCGAGGAGCGCTACGCCGACACCGGCGGCCTGGGCCTGATGCTGGCCGACCGCGTGGCGCGCGCGCACGGCGGGCGCCTCACGCTGCCGGCGGTGGACGCCGGTTTCGGCGCCGACCTGGAACTGGGACCGCGATGAACGAGGAGCAGCACCTGGACGAACCGCACAGCCCCTTCAAGAGCCGCGGCGGCCTGGTGCGCATCGCGCGCGCCACGACCTACTCGTGGCGCGGCCTGCGCGCCGCCGTGCGCCACGAGGCGGCCTTCCGGCAGGAACTGCTGCTGGGCCTGCCGCTGCTGCTGGCCGCGCCCTGGGTGGGCCGCAGCGTGCTCGAGGCGCTGCTGCTGGCCGGCAGCGTGGTGCTGGTGTGGATCGTCGAGCTGCTGAACTCGGCGCTGGAGGCGCTGGCCGACGAGATCTCGCTGGGCCGGCGCGAGCGCCTGGGCCGCGCCAAGGACCTTGGCAGCGCCGCGGTGATGATGGCGTTGCTGCTGGCAGCGGTGGCCTGGGGCGCGGTGATCGCGGGGCGGCTGCTCGGCTGAGCGGCCCGCCCAGCCCGGATCCGGGTTTCCCGGTCCGGGCTGAGCCCCCTCGGGGGGTGGCGAGGACGCGCAGCGCCGCAGCCTGGGGGCCCATCAGTCCTCGTCCTCGTGGCCCATGCTCGCCGCGCCCGGGCCGGTGGGCAGCAGGCCTTGGGGCGTGGCCATCCACTGCCAGGCCACGAAGCCCAGCGCAGCGGCCAGCAGCAGTGCGGCGATCAGGCCGTGGTTGCGCCGGGCCAGGTCGGGGCCGCTGCCGGGCAGCCGGCCATCGAGCATGGGCCGCGCCAGGTTCTGGCGGCGCAGCAGGCTGGAGGCGAGCACGAGGCCGACGTGAGCCAGCGCCAGCAGCAGCAGGCCTTCGCCCAGCGCCTCGTGCAGTTCCGACAGGGCGTCGGCCGGGCCGCCCGTCACCCACGCCAGGTGCGGCGCCAGGCCGCTCAGCAGCAGCGGGGGCATCAGCAGCACCAGCGCCACGATGAGCGCGGCCATCAGCAGGTTGCGGCCCTGCTGCCAGGGCACGTCGGCCGGTCGCGCCGCGCGCAGCGCCGTGGCAGCGCCGCGCAGCCACTGGGGCGCCGCCGCCAGCTTGCGGAACCACAGCGCCACGCGCGCCTGCCGCGGCCCCACCAGGCCGTAGACCACGCGGAAGGCCAGCGCGCCGGCCAGCACGTAGCCCAGCGTCACGTGCAGCGCGAGCCAGCGCTCGCCCTCGGCGGTGAGCCAGGCGCCGACAAAGCTGATCGCGATCAGCGCGTGGGCCATGCGCGTGGGCGCGTCGACGACGCGGCGGCCCGGTGCGCGGCCGCGGGTGGTGCCCGGCGCGGTGCCGACAGGATTGCCGGCCGTGGCCGTGGTGGTGGACATGGTGGATTCCTCTCGCGGTGTTGCTTCAGTCGTGCCACGCGCGGCGCTGGCGCTCGCTCAGGCCGGCGGGGGTGACGAGGTCGTGGTCGTCGAAGCGGCCCTGGTCGGCGCCGCGGTGGCAGGCCGCGCACTGCGCCGCGCTCTTCACGCTGGGCAGCGTCCAGACCCCAGGCTCGACCTTGCGGTGCTTGCGCTCGAACCAGGCCGAGCGCGTGATGCGGTCCTGCGGCGGTTCCTCGGCCGCGCGCCGGCCCGTGCCGGCGTGCTGCTGCAGCCAGCCGCCGAGCGCGGCCAGCGTCTGCGGGTCGAGGGTGGCGTCGCTGCCGTAGTGGCGGTCGAGCCCGCCCATCAGCCGCTGCCACGAGCGCGCCGGCAGCAGCGCGGGCGGGTAGGCCGTGTGGCAGGCGCCGCACTCCTGCCGATAGGCCGGCGGCACCTGCGCCGGCATCCGTGGGCCGTCGGCAAAGGCGGGGGCAGCGGCCAGGGCCAGCAGGGCCAGCACGGCGGCGATGAGGGGCTGATTCATGGGGTGGCTTCCGGCGCGGTGGTCACTTCAGGCTCGCCAGCCAGGCCATCACGTCGGCCTTCTCGGTGGCGCTGCATTCGCGCTGCAGCACGTCCTTGCAGTTGCGGCGGAACCACTTGTCGACCTTGGCGGTGTCGGTGAAGGCGCGCGGGTTGAAGGCCGGGGCCAACGGCTCCAGCGCCTTGCCGGTGCCGGCATGCTGGCCGGGCCGCGTGGGCGGCGCGTGGTGGCACGAGGCGCAGGACCACTCGCCGCCGTGCCGGCTGGTGAAGAAGGCGCGGCCGCGCTCGGCCTGGCCGGGCGTCCCGGCGGCGGCGGTGAAGCGCTCGAGCTGCTGCGCCGGCGTGGTGTCGCCGGCCAGGGCCGGCAGGCTGGC
Organism: uncultured beta proteobacterium; assembly: GCA_903828235.1. GTDB lineage: Bacteria > Pseudomonadota > Gammaproteobacteria > Burkholderiales > Burkholderiaceae_C > Rubrivivax. Next base: position 2,850 of record CAIKLM010000056.1, on the reverse strand, counting down.
CAACAGCAGGGCCGCCAACGGCAGGTAGGAAAGAAGGCGCGGCATGGGGCGGGCTCTCGGGGGGGTTGGTGGAGGCCATTCTTCGGAGGCGGGCTGAACCGGCGGTGAAGGCGGCGTTCATGCGCCGTTCAGATTCGGGCGCCGACAATCGAACGGTGGATTCGCCCGCCTGCCCGCCCTCGCCGAGCCTGCGGCCCGGTGCTGCCGCGGTGCTGGTGCTCGCGCTGCTGGCCGCCGGCCCCGCCCCGGCCGGCGACGACCGGCGCGACCACGAGCGCGCCCGCGCCGCCGTGCAGTCGGGCCAGGTGCTGCCGCTGGCCACGCTGCTGCAGCAGCTGCAGCGCAGCCACCCGGGCCAGGTGCTGGAGGTCGAGCTCGAGCGCGAGGGTGGCCGCTGGGTCTACGAGCTCAAGCTGCTGCAGCCCGGTGGCCGGGTGCTGAAGCTGGAGCTCGACGCCGCCACCGGCGCGGTGCTCAAGGCCCGCGCGCGCGGCGCCACCCGCGCGCACGAGCCACCTTCGCCGGCGCCATGAGGTTGCTGCTGGTGGAGGACGAACCCGCGCTGCGCGAGCCGCTGCGCGAGGGCCTGGCCGAGGCCGGCTACGCGGTGGACGTGGCCGACAACGGCCGCGACGCGCTGCACCTCGGCCTGCACGAGGCCTTCGACGCCGTGGTGCTGGACCTCGGCCTGCCGCAGCTCGACGGCCTGAGCGTGCTGCGGCGCTGGCGCGAGGCCGGTCGCACGATGCCGGTGCTCATCCTCACCGCGCGCGACGCCTGGCACGAGAAGGTCACCGGCATCGACGCCGGCGCCGACGACTACCTGACCAAGCCCTTCCACCACGAGGAGCTGCTGGCCCGGGTGCGCGCGCTCATCCGCCGCGCCCAGGGGCTGGCCTCGCCGCTGCTGCAGCACGGCGCGCTGGTGCTGGACACGCGCAGCGGCCGCGTCAGCGCGGGCGGCCAGCCCGTGGCGCTCACGGCGCACGAGTTCCGGTTGCTCGCGTACCTGATGCACCGGCCGGACACGGTGGTTTCGCGCAGCGAGCTGACCGAGCACCTGTACGCGCAGGACTTCGACCGCGACAGCAACACCATCGAGGTCTTCGTCGGCCGGCTGCGCCGCAAGCTGCCGCCCGGCACGATCGAGACGGTGCGCGGCCTGGGCTACCGGCTCGGCGGGCCCGCGGGGGTTCCGTGAGCCGCCCGGCGTGGCCGCACGCGTGGCGACGCTCGCTGCGCCTGCGCCTGCTGCTGGCCACCGTCGGGGCGCTGGCGCTGGCGCTGGGCCTGGCCGGCGTGATGCTGTCGCGCCTGTTCGACGAGCAGGTGACGCGGCAGTTCGAGCAGGCGCTCACGGTGCAGCTCGACCAGCTCACCGCGCGCCTGGCGGTCGACGCCGAGGGCCGGCCAGAGGTCGACGCCCGGCTGCTCAGCGACCCGCGCTGGACGCGGCCCTACTCGGGCCTGTACTTCCAGGTCGACCGCGTGCGCGGTGCGGCGGGCGGGCCTGCCGAGCGCGGCGTGCTGCGTTCGCGTTCGCTGTGGGACGTGGTGCTGGCGCTGCCCGACGACGCGCTGGCCGACGGCGCGCTGCACCGCCACGAGCTGACCGGGCCGGACGGCGCCCGGCTGCTGGCGCTGGAGCGCACCGTGGCGCTGGACGGCGCAGCGCCGTCGTCCCCCTGGCGGCTGGTCGTGGCCGCCGACCGGGCCGAGACGCAGGCGGCGCGCGAGCGCTTCGACCGCCTGCTGGCGCTGTCGCTGGGCGCACTGGGCCTGCTGCTGGCGCTGGCCGCCTGGGCCCAGGTGGCCCTGGGGCTGGCGCCGCTGCGCGCCCTGCAGCGCGAGCTGGTGGCGCTGCAGGAGGGCCGCCGTGCGCGCCTGGACGGCGCCGTGCCGGCCGAGGTGCAGCCCCTGGTGGCCGGCTTCAACGGCGTGCTCGACCGCAACGACGAGGTCGTGGCGCGGGCGCGCACGCAGGCCGGCAACCTGGCCCACGCCATCAAGACGCCGCTGGCCGCGCTGGCCCAGGCCGCAGCGGTCGCTCGCCGCCCCGGTGCCGAGGCCGCGGCGCTGGCCGCGCTGGTGGACGAGCAGGTGGCCTTGGCGCAGCGCCAGGTGGACTGGCACCTCAAGCGCGCGCGCGCCGCCGCCGCGCAGGGCCGGCCCGGCGCGCGCGCCCCGGTGGCCGAGGCTGCCGAGGGGCTGCTGCGCGTGATGCGGCGCGTGCACGCCGGGCGCGCGCTCGAGTTGCACGCCGAGGACATTGCGCCCGGCCTGCACTTCGCGGGCGAGCTGCAGGACCTGCAGGAGATGCTCGGCAACCTCGTCGACAACGCCTGCAAGTGGGCGCGGCAGGCGGTGCATGTCGCGGCCACGGCCGAGGGCCGGCGCCTGCGCCTGGTGGTGGACGACGACGGCCCCGGCATCGCCGCCGCGCAGCGCGACGCCGCGCTGGCGCGCGGCACGCGCCTGGACGAGACGGTGCCCGGCAGCGGCCTGGGCCTGGCCATCGTGCACGATCTGGCGCGGCTGTACGGCGGCGAGCTGGCGCTGGAGCCCTCGCCGCGCGGCGGGCTGCGCGCGGTGCTGTGGCTGCCCGCGGCCTGAGCAGGCCCCTGCCGGGCCGCGCTTGGCCACAATGCGGCGCGTGCAACCCGGCCGATCCATGGACCCCCACGCCCCCACGCCGCCCGCCCGCCGCCGGCTGGCCCTGACGCTGGCCGCTGGCGCGGCCCTGGCCGGCTGCGCGCCGCTGCGCCGCTGGTGGGATGGCGCGCCCGCGCTGCCCCCTGCCGAGGCTGCCGCGCTGCGCGAGCTTGACCGCCAGGGCGCCCGCGCGCTGCT
>CAIKLM010000055.1 GCA_903828235.1 uncultured beta proteobacterium | reverse complement strand
GCGGGCACGGCGCTGGCGGCCGCGCTGGCCGCGGGTGCGGCCCCGGCGGGTGCGCCCAGGCCCTGGCGGCGCGGGCCGCTGCTGGTGCTGGGGGTGCTGGCCGGCCTGGCCGCCCCGGCGCTGCTGGCGGCGGGGCTGGAGCCGTCGCTGTTCAAGTACGGGCAGCTGTTCTCGGCGGCGCAGTTCCTGCTGAGCGCCGGCCGCGACGCCTATGTCCAGGGGCCCGAACTGGTGCTGCGGGCCGCCGTGGCGCTGGCCGGCGCCGTGGCGCTGGTGGCGCTGCTGCAGTGGCCGGGGTGGCGGGCCCTGGCGCGCGCCGGGCGCCCCCGGCCGGCCCGCGTGCCGCAGGGCCTCGGCCCTTGGGATGGCGCGGCGGGATCGGCTGGCTAGAATCGCGGGCTTTTTCCGCAACCGCCAGACCGCCGGCTGCGGCGTCGCCGCGCGGCAACGCCGGCAGCGCCCCCGGCCCGAGGATCACCCGCCGTGTTCATCTCCAACGCTTTCGCCCAAGCCGCCCCGGCTGCTGCCCCCAGCGGCACCGACACCCTCTTCAGCCTGCTGCCGCTGGTGCTGATGTTCGTGGTGCTGTACTTCATCATGATCCGCCCTCAGATGAAGAAGCAGAAGGAGCACAAGGCCATGATCGAGGCCTTGGCCAAGGGCGACGAGGTCGTCATCGCCGGCGGCCTGATGGGCAAGATCGCCAAGCTCGGCGACAGCTACCTGCACGTCGAGGTGGCCAGCGGTGTTGAACTGCAGGTGCAGCGCGGCGCCGTCATCCAGGTGCTGCCCAAGGGCACCTTCTCCACCGCCAAGTGATCACAGCCCGGTGCCCGCGCCGCGGGCACCCTCGTCGGGCCGGCCCCGGCGGTGCTGACCGGCTGCGGCCAAGGAACCCTCCATGAACCGCTACCCCTGGTGGAAGTACGCGATCCTGCTGGTCGCGCTGCTGCTCGGCGCCCTGTACACCGCGCCCAACTTCTTCGGCGAGGCGCCGGCGGTGCAGGTCTCGTCGGGCAAGAGCACCGTCAAGGTCGACGACACCACGCTCGAGCGCGTGCGCGGCGCGCTGACCGGCGCCAACATCGCCTTCGACGTGCTGGCCATCGAGGGTGCCTCGGTGCGCGTGCGCTTTGCCGACACCGACACCCAGATCAAGGCCAAGGACGCCATCGGCCGCGCGCTGAACCCCGACCCGGCCGACGAGCGCTTCATCGTGGCGCTGAACCTGGTGTCGCGCACGCCGAAGTGGATGGCCAACCTGCGCGCGCTGCCCATGTACCTGGGCCTGGACCTGCGCGGCGGCGTGCACTTCCTGATGGAAGTCGACATGCGCGCGGCGCTGCGCCAGCAGATCGACGGCTACGCCAGCGACACCCGCAACGCGCTGCGCGAGAAGCGCATCCGCTTCGCCGGCATCACGCGCGAGACCGAGGGCGTGACGGTCGGTCTGCCCGATGCCGCGGCGGCCGACACCGCCCGCGACCTGCTCGTCGCGCGCATGCCGGCGATGCAGTGGACGGTGCAGACCACGCCCGAGGGCACGCGCCTGGTGGGCCGGCTGCAGCCGCAGGCCGTGGCCGAGATCCAGAAGCAGGCGCTCAGCCAGAACATCGAGACGCTGCACAAGCGCGTCAACGAGCTGGGCGTGGCCGAGCCCGTGATCCAGCAGCAGGGCCTGAACCGCGTGGTGGTGCAGCTGCCCGGCGTGCAGGACACCGCGCGCGCCAAGACCATCATCGGCCGCACCGCCACGCTGCAGATCCGGCTGGTGGAGACCGACCTCTCGGCCGCCGCCGAGACCGTGCCCGAGCGGCTGGGCCCCGGCGAGACCATGCCGCGCATGGTGGGCCTCAAGCGCGACGTCATCGCCACCGGCGAGCAGCTGGTGCAGGCCAGCGCCACGATCGACCGCGACCAGCGCCCCGCCGTCAGCGTGCGCCTGAACGACGTGGCCGGCCGCGCGATGCGGCAGGTCACGCGCGAGAACCTCGGCAAGCCGATGGCCATCGTGCTGTACGAGAAGGGCAAGGGCGAGGCCATCTCGGTGGCGACGATCCAGGGCGAGTTCGGCAACGACTTCCAGATCACCGGCAACTTCACGCCTCAGGAAACCGCCGACATGGCGCTGCTCACGCGCGCCGGCGCGCTGGCCGCGCCGATGGAGATCATCGAGGAGCGCACCATCGGCCCGAGCCTGGGTGCCGAGAACATCAAGATGGGCTTCAACAGCGTGCTGTGGGGCTTCATCGCGATCGCGGTGTTCATGTGCGGCTACTACCTGCTGTTCGGCGTGTTCAGCAGCGTGGCGCTGGCCTTCAACCTGCTGTGCCTGATCGCGCTGCTGAGCCTGCTGCAGGCCACGCTCACGCTGCCGGGCATCGCGGCCATCGCGCTCACTTTGGGCATGGCCATCGACGCCAACGTGCTGATCAACGAGCGCGTGCGCGAGGAGCTGCGGGCGGGGCTGTCGCCGCAGCAGGCCATCCACAAGGGCTACGAGGCCGCCTGGGGCACCATCCTCGACTCCAACGTCACCACGCTGATCGCCGGCATCGCGCTGCTGGCCTTCGGCTCGGGCCCGGTGCGCGGCTTCGCGGTGGTGCACTGCCTGGGCATCCTGACGAGCATGTTCTCGGCGGTGGTGTTCTCGCGCGGGCTGGTCAACCTCTGGTACGGCCGCCAGAAGCGGCTGAAGTCGGTGTCGATCGGCCAGGTCTGGAAGGGCGGCGAGGCGCGCCCCCAGCTCGACGAGAACAAGCTCTGACGCGCGGGAGGCACGAGCCATGGAATTCTTCCGCATCAACCGCGACATCCCGTTCATGCGCCACGTGCTGGTGCTGAACGCGGTGTCGTTCATCACCTTCCTGGCCGCGGTGTTCTTCATCGTGACCAAGGGCCTGAACCCGTCGATCGAGTTCACCGGCGGCACGCTGGTGGAGGTGGAGTACGCCGGCACCGCCGACATCAACCGCACGCGGGGCCTGGTCGAGCAGCTTGGCTTCGGCGAGGTGCAGGTGCAGAAGTTCGGCACCAGCCGCGACGTGCTGATCCGCCTGCCCGTGCGCGGCGACATGAAGCAGGACCAGGTCTCGACGCTGGTCTTCGAGACCCTGTGCAAGGCCGAGCAGGGCAGCACCGGCACCAAGCAGTACACCACGCCGCAGGGCGAGCAGGTCAGCCGGCCGGCGTGCACCCGGGCCGACGGCACCGAGCCGCTGAAGCTGACGCGCACCGAGTTCGTGGGCCCCAGCGTCGGCGAGGAGCTCTACACCAACGGGGCGCTGGCGCTCGGGGTCACCATCCTGGGGATCATGGCCTACTTGGCGATCCGCTTCGAGTGGAAGTTCGCGGTGGCAGGCATCGTGGCCAATCTGCACGACGTGGTCATCATCCTGGGCTTCTTCGCGTTCTTCCAGTGGGAATTTTCACTGGCGGTGCTGGCGGCCATCCTGGCGGTGCTGGGCTACTCGGTCAACGAGAGCGTGGTCATCTTCGACCGCGTCCGCGAGAGCTTCCGCAAGTACCGCAAGCTCGACACCAAGGAAACCATCGACCGCGCCATCACCAGCACCATCAGCCGCACCGTCATCACCCACGGCAGCACGCAGATCATGGTGCTGAGCATGCTGATCTTCGGCGGGCCCACGCTGCACCACTTCTCGGTGGCCCTGACCATCGGCATCCTGTTCGGCATCTACTCGTCGATCTTCGTCGCCGCCGGCATCGTGCTGTGGCTGGGCGCCCGCCGCGAGGACCTGATCAAGACGGGCCCGAAGGAGAGCGACCCGAACGATCCCAACGCCGGGGCCGTGGTGTAGAGTGACCCGCCGGCCTGTGCGCCAGCGACAACGACCCGTCCCCCCACCCATGGCTACAGCCGCCACGCCCGACTCGCTGGCCGGACAGGCGCGGCGGCTCTACACCGAAGAGCTGGTCAAGGGCCTGCGGCACCTGGTGCAGGCCACGCTCGACCGGGCGCGCGCACTGCTGGACAAGCCGTCCGAACACTCCGCGCTGCTGCGGCGGCGCGAATTGCTGCAGGGGCTCACCAAGGGTGCGCAGGGCTGGCACCGCGGCATGGTGGCCGGCCTTCGGCGCGTGCTCACCCAGGGCGGCAACGTCACGCGGGCGGCCGACCTGCCGCCCGGGGGCGGGCGCGAGCCGCTCACGCTGGTGTCCGACGACACCATCGAGGTCGAGATCGTCACCTCGCGCCTGGCGCTGGCGGTGATGGACCGTGCGAGCTGGGAGTTCGCCGACCTGCGCTCCCGCGTCGCCCACCTCGAGGGCCGCACCGAACTGGAGCCACACGACATGCTGCGCGCCCACGTGCTGGCGCGCATCGTGTTCGACGCCTGGCGCGGCGCCGGCCTCAACCTGGAGGGCTGGCGCGAGGTGCAGGGCACGCTGCACGACGAGCTCGCGGCCCTGGTCGAGGAGGCCTACCACGAGACCAACCGCTGGCTGGTCGAGAAGGAAGTGCTGCCCGAGGTCGACCTGCGCCCCTTCATCCGCCGCTCGCGCACGCACCCGGGCACCCAGATGGGGGGCGGCTGGGCCAGCGGCTTCACCGGCGAGGGCAACTCCGCCTCCATGGCGCTGGGCGCGGCGTCCGAATACCCGAACTCGGCCGGTTTCGCCGCCAGCGGCCGCGGGCCCGGCCACTGGATCGGCGGGGGCTCCAGCCGCCACATCGGCGAGGAAACCCGCCTGATGACGCGCGGCGCGCCGCTGGCGCGCAGCCGCGAGCACGCCGAGGCCGTGCTCGGCCGGCTGAACCGCCTGATCGCCCGCCACGTGCCCAGCTTCGCGAACAGCACGCGCGGCCCGGGGCCGGAGCGGTCGCCGCGGCCGGAGGCTCCTGCCCCGTCCTCGGGGCTGTCGACGGGGCTGTCGCCGGCGCTCGCCAAGGCCATCGACTCGGCCGAGCGGGCCATCCGCCAGCGGGTCTCGCCCACCACCCAGCGCGGCGAGCCCCTGGTCACCGCGCCGGTGCTGCTGGACGAGTTGCACCAGCGCAAGCAGGCGCTGAAGAAGGCGGCCGCCACGCCCGAGGAACGCGCCACCATCGAGATCGTGGCGCTGCTGTTCCAGAGCATCCTCACCGAGGATCGCATCCCGTCTTCCATCCGCGTGTGGTTCGCGCGGCTGCAGATGCCAGTGCTGCGCGTGGCCGTCACCGAGCCCGACTTCTTCGCCACCATCGACCACCCGGCGCGCCGCCTGATCGACCGCATGGGCGCCTGCGTCATGGGCTTCGACAGCGCCGGCGGCGTGAACGAGGCGCTGGAGCGCGAGATCAAGCGCATCGTCCAGGTCGTCGAGGCCTACCCCGACACCGGTCGCCGCGTCTTCCAGACCGTGCTGGTGGAGTTCGAGAAGTTCCTCGAGCACTACTTCAGCAACGAGAACGAGGTCACCAAGCGTGGCGTCTCGCTGGCCCAGCAGGTGGAGCAGCGCGAGACCATGGCCATCCAGTACACCATCGAGTTGCGGCGCATGCTCAACGAGGTGCCGGTGCAGGAGGGCGTGCGCCAGTTCCTGTTCCACGTCTGGGCCGACGTGCTGGCCACCGCCGGCATGCGCCACGGCGCCCAGGGCGAGCAGACCAAGGCCATGAAGCGCGCCGCAGCCGACCTGATCTGGAGCGCCAGCGCGAAGGTCACGCGCGAGGAACGCGCCGAGGTGATCCGCCGGCTGCCCCTGCTGCTGAAGGCGCTGCGCGAGGGCATGGCCTCCGCCGGCATGGACCAGACCCGGCAGGACGAGCACATCCAGCAGCTGAACAACTCGCTGGCGGCGGCCTTCACCGCCAAGGCGGCGGTCATCCCCGACGACCGCCTGCGCGAGCTGATGGAGCGGCTCGAGACGCTGGAGGAACTGCTGCCCGACGCAGCCGACGTCGAGATCGACGAGAGCATGGTGCTCGACCTGTCCGGCCACCAGAGCAGCGAGCTCGAGGTGGTGCTCGAGGGCGGCAGCATGCCCACGCCGGCCATGGTGGCCTGGGCGCGCGAGCTGCAGGTGGGCACCTGGTACATGCTCGACCGCAACGGCCAGGCCGAGCCGGTGCAGCTCAGCTGGCACGGGCTGCGCAAGCAGCTCAGCCTGTTCGTCACGCCCAAGGGGCGCTGCTTCCTGTTCCAGCAGCACCGGCTGGCCAGCTACCTGCAGGCCGGGCTGATCGTGCCCGCGCAGGACGAAGCCCTGACGGTGCGCGCTACGCGCAGCGCGCTGGCCAAGCTCGACGTCGACGCCAGCCGGCTGATGTCCTGACGCGGTGCGGCCCCGAGGGCCGTCAGTGGATCACGCGGTCTTCGGAATCGACGAACAGCTCGTCGAGGATCAGCGCGTCGGGCTCCTCGCCCAGGCTCCAGAACACCATCAGCACGATGATCTTCAGGTCGTCGAGCTCGATGCGGCCGCTGCCCACGGCCAGCGCACGGTCGATGACCATCTCGCGCATCGCGGGGGCCATGACGCCGGCGCTCTCAAGGAAGCTGATGAAGCCGATGGAGTCGTCGCCCAGCACGTCGCGCTCGTGGGCGGTGTAGATGCGCAGGCTGCCGGCCTGCGGCTGCAGGCGCGCCAGGGCCTCGGTGCCGCCTTCGGCCGTGTGGGCCAGCCCGTCGAGCCACTTCAGCGCGTCGTTGATCTCCTCGGCCTCGAAGCCGACGGCGCTGAGCTTGCGCGAGAGCTGCTTGGGCTCCGGGCAGGCGTCGGGGCGCCAGTAGTTCTCGTAGAGGTAGACCAGCACGTCGAACATGCAACCCACTATAGCGCGGTTCAGCCGCTGGCCAGGCGCTGGTAAAGCCCGCCGGGCAGGCGGGCCACGCGGCCCTCGAGCTCGAGCTGCAGCAGCCGCGCCGACAGGGCCGCGGCGCTGTCGCCGGTGCGCGCCAGCAGGGCGTCGAGCGTCACCGGATCGTGCCCCAGCGCCGCGAGCAGTGGGTCTTCGTCGGCGGGGGCGTCGTCGTCGCCGGCCCCGGGCAAGGGCAGCGGGCGCTGGCCGCGCAGTTCCTCGACGATGTCCTCGGCCGTCTCCACCAGCTTGGCGCCCTGGCGGATGAGCGCGTGGCAGCCGCGGGACTGCGGCGAGTGGATGGAGCCGGGGATGGCGAAGACCTCGCGCCCGGCCTCGCTGGCCAGCCGCGCCGTGATGAGCGAGCCCGAGGACAGCGCGGCCTCGACCACCAGGGTGCCCTGGGCGAGGCCGGCGATGATGCGGTTGCGCTCGGGGAAGTGCTGGCGCAGCGGCGGGGTGCCCGGGGCGTACTCGCTGAGCAACGCGCCGGCGGCCCCGATGCGGTGGGCCAGCGCCCGGTGGGCCGCGGGGAACACGCGGTCCAGGCCGGTGCCCACCACGGCCACGGTGCCGGCGCCCGCGGCGGCGTCGAGCGCGCCCTCGTGGGCCGCGGCGTCGATGCCCAGCGCCAGGCCCGAGACGATGCACCAGCCCTGCGCCGCCAGCTCGCGCGCGAAGGCCCGCGCGTTGGCCGTGCCCTGCGGCGTGGCGCTGCGGCTGCCCACGACGGCCAGGGCCGGGCGCTGCAGCACGGACGGCTCGCCCTGCAGGTACAGCAGCAAGGGCGGGTCGGCGGTCTGCAGCAGCGCCGGCGGGTAGTGCGGGTCGCCGGGGGCGATGGCGTGGCGGTCGGCGCCGCCGGCCAGCCAGGTGCGCGCGGCGGCCAGGCGGGCCTCGGTCTCGTCGGCTGGGCTGTGCAGCGCGTGCGCCACTGCTTCACCGGCCAGACTGCGCAGCGTGCCCAGGGGAGTGACCAACACAGCCTCGGGCGTGCCGCAGGCCGCGACCAGGCGGCGCGCCAGGCCGCGGTTGACGCCGGGCGTGGCCAGCAGGCGGAACCAGGCCTCGAACTCGGCTGCGTCCATGCCGGCGGGCCCTGTGCTGCCCCGCGTGCCGGGCCGGTCAGGGCTGGGTGAAGCGGTCGCCGGCGCGGATGGGTTCCTGGACGTTCAGCACCAGCGCGTACGAGACGCGCTCGAACACGCGGAACACGAACAGCAGGCCGTGGCGCTCGTCAGGCAGGCGCAGGGGCGCCTTGTCGACCGAGGTGCGGTCGAAGGTGTTGCGGCCGGCACGCCACAGCGCCAGCACGTGGCCGCGCTCGATGCCGTCGCGCTGGCCGCGGTTGATGGTGATGACCTGGTTCTGGCCGGCGCGCACGCCGTCGCCGTAGATGGAGACGACGCGCCCCTCCACCGGATTGGCGGGCGAGCGCGGCACGTAGGCCACCAGTTCCTGCTGCGGCACCGGGCTGAGGCGGTCGCCGACACCGGCCTCGATGCGCGTGCTGGTGACGCGGAAGGTGGCGGGCACCAGGGCCGGGCGGCCGTCGGCGGTGGTGGTACCGGCCGGGCGGGTGAGCTCGGCGGTGCCGACGTAGCGGCCCTCGAAGCCGAGCACCTCGCGCGTGCCGGGGTCGACCAGCGGCACCAGCTCGCGGAACAGGCGGAAATCGCGCGCGCCCTTCAGGTCGCCGCGCACGTAGGCGGTCTCGCCGCGCGACACCATCACGCGGCCTTCCTGCGTGGCCACGATGCGCGGTGCGGCCTCGAGCTCGTTGCCGTTGAACACGACGGCCTCGTTGAGGAAGGGCCCGATCAGGTTCAGCGGGATGGCCGCGATGGCGCCGTTGTCCAGCAGTTCGGGCCGCACCCGCGGCGACAGCTTCACGGTGTTGGTGGGTTCGTTGGCGCTGCCGCCGGCGCTGCCGCCGGGCGCACCCGCCACGCGCAGCCGCGCCACGCCGTCGGCCTTCTCGAGCACCAGCACCTGGCCGGGGTAGATGAGGTGCGGGTTGCGGATCTGCTCGAGGTTCATGCCCCACAGCTCGGGCCAGCGCCAGGGCGAGGTGAGGAATAGCGTGGAGATGCCCCAGAGCGTGTCGCCGGGGCGCACGGTGTGCGAGTCGGGGGCGTTGGGCGCCAGCTCCGACAGCGGCACGCCGGCCGAGGCCACGCGCTGCGCGGTGTCGCGCCACTCGGGCAGCACGGGCAGTCGGCTCGTCTGGGCCCAGACGGCGCCGGAGGCCGCGGCCAGGCCGGCGGCACCCGTGGCTTGCAGCAGGAGGCGGCGGCGGGGCAGGGGATTGGGTGAGGTCACGCTGCGAGTCTCCGGACGGCGTTCGGGGCGGTGCCAGAATATGCGCCCTCGTGCAGCCGAGCCGGCAGCCGGCCGGCCGGCGCCGAAAGCGCGGCGACAATCTTCATTCTGTTTGGAAGATTCTGCCCCTAAACCCTTGATGCCGTAAACAAAGTGAGCGTCGACTCTGGCGCAGTTCAGGTCGTTTCGAAGGGCCCGCGTTGCCTCCGATCGACAGCTGTTGCGACCTGTTGCGCTGCCCTCATCTGCTGAACCCGACGGCTTCCACGACGCCCGCCACGCCTGTTCCGCCATGGCCCGACTCACCATCCTGCGCTACCCCGACCCCCGGCTGCACACCGCGGCCCGCCCCGTGGCGGTCGTCGACGAGCGCATCCGCACCCTCGCGGCCGACCTGCTGGAGACGATGTACGCCGAGAGCGGCGTCGGCCTCGCCGCCACGCAGGTGGACGTGCACGAGCGCGTCATCGTGATGGACACCTCCGATGCGCGCGACCGGCCGCTGGTGCTGGTGAACCCCGAGATCGTCTGGGCCAGCGACGAACGGGCCGTGGCCGAGGAGGGCTGCCTGTCGGTGCCGCAGGTCTACGACAAGGTCGAGCGCCACGCCCGCGTGAAGGTGCGCGCGCTGGACCGCGACGGCCAGCCCTTCGAGCTCGACGCCGAGGGCCTGAGCGCCGTGTGCGTGCAGCACGAGATGGATCACCTGCGCGGCAAGGTGTTCGTGGAATACCTCAGCCTGCTCAAGCGCGACCGCATCCGCACCAAGATGCTCAAGCGCACGCGCGACGAGCAGCGCACGCGCGCCTGAGCGTTGCGCCCCATGCGCATCGCCTACGCCGGCACGCCCGAGTTCGCCCGCGTGGCGCTGCAGGCGCTGCACGCGGCCGGCCACGAGGTGGTGCGCGTGCTCACCCAGCCCGACCGCCCCGCCGGCCGCGGCCTGAAGCTGCAACCCTCGCCGGTGAAGCAGTTCGCCCAGGACCGGGGCCTGGCGCTGGCGCAGCCGCGCAGCCTGCGCCTGGACGGGCGCTTCCCCGACGAGGCCGAGGCCGCCCGCTCGCTGCTGCAGGCCGACGCGCCCGAGCTGATGGTGGTGGCCGCCTACGGCCTGATCCTGCCGCGCTGGGTGCTGGAGCTGCCGCGCCACGGCTGCCTGAACATCCACGGCTCGCTGCTGCCGCGCTGGCGCGGGGCCGCCCCCATCCAGCGCGCCATCGAGGCCGGCGACGCCGAGACCGGCATCACCATCATGCAGATGGACGAGGGCCTGGACACGGGTGCCATGCGCCTGTGGGAGTCCACGCCCATCGGCCCGGACGACACCGGCGCGACGCTGCACGACCGCCTCGCGGCGCTGGGCGCGCGCCTGGTGGTGCAGGCGCTGGCGCAGCTGCAGGCGGGCACGCTGCCGCTGGTGCCGCAGCCCGCCGAGGGCGCCTGCTACGCGCACAAGATCGACAAGGCCGAGGCGGCGCTCGACTGGGCGCAGCCGGCCGCCGTGCTGGAGCGCCGCATCCGCGCCTTCGACCCCGCGCCCGGCTGCAGCGCCACGCTGGCCGGCGTGCCGCTGAAGCTGTGGCGAGCCGCGGTGCAGCCCGGCACGGCCGGCGCCGCCCCGGGGCAGCGGCTGGACGCCGGCCGCGGGCGGCTGGTCGTGGCCTGCGGCGAGGGCGCGCTGGAGCTGCTGGAGCTGCAGCCCGCCGGTGGCCGCCGCATGGCTGCGGCCGAGTGGCTGCGGGGCCAGGGCGCCGCCTGACGCCGCCCGCGCACGGACTCAAGTCGCCCCGGCGCCGGCCGATAACGCCGGCATGACGCCTTCCCTGCGCCCCTTCCTGCGCGCCCTGGGCCTGGTCGCGCCGCTGCTGCTGGGCGGCTGCGGCTGGCTGGGCATCGAGTCGCCCGAGCAGATCGCGGCCAAGCGAGAGGCCGACGGCCGCGCCATCGGCGCCGGCTGCCGCCACGCGGCGCGCTCGGTGGAAGCCTGCTACGAGCTGAACAAGCGCGCAGACCGCTCGGCCATCTTCGCCGGCTGGAAGGAGATGCACGAGTACATGGCCGAGAACAAGATCGAGCCCGTGCCACCGGCCGCCGAGGCCGAGGCCGAGTCCGAGTCCGAGCGGGAGGCCGGCGCCGAGCCGGCCCGCAAGTCGGCCACGGTGACCGACGGCGAGAAGGTCGCGGCCAAGCCCGGCGGCTGAGTCGCTCCATCCGCCGCCCCGGCAGCCTGTCGCGCCGGCGCGCGGTTCGTCGCCGCCGCGGGGCGCGCGATGCCCGGCGAGGGCACCATGCGTCGTCATCGCACGATCGGAGCCCGCCATGCGCTTCACCCAGACCCGCCGTTCCCTGCTTGCCGCCGGCCTGCCCCTGCTGCTGGGCGCCGCGGCCCTGCTGCCGCCGCCGGCACGGGCCCAGCGCCTCAGCGGCAGCGGCCGTGCCGCCTCCGAGGCACGCAACCTGCCGGCCTTCCAGGGCGTGGCGCTGTCCGGCGCGATGGACCTCGTGGTGCGCCAGGGGCCCTCGCAGTCGGTGGAGGTGCAGGCCGACGACAACCTGCTGCCCTACCTGGAGACCGAGGTCGTCGGCAGCGGCGCCGAGGCCGTGCTGCAGGTGCGCTGGCGGCGCGGGGTCTCGGTCCACGGCGCCGGCAGGGTGCGCGTCCTCGTCACCGTGCCCGTGCTGACGGCGCTGACGGCCGCGGGCTCGGGCGACCTGCTGGTGGAACCCTTCGAGACGCCCCGCCTGGCGATCCGCCTCTCGGGCTCCAGCGACGTGCGGCTGCGCCAGCTGACCGCGGGCGAGCTGCAGCTGTCCATCTCGGGCAGCGGCGACGTCGTTGGCGCCGGGCGCGCCACGACGATGAAGATCGCCAGCGCCGGCAGCGGCGACGTGCAGTTCCGCGACCTGCGGGCCGACGACGTGACGATCGACATCGCGGGCAGCGGCGACGCCAGCGTGCACGCCGAGCAGTCGCTGCGCGCGCGCATCGCCGGCAGCGGCGACGTGACCTACACAGGCCACGCCGCCAGGGTCGACGCGCAGGTGAGCGGCAGCGGCAGCGTGAAGAAGCGCTGAACGGCGGCCGGGCGCCGGTACCGGTGGCGCCGCCGCGGGCGCCGGCTGCATCCCTGCAGCGGGGTCGCCGTGGCGCCTCAGGGAAAATCCCGGGGTGTCCGATACCCCTCCGTCATCGCCCGGCCTGGCCCCGGGAACCCGCGCGCAAGCCGTCTGGCGCCATCCCGAGTTCTCGCGCGGCGCGCGCGACATGCTCACCACCTCGATCGGCATCGGCGCCTGGGGGCTGATCACCGGCGTCGCCATGGGCAACAGCGGGCTGCCCATGCCGCTGATGCTGATGATGTCGCTGCTGGTGTTCGCCGGCAGCGCGCAGCTGGCCACGCTGCCGCTGCTGATCAGCGGCGCGCCGGTGCTGGTGGTGTGGGCGACGGCGCTGTGCGTGAACCTGCGCTTCCTGATCTTCTCGGCGCACTGGCGGCCGTACTTCGCGCACCTGGGCCGGCGCCGGCGCGTGGCGCTGTCGTACTTCATGGCCGACCTGAACTACGTGCTGTTCATGCGCCGCTTCCCCGACGCCCGACCGGCGCCCGAGCAGGTGCCCTACCTGCTGGGCGGCGCCAGCATCAACTGGCTGAGCTGGCAGGTGCCCTCCATCGTCGGCATCGTGTTCGCCGAGAGCGTGCCGGCGCACTGGGGCATCGGCTTCGCCGGCACCCTGGCGCTGCTGGGCGTGGGCCTGTCGCTGGTGTCCGACCGCTTCACCGCGGTGGCCGGCGCGGTAGCCGGCTGCGCGGCCGTGGCGGCCTACGCGCTGCCGCTGAAGCTGAACATCCTGGTGGCCATCGCGGCCGCGGTGGCCATCGGCGTGCTGATGGACCACGCCTCGCCGCGCAAGGCCGCCGAGGCCCTGCCCTCGAAGCGGCGGCCATGAGCGACGCCGATCCCTGGACGCTGGGCCTGGCCATCGTCGGCCTGGCCGTGATCACCCTCGTCACGCGCGGCTTCTTCCTCATCCCCGAGCGCGAGTGGCCGTTGCCGACCTGGCTGCGCGAGGGCCTGCGCTACGCGCCGCTGGCGGCGCTGGCCGCCGTGGTGGTGCCCGAGATCATCAGCACGCAGGGCCGCTTCGTCGGCACCTGGGCCGACGCGCGGCTGTGGGGCGCGGCGGCCGGCGCAGCCTGGTACTTCTGGCGCCGCGACATCCTGGGCACCATCCTCTGCGGCATGCTGGTGTACCTGCCGCTGCGCCTGGGCCTGGGCTGGGTCTGAGGGCGCAAGGCCGGCGCAGGGGCCGCTGCCTAGAATCCGCGCCCGACATCGGCGTCGTGTTTCGGGCCACCCACGGGCTCGACGGCGTCCGCGGGAGACCTGCACCATGAACGTGATCCGCCTTGCCGACCTGGTGGCCGCCGGCCGCGTGAAGGGCCGGCGTGTGTTCATCCGCGCCGACCTCAACGTGCCGCAGGACCATTCCCCGGAAGGTGGCGGCCGCATCACCGAGGACACCCGCATCCGCGCCAGCGTGCCCGCCATCCGCATGGCGCTGGATGCCGGCGCGGCCGTGATGGTGACCAGCCACCTGGGCCGCCCCACCGAGGGCGAGTTCAAGCCCGAGGACAGCCTGGCCCCGGTGGCCGCGCGCCTGGCCGAGCTGCTGGCCTGCCCGGTGCCGCTGGTGGCGGACTGGGTCGACGGCGTGGCGGTGCAGCCGGGCCAGGTGGTGCTGCTGGAGAACTGCCGCCTGAACAAGGGCGAGAAGAAGAACAGCGAGGAACTGGCCCGCAAGATGGCTGCGCTGTGCGACGTCTTCGTGCACGACGCCTTCGGCACCGCGCACCGCGCCGAGGCCAGCACCTACGGCATCGCGCAGTTCGCGCCCGTGGCCTGCGCCGGCCCGCTGCTGGCCGCCGAGATCGACGCCATCACGCGCGCGCTGGCCGCGCCGCGGCGGCCGCTGCTGGCCATCGTCGCAGGCAGCAAGGTCAGCACCAAGCTCACCATCCTGAAGAGCCTGGCTGCGAAGGTGGACGGCCTCATCGTCGGCGGCGGCATCGCCAACACCTTCATGCTGGCCGCCGGGCTGCCCATCGGCAAGAGCCTGGCCGAGCCCGACCTGGTGGGCGAGGCCCGCGCCGTGATCGAGGCCATGCGCGCGCGCGGCGCGGCGGTGCCGATCCCCACCGACGTGGTGGTGGCGAGCGAGTTCAAGTCCGACGCCGTGGCCACCGTGAAGAAGGCCGCCGACGTGGGCCTCGAGGACATGATCCTGGACATCGGTCCCGAGACCGCGGCCACGCTGGCGGCGCAGATCGCCGGCGCCGGCACCGTGGTGTGGAACGGCCCGGTGGGCGTGTTCGAGTTCGACGCGTTCAGCCACGGCACCGAGGCCATCGCCCGGGCCATCGCCGCCAGCAGCGCCTTCAGCATCGCCGGCGGCGGCGACACGCTGGCGGCCATCGCCAAGTACGGCATCGAGCGCGAGGTGAGCTACATCAGCACCGGCGGCGGTGCCTTCCTGGAGGTGCTGGAGGGCAAGACGCTGCCGGCCTTCGAGATCCTGGCGCGCCGCGCCGCGAGCTGAGCGGCCGGCGGCGCGCGGCGGCACGAAACCGCGCTGAAACCGCCGCCGGGCAGCGGGTACCCATAATCGGTGCCGCCTGCAGTTTCACGAAAGCCCGCATGACCCGTGCCACCAAGATCGTCGCCACCCTCGGCCCGGCCTCCAGCGACCCC
This sequence comes from uncultured beta proteobacterium, assembly GCA_903828235.1. GTDB lineage: Bacteria > Pseudomonadota > Gammaproteobacteria > Burkholderiales > Burkholderiaceae_C > Rubrivivax. The sequence goes on along the minus strand of CAIKLM010000055.1, from coordinate 4,383 downwards.
GCGGTGCTCGAGCGGCTGCTGCTGGCGGGCGTCGACGTCGTGCGGCTGAACTTCAGCCACGGCAAGGCGCAGGACCACATCGACCGCGCCAACCTCGTGCGCGCGGTGGCCGACAAGGTGGGCAAGACGGTGGCCCTGATGGCCGACCTGCAGGGCCCGAAGATCCGCGTCGGCAAGTTCGCCGAGGGCAAGGTGGTGCTCGAGCCCGGCGCGGCCTTCGTGCTGGACGCCGTGCGCACCGAGCCCGGCGACGTCACGGCCGTCGGCCTGGACTACAAGGAACTGCCGCGCGACGTGCGCCCGGGCGACGTGCTGCTGCTCAACGACGGCCTGATCAAGCTGCAGGTCGAGGCCGTGCGCGGCGAGCAGGTGCACACGCGCGTGGTGCTGGGCGGCGAGCTCAGCAACAACAAGGGCATCAACAAGGCCGGCGGCGGCCTCACGGCCCCGGCGCTGACGGCCAAGGACATGGAGGACATCAAGACCGCGATGGCCTTCCAGTGCGAGTACCTGGCGGTGAGCTTCCCGAAGAACGCCACCGACATGGAGATGGCGCGACAGCTGGCCTACGTGGCCGGCGAGGCCACGCGGCACAAGCCGGCGATGATCGCCAAGATCGAGCGCAGCGAGGCCATCCCGCAGCTCGAGGCCATCCTGAAGGCTTCCGACGGCATCATGGTGGCGCGCGGCGACCTCGCGGTGGAGGTCGGCAATGCCGCGGTGCCGGCGCTGCAAAAGCGCATGATCCGCATGGCGCGCGAGTTGGACAAGGTGGCCATCACCGCGACGCAGATGATGGAGAGCATGATCCTGGCGCCGGTGCCCACGCGCGCCGAGGTCAGCGACGTGGCCAACGCCGTGCTCGACGGCACCGACGCGGTGATGCTGAGCGCCGAGACGGCGGCGGGCAAGTACCCGGTAGAGACGGTGGAGCAGATGCACCAGATCGCGCTGGAGGCCGAGCGCGCGGAGGACATCTCGCTGGAGACCGACTTCACGAACAAGAAGTTCGGCCGCATCGACCAGAGCATCGCGATGGGCGCGCTGTTCACGGCGCACCACCTGGGCTGCAAGGCCATCATCGCGCTCACCGAATCGGGCTCGACGGCGCTGTGGATGAGCCGGCACAACATCAAGGTGCCGATCTACGGCCTGACCTCGCAGCCGGCCAGCCAGCGCCGCATGGCGCTGTACCGCAACGTGCGTCCGCTGCTGATGCCCAAGATGACCGACCGCGACGCCGCCCTGGCGCAGGCCGAGCGGCTGCTGGTGGAGCGCGGCGTGCTCAAGCCGGGCGACACCTACGCGATCACCTGCGGCGAGCCGATGGGCTACCCGGGCGGGACCAACATGCTCAAGGTGTGCCAGGTGGGCTGAAGGCCCACCCGCCGCGAACAGGCGCACGGAAGCGCGTCGAATCCCCGGAAGGCGCGACGCCTAGAATTCCGGCCAGTTACCGCGCGGTTACGGGCAGGGCCGGCTGCGCGCGGCACGATCCCCTTTCCTCGGAGTCCGCCATGCCCCTCGTTTCCATGCGCCAGCTGCTCGACCACGCCGCCGAGAACGGCTACGGCATCCCGGCCTTCAACGTCAACAACCTCGAGCAGGTGCAGGCCGTGATGCAGGCCGCCCACGAGGTGGGCGCGCCGGTGATCCTGCAGGCCAGCGCCGGCGCCCGCAAGTACGCCGGCGAGCCCTTCATCAAGCACCTGATCCAGGCCGCCACCGAGGCCTATCCCCACATCCCGCTGGTCATGCACCAGGACCACGGCACCAGCCCCAAGGTTTGCCAGGGCGCCATCGACCTGGGCTTCGGCTCGGTGATGATGGACGGATCGCTGATGGAGGACGGCAAGACGCCGGCCTCGTTCGACTACAACGCGCAGGTCACGCGCAAGGTGGTCGACATGGCCCACGCGGTGGGCGTCACCGTCGAGGGCGAGCTTGGCTGCCTGGGTAACCTGGAGACCGGCGACGCCGGCGAGGAAGACGGCATCGGCGCCGAGGGCAAGCTCGACCACAGCCAGATGCTCACCGACCCCGAGGAGGCGGCGGTGTTCGTCAAGGCCACGCAGCTCGACGCGCTGGCCATCGCCATCGGCACCAGCCACGGCGCCTACAAGTTCAGCCGCAAGCCCACGGGCGACATCCTGGCCATCGGCCGCGTGAAGGAGATCCACCGGCGCATCCCGAACACGCACCTGGTGATGCACGGCAGCTCCAGCGTGCCGCCGGAACTGCTGGCCATCATCAACCAGTACGGCGGCCGGATGAAGGAGACCTTCGGCGTGCCGATCGAGGAGATCCAGGAAGCCATCAAGCACGGCGTGCGCAAGATCAACATCGACACCGACATCCGACTGGCGATGACGGGCGCGGTGCGCAAGTTCATGGCCGAGAACCCCGACAAGTTCGACGCCCGCGAGTGGCTCAAGCCCGCGCGCGAGGCCGCCTACAAGGTGTGCCGCGACCGCTACGTGCAGTTCGGCTGCGAGGGCCAGGCCGCGAAGATCCAGCCGCGCACGCTGGTGCAGGTGGCGGCGGACTACGCCAGCGGCAAGCTCGCGCAGGTGGTGCAGTGAACGAGTTCCGGGGCCTGCGCTTCGACGACTTTGCGGCCGCGCACAGGGCCGAGGGCTTCGACGAGGTGATCGAGCGCGAGTGGGCGCCCGGGCTGGTGGTGGACGAGCACACCCACCCCTTCGGCGTGAAGGCCCTGGTGGTGCGCGGCAGCTTCGTGCTGGGTTGCGGGGGCGTGCAGCGCGCGCTGCAGGCCGGCGACCGCTTCGAGCTCGACGCCGACGTGCCGCACACCGAGCACTACGGCCCCGAGGGCGCCGCCTACTGGGTGGCGCGACGCAACCCGCGCTGAGCAGCGGCGCCCGCAGGCGCGGGCCGCGGCATCAGACCTGGGCGAGGATGGCCCGGTCGATGGCGTGGTTCTGCGGGCCGCGCTCGGCGATCTTCAGCGCGCCCAGGCGGTTGCCCAGCGCGGCGCAGCGCTCCAGGTGCCAGCCGCGCTCCAGGCCGTACAGCAGCCCGGCGCGGAAGGCGTCGCCGCAGCCCGTGGGGTCGAGCACGCGCTCGGCCTTCACGCCCGGCACCACGAGCCGCTCGCCGCGCATCCACAGCTCGCAGCCCTGGTCGGCCAGCGTCACCACCATGCCCTGGATGTTGTCGCGCTGCGAGATGGCCTGCGGCGTCCAGCCGGTGCGCTCCTGCAGCATGCGGGCCTCGTAGTCGTTGACCGCGACCCAGCGTGCCAGGCCGATGATCTCGCGGTGCTCCTCGCCGTTGAACTGCGGCAGCTGCTGGCCGGGGTCGAAGACGAACGGGATGCCGGCCTCGGCCATCTGGTGCGCGTGCTGCCACATCGCGTCGCGGCCGTCGGGGGCGATGATGCCGATGGCGATGTCGCCGCGCTCGGTGCGGCCCGGCACCTTCATCTGGTGCGCGTGGCTCATGGCGCCCGGGTGGAAGGCCGTGATCTGGTTGTTGTCGCGGTCGGTCGTGATGTGGCACTGCGCGGTGTGCAGCACGGTGTCGCGGTGGATCAGGCTGGTGTCGGCACCCCAGCCGGCCACGCGCGCCACGTACTCGCCGCCGTCCACGCCCACCGCGGCCAGGATGACCGGCTGGCCGCCGATGGCCTGCAGGTTGTAGGCGATGTTCCCGGCGCAGCCACCCCACTCACGCCGCAGCGTGGGCACCAGGAAGCTCACGTTCAGGATGTGCACCTGCTCCGGCAGGATCTGCTCGGCGAAGCGCCCCGGGAAGGTGGTGATGGTGTCGAAGGCGAGGGAACCGCAGATGAGCGCGGGCATGGCGAGGCTCCGGGGAGGGGCTGGGGGCGGGGCGCCGGCCGCAGGGCCTGCGCCCCGGGGTCAGGGGTAGAACATCTCGACGGTGTAGCCGGCGATGACGCGGCTGCTGCCATCGGCCGCAGCGGTGGACTGCAGCGTGGCTTGCAGCGCGAGGTCGCGGCCGGGCGGGATTGTCGCCGCACTGGCACCCAGGTCGGCGGGCTGCAGCACGCGGCGGGCGACCAGCTGGCCGCGCGCGTCGGTGAGCGACAGGTCCAGCGCGGGCAGCGCCACGGGGTGATCGGCGCGGTTGCGCAACGACACCTGCAGCTTGTAGAGGTTGCTGCGCTCCACGCGCACCAGGCCCGAGCTCTCGACCGAGAGCGCGTCCAGCACGCGGGCGGGGCCGAGCTCGCAGCCCAGCCAGGCGCAGCCCTGTTCCAGCAGCGGCGCCAGCGCGGGCACGCGGGCCGCGAGGCGGTCGCGCCAGGTGTGGGCCACCTGGGCGGCCAGCAGCAGGGCCGCCAACAGCGCCACGCCGGCCAGCGCGGCGCGCACGCCCGGGTGGCGCCAGCGCGCG
>CAIKLM010000054.1 GCA_903828235.1 uncultured beta proteobacterium | reverse complement strand
TGGCCTCGGCCACGGCGCGCGCGTCGACGCGGCGCCCCACGCGGGCGCCCACGCGCGTGGCCCACTCGACGCGCTTCCACACCGCATCGGGCCCCAGCCACTCGTCGGCGCGGTCGGGCCAGCCGGCGGGCGAGGGCGCGGCCTGCACGCGCTGGCCCAGCGTGCCGGCGCCGCCGTCGGCCGGGCGCTGGAAGGCGCCCTCGCCGAGCTGCAGCACCCGCGCCGTGGCAACGACGAATTCCTCCGGCGTCTTGAGCTTGGCGGCCTGCGGCGCCCAGGCCTCGGGCGCGAGCACCAGCGCCCGCGTGACGGCGGCGAGGTCGCCGTCGCTGGCCTGCCAGGCCTGCACCAGGCGGCCCACCAACGCGGGCGGCGGCTCGTCGGCCACGAAGTGCCGCGCGAGCTTGGTGCAGACGAAGCGCGCCGTCGACCGGTGGGTGGCCAGCTGCCGCAGCACCAGCGCCAGGCCCTCGGGGCCCTCGGGCACCGCGCGGCCGAGCACCTGCTTGGGGCCGGGCTCGTGCCAGGCGGGGTCGAAGCGCGTGGCCGGCACCGCATCGGCCAGGGCCACGCGCCAGCCGGTGAGCACGGCCGCGAAGGCCGTCACGTCGGCCTGCGTGTAGCCGCCGTCCACGCCCAGCGTGTGCAGCTCGAGGATCTCGCGCGCGAGGTTCTCGTTCAGCCCGCTCACGCGCGGCGTGACGCCCTCGCGCCCGGCGCGCCGGGCCAGCCGCCGCACCAGCGGCGAATCGGGCCCGGCCGACTGGTCGTTGTCCAGGTAGCGCAGCAGGCCCGGGTGCGTGACGGCAGCCGTCAGCAGCGTCTCGAAGCGCCCGGCGATGTTCGGGCGGATGGCCTCGCGCTCGAAGGCGCCGACCATGCCGCGCGCGCTCGCCTTGGCCATGCTCACGGTGAAGTGGTTGGCCCAGAACAGCGCCAGCCGTTCGGCGAAGGGCCGCGGCGTCGAGGCCGCGGTGATCATGCGCGCCCGCACGTCGGACTCGACGATATCGCGGAAGCTCTCCACGAACACCTGCTCGCTGCTGCGGCCGTCGACCATGGCGCCGTCGGCCATGCCCGGCGGCGGCGCCTGGCGGGCGGTGCGCGTCTCGCGCAGGAAGGTGGCGAAGCGGCGTGCCGCCTCGGCGCTGTCGACGAGGCCGCGGCCGCGCTGCGCGTCGGCCGGGCCGAGCTGGGCCAGCAGCCAGCCGCGAGCGTCGCCGCCCAGAGGCGCCAGCGCCGGCTCGCCGAGGCCGAAGCGGTGCGCCGCCAGGGCGGCGGCGAGGGCGGGGTCGGGGGTGTCGGTCATGCGGGCCAGGCGCTGCGCAAAGACCCCAGTGTGCCCAAGCCCGCGTGTCGGCGCATGAGCGCCGTGTGAAGAAGTGTCAGGGCGCCAGCAACTTCGTGAGCTGCTCGACGTCGGCCGTGCCCAGGCGGCCGCTGGCCTGCTTCAGCCGCAGCGTGGCCAGCAGCACCTCGTGGCGCGCGCGGGCCAGGTCGCGCTGCGTGGTCACCAGCTGGCTCTGGGCGTTGAGCACATCGAGGTTCACGCGCACGCCGACGCGGTAGCCCAGCTGCGTGGACTCCAGCGCCAGCTTGCTCGAGGCCTCGGCGGCTTCCAGCGCCTTCACCTGCGCCAGCACCGACTGCAGCCCGAAGAAGGCCTGCCGCGTGCCCAGCGCCACGCCGCGGCGCGCGGCGTCGAGCAGGTTGCGGGACTGCTCCTCGAGCGCCAGGGTCTCCTTGATGCGGTTCTGCGTCGCGCCGCCCGTGAAGAGGGGCCAGTTGAACTGCAGGCCCACGCTGGCCGCCGTGGTGGTGCCGCTGCTGCGGCTGAGCGCGTCGAGGCCGCCGCGCGGGTTGGTGCCGGTGACGGAGGCCACCGCGTCCAGCGTGGGCTTCTCGGCGGCGCGCGCCTTCTCGGTCTCGAGCGTGGCCACGTCCAGGCCCAGGCGGGCGCGGCGCACCGAGGGGTGGGCCTGGTCGGCCGTGCTCACCCACTGCTCGGGGTCGGCCGGCTGCGGGCCGGGCAGTTCCACCGGCACCAGCAGCGGCCGCGGCTTCACGCCGACCTGGCCCACCAGCTGGTCGAGCGCGATGCGGCGGGTGCGCAGGTCGTTGTCGGCGGCGATCTCCTGCGCCACGACGAGGTCGAAGCGCGCCTGCGCCTCGCGCGTGTCGGTGATGGTGGCGGTGCCGACCTCGAAGTTGCGCCGCGCCGAGGCCAGCTGCTCGGTGATGAAGGCCTTGTTGGCGCGCACGGCGGACAGCGAGTTCTCGGCCGTCAGCACGTCGAAGTAGGCCTGCGAGACGCGGATGATCAGGTCCTGCTCGGCGGTGTCGAGCTCGGCCTTGGCCAGGTCGAGGGCCTTGCGCGCCTGCGCCATGGTGGCGTCGTTGCTGCGGTTGAACAGCGGGTAGCGGCCGTTCACGCCGGCCTGCAGCGTGGTGGCCTGCAGCGTGCCGGCGGTGCGGCTGCTGTCCGAAGCCGAGGTGCCGGCGCTGGCCGTCAGCGCCGCCGAGGGGCGCCCCAGGGCCTCGGCCTGCGCGGCGCGGAACTCGGCGCTCTGCGCCGCGGCCTGCGCGGCGCGGAAGGTGGCGTCGTAGCCGCGGGCGGCCTCCACCAGCGCCTGCAGGCTCTGCGCGGCTGCCAGCCCGGGCCAGGCGGCGCACACCGCGAGCGCGAGCGAGGCCAGGGCCTGGCGCGGGGGGTTGTGGAAGCGGGACATTCGGCGTTCCTCTGAGATTCGATGGGGCGCGTCCGGCACGGGCGCGGGGAGAGGGTCTGTCAGTAGCGCGGCACCTGGGGGTCGACCAGGGCCGACCAAGCGTCGATGCCGCCCGCGAGGTTATAGGCGTGGTCGTGGCCGTGGCGCTCCAGGAATGTGACGACCTGCGCGCTGCGGGCGCCGTGGTGGCACAGGCAGACGACGGGCTGCGACGGATCGAGCTCGGACAGCCGATCGGGAATCTCGCGCATGGGCACGTGGCGCTGCGCCAGGCCGGGCAACTCGATGCGGGCCAGGGCCACCTCCCAGGGCTCGCGCACGTCGAGCAGCAGCGCGCCGGGCGTGCTGGCGGCGAAGTCCTTCAGTTGGCCGACGTGCAATTGGCGCATGCAGGGGGCCCGGCCGTCAGAAGCTGAAGCGCGTCGGCTCGGCGAAGCCCTCGAGCCGCGGCGCCACGGTGTCGAAGAGGTCGGTCTGCGCCCAGGCGGCCTCGCCGGTGCGCGTGATCAGGCGGCCGCGCATCACCGGTTCCTGGCCGACGATGGCCACCAGGCGTCCACCGGGCTTGAGCTGCTGCAGCAGCGCGGGCGGCACCTCGGCCACCGAGCCCGACAGCACGATGGCGTCGAACGGCGCCTCGGCCGGCAGGCCGCGCGCGCCGTCGGCCGCGCTGCAGTCGACGACGCGCACGTGACCCAGGCCGGCGCGGGCGAGGTTCTCGCGCGCCTGGCGGGCCAGCTCGGGCCGGCACTCCAGCGTCGTGACCTTCTGCGCGCGGTGGGCCAGCAGCGCGGCCATGAAGCCGCTGCCGGTGCCGATCTCGAGCACTGACTCGTGCCGCTGCAACTGCAGCGCCTGCAGCAGCCGCGCCTCGACCTTGGGCTCGAGCATGGCCGGGCCGTGCGGCTGCCCGGGCAGCAGCGGCACCTGCGTGTCGACGAAGGCCAGCGCCTTGTGCGCGGCGGGCACGAAGTCCTCGCGGCGCACGCTGGCCAGCAGTTCGAGCACGTGGGCGTCGAGCACGTCCCAGGGCCGGATCTGCTGCTCGATCATGTTGAAGCGGGCGAGTTCGGTCTTCATCGGAGTACGGTATACGGTATCTGTCCAGACGGCCTGCGGATTCTAGGCGCGGGCCTTGACGGAGGCCTTTCGCGGCGGCCGGGCGTCGGGCCGCACCTGCAGGCCCCGCAGCACCAGCTCGAGCTGCGTCCTGAGCAGCCGCTCGGGGTCCATGCCGGCCGAGCCCTGCACGGGGCAGCAGCCCACCGAGTGGCGGTGCACCGCCATGAAGATCAGCGGCGCGATCAGCGCCAGCGAGACCTCGTGGATGGGCAGCGGCCGGAACTCGCCGCGCGCCACCCCGCGCGCGACGCAGCCGCCGAACAGGCGCTCGGCGGGCACCATCACCTCGTCGGCGTAGAACTGCGCCAGCTCGGGGAAGTTGCGCACCTCGGCCAGGATGACCTTGTGGATGCCGGCCGCCGGCGTGTTGCCGAAGCGCTCCCACCAGGTCTGGATCAGCAGCCCCAGCAGCTCCGAGCTGCTGCCCTCGAAGCAGGCCGCGAGCTGCTCGCCCTCGGCGATGAGGCTGGTGAGGTTGTGCCGCACCACGGCCTTGAACAGCTCTTCCTTGCTCGGGTAGTACAGGAACAGCGTGCCCTTGGAGACGCCGGCCAGGCGCGCCACCTCCTCGGTGCGGGTGGCGGCGAAACCCTTCTCGACGAACAGCGTCAGCGCGGCGGCCAGCAGTTCCTGCGGGCGCGCTTCCTTGCGGCGCTGGCGCGCGGCGCCGTCGGCCGCGCCGGCGGCTTCGGCCAGCGCCGGCGCAACGGGAGTGGGCTCGTCGTGCATGATTTACTGACTGACTGGTCAGTAATGGTAGGGCCGGGCACCCGCCCGGTCAAGGCGGCCCGGGCGCTGACTATCATCCGCGGCGCCTTGCGGGCACCCCCTTCACCACCGAACGACTCTTGGACCCCATCCTGCTCCTCAAGGCCGCCGTCATGGGCGTGGTCGAGGGACTCACCGAGTTCCTGCCGATCTCGTCGACCGGCCACCTGATCATCGTCGGCGACCTCATCGACTTCACCGGCGAGAAGGCCAAGGTCTTCGGCATCTTCATCCAGACGGGCGCGATGCTGGCTCTGATCTGGGAGTACCGCGAGCGCCTGGCCGGCGCGGTGCGCGGCGTGCGCCGCGACCCTCGGGCCCAGCGCTTCTGGATCAACATCGCCATCGCGTTCACGCCGGCGGCGCTGCTGGGCTACCTGTTCGGCAGCCTCATCAAGCTGCACCTGCTCAAGCCGGTGCCGGTGGCCATCGCGCTGATCGTCGGCGGCCTGGTCATCCTGTGGGTCGAGGCCTGGCACCGCCGCCGCTACGGCGAGCGCGACCTGCTGGGCGCGCGCCGCGCCCGCGTCGAGACCGTCGACGACATGGGCCCGGCCGACGCCTTCAAGCTCGGCTGCCTGCAGTGCCTGGCGCTGATCCCGGGCACCAGCCGCTCCGGCGCCACGATCATCGGCGGCATGGTGCTGGGCTTCTCGCGCCGCTGCGCCACCGAGTTCAGCTTCTTCCTCGGCATCCCCACGCTGATGGCGGCGGGCGCGTACTCGCTGTACAAGCAGCGCCACGACCTGAGCCTGGCCGACCTGCCGACGTTCGCCGTGGGCCTGGTGTTCGCCTTCGTCAGCGCGCTGCTGTGCATCCGCTGGCTGATCCGCTACGTCAGCACGCACGACTTCACGCTGTTCGCCTGGTACCGCATCGGCTTCGGGCTGGTGGTGCTGCTCACCGCCTACACGGGCGTGGTGAGCTGGACGGCCTGACCGCCGCCGGCGGCCGTCAGCGGCGGCGGAAGACGAGGTCCCACACGCCGTGGCCCAGGCGCTCGCCGCGGGCCTCGAATCGGCTGCGCGCGCGCCAGGGCGGGCGCGGCGCGTAGCCCTCGGCGGTGTTGGCCAGGCCCGGTTCGGCCGACAGCACCTCGAGCATCTGCTCGGCGTAGGGCTGCCAGTCGGTGGCCAGGTGCAGGTAGCCGCCGGGCTGCAGGTGCGGCAGCAGCGCGGCCACGAAGGGCGGCTGGATCAGGCGGCGCTTGTGGTGGCGCTTCTTGTGCCAGGGGTCGGGGAACCACACGTGCACGGCCGCCAGCGAGGCCGGCGGGATCATCTCGCGCAGCACCTCCACCGCGTCGTGCATGACGATGCGCACGTTGCCCAGCTGCCGCTCGCCCACCAGCTTGAGCAGCGCGCCCACGCCCGGCGGGTGCACCTCCAGGCCGAGCAGGTCGTGCTCCGGGTGCTGCTGCGCGTAGTCGGCGGTGGCGTCGCCCATGCCGAAGCCGATCTCCAGCACGCGCGGGGCGCGGCGGGCGAAGGCGGCGTCCAGGTCCAGCGGCTGCCCGGGCGTGTACGGCAGCACGAGCCGCGGGCCGAGCTCGTGCAGCGCGCGCTGCTGGCCCGGGCCCATGCGGCCGGTGCGCAGCACGAAGCTGCGGATGGGGGTCCGCCGGGGTGCCTCGGCGGCGGGGGTGTCGGTGTCGGCGTCCAAGGGCTGCGGCATCGGCGAGGGCGGCGGATTGTGCCCGCGGCGGCGCGACGGCCCCCGCGCGACGCCGAACTCGCCGCCGCGCCGGCCTGCGCCTGCGCCCGCAGCGGGCCGCAGGCGCTCAGGCCGGCCTTCGGCGGCCGCCTCGCGAACTGCTGGCCAGGAACTGCACCAGGAAGCTGCAGCCGGGGTCGTTCAGCGCCGTCATGTCGCCCGCGGCCACGGCGGCCACGAAGCGCCGCACGACCTTCAGGTTGGCCATGCGCTGGTCGATGGCGCGCAACTGCTCCGCCGCCAGCACCTGCATCCGCGATTGGTCCACGGCGCCGGCATCGCCTTCGGCCAGCAGCATGGCGATCTCGGCCAGCGTGAAGCCGATCTCCTTGAGTTGCCGGATGGCCTGCAGCCGCGCCACGGTGTCGGCGGGGTAGTCCCGGAAGCCACCCTCGGTGCGCCGCGGCGGCGGGATCAGGCCTTCCCGCTCGTACACGCGCAGCTGCCCCCGCGTCACCTGGGCCGCGGCGCACAGCGCGCCGGAGGTCAAGGGCACGGGGCGCGGCGGGGGGTGGACGGGTCGCATGCGCGCGAGCTTACCCCCGGCACCATGGTGCCGGGTCAAGCGCCGAGTCCGGGTGGTCGGAGGGTCCTTGACCTGGCACCAAAGTACCAGCCTACGCTTGCCAGCCTCGACACTTCCGACCTGTCCCATGCCAAGTTTCAAGACCAACGGACGCGGCACCACCGCCGACGTGCCGCCCGATGTCCCCTTGCTGTGGGTGTTGCGCGAGGAGCTGCAGCTGCCCGGCACCAAGTTCGGCTGCGGAAAGGGCTTGTGCGGCGCCTGCACGGTTCTGGTCGACGGAGTGCCCACCCGGTCGTGCGTGATGCCGGTGGCGGCGGTGGAGGGCCGCAGCGTTACCACGGTCGAAGGGCTCGGTGACGGCCGTGGCGGGCTGCATCCGGTGCAGCGTGCTTGGATCGAGCTCAACGTCACGCAGTGCGGGTACTGTCAGTCGGGGCAGCTGATGGCGGCCGCGGCGCTGGTCGACAAGGGCGGCGTGCCGACCGAGGCCGAGATCCGCGAAGCCATGAACGGCAACCTGTGTCGCTGCGGCACCTACCAGCGCGTGGTTGCCGCGGTGCAGCTCGCGGCGCAGGGCGGCGCAAAGGCGGGGTCATGAACGACCAGCGCCGCCTCTTCCTGAAGCGTTCCGCCGCCGGCGTCGGCGCGCTGTCGCTGGCCATCGTGCTGCCGCTCGACTCCAGGGGCGGCCCTGCCCCCGGCGAGAGCGCCCAGTCGCCGCTCAAGCCCAACGCCTGGGTCGAGATCCCGCCGCAGGGGCGCGTGCGTTTCATCTGCGGCCGTACCGAGATGGGCCAGGGCACCTCCACCGGGCTGGCGCTGCTGCTGCTCGAGGAGCTGGAGCTGCCCATGTCGGAACTCGACGTGCTGATGGCCCCGGCCGACCGCCGCTACGACCACGCCGACTACCTGCTGCAGACCACCGGCGGCAGCTCGTCCATCCGCACCGAGTTCGCGTTGATGCTGCAGGCCGGCGCGAGCGTGCGCGAGCTGTTCCGCGCGGCGGCCGCGCGCCGCTGGCAGGTCGCGCCGGAGCACGTCAGGCTCACTGCGGGTCGGTTCGTCCACCCCTCCAACGGCCAGGCGCTGAGCTACAGCGAGCTGGTAGCCGACGCGCGCGGCCTCAGGCTGCCGCAGGTGCAGCCGCGCGATCCGTCGACCTGGCGGCTGGCGGGCCAGCGCGTGCCGCGTGTGGACAACCTGGCCAAGGCCACCGGCGCGCCGATCTACGGCATCGACACCAAGGTTCCCGACATGGTGTCGGCCTGGGTGCTGCACGCGCCCGCCCCGCAGAGCCGCGCCGTGCTGGGCAACGAGAGCGAGATCCTCGCGATGCCGGGCGTCCGGCAGGTCGTCGGCACGTCGCGCGGGCTGGCCGTGGTCGCTGACAAGTACTGGCAGGCCAAGGCCGCGGGCGCACGTCTCAAGGTGGATTGGCAGGCGCCGGCCGCAGAGCCGTTCTCGAGCGCCGAGCACCTGAGTGCCTGCGCGCAGGGCACGCGCAGCTTCGCCGGCTCGGCCATTGCCGGCACGGGAAGCGTCGAGCTCGGCGCCGGCGCGCTGGAGGCGGTGTACGAGCTGCCGTTCCTGGCGCACGCCACGATGGAGCCGCAGAACTGCACCGTGCGCCTGGGCGCCGACGCCTGCGAGATCTGGGTGCCCACGCAATCGCCCGGGCTCGTGGTGCCGCTGGTGAGGCAGCTCACGGGGCTGCCGGCCGAGCGCGTGCGCGTCAACTGCACCCACATGGGCGGCGGCTTCGGCCGCCGGCTCGAGGCCGATTACGTCGCGGAGGCGGTGGAGATCGCGCGCGCCTTCAAGGGCCGCCAGGCCGTGAAGATGATCTGGGATCGCGAGACCGACATGCAGGCTGGCATGTACCGGCCCTGCGCGGTGGCCCGCATCCGGGGCCGCTACGACAAGGCGCTGGGCCGGCTGCACTGGGAGCAGACCATCGCGACGCCGTCCATCATGGAGCGGCAGGGCCCGGAATTCATGCTCGGCATTGCTCCGCAGTGGCTGGGCGCGGGCATCGCCCGCGGCGCCGGCCGCATCGTGGCGCGCTTCATCGACGACCTCACGGTCAAGGAGGGCGCCGTGCCGCCCTACCGCACCGAAGGGCTGCGCGTAACTTGGCAGAAGACGCGCACGCCCGTGACCGTGGCCTCCTGGCGCTCGGTGGGGCACTCGCACAACGCCTTCTTCAGCGAGTGCTTTGCCGACGAGCTCGCCCACTCCCAGAAGCAGGATCCGATGGAGTTCCGCATGCAGATGCTGCGCGCAGACCAGCCCCGGCTGCGCGGCACGCTCGACGCGGTGGCCAAGGCCTGCAACTGGGCGGCCGGCCCGCCCAAGGGGCGCTTCCGCGGCGTGGCTGCGCACGAGAGCTTCCAGGGCTTTGCCGCCATGGTGGTGGAGGTGTCGGTCGACGCGCGGCGGGCCGGCGGCGTGCGCGTGCACCAGGTGTGGTGCGCCATCGACTGCGGCCTGCCCGTCAACCCCGACGGCATCGCGCAGCAGATCGAGGGCTCGGTGGTTTTCGGCCTGACCGCGGCGCTGCATGGCGAGATCACGTTCGCCAGCGGCGCCGTGCAGCAGAGCAACTTCCATGACTATCCGCTGCTGCGCAACGAGGAGGCGCCGCGTGTGCACACCGTGATCGTGCCGAGCAGCGAAAAGCCCGGCGGCGTGGGCGAGCCTGCGGTGCCGTTGGTGGCGCCGGCGTTGGCCAACGCCGTGTTTGCCGCCACGGGCCAGCGCGTGCGGCGGCTGCCGCTGGCCCGCGCCGCCTGAGGGCCCGCCGCAGCCCGGTGCGCAGCACGAAGCTGCGGATGGGGCCGCCGGGGCGCCTTGGCGGCGGAGCTGCCGCCGTCGGCTTGCCCAGCGGCTGTGTCGTCAGTGGGGTCGCGGACCGGGCTCAGCGTGGCGTGCCGGCCAGGCGTACAGCGCTAAACTCCGCGGCGTGCGGGTGTAGTTCAATGGCAGAACGGCAGCTTCCCAAGCTTCATACGAGGGTTCGATTCCCTTCACCCGCTCCACCGGTTCCCGGCCGAGGCCCGCTCCAGCGCGGGCCTCGTCCATTTCCGGGCCCCGCGCCCGGGGCGCGCACGGGCGGACGCCGACAAAGCCCTACCGCAACCAGAAGCCGCCTTGCGGCATGATCGCCGCATGATCGACGGCGAGAGCCTTTCCGTGCGGGTGCAGGGCGCCGACGGCACCGACGCCTGGTGCCGCGAGCGCCTGGCGGCGCTGCAGGCGCTGGGCTGGGAGCCGTTCGACGCCGAGCGCCACGGCGGCGCCCCCGACGCGGTGCTGTGGCGGGCCCCCGACGCGGCCGCGTTGGCCGCGCTGCGCGAGCACCCGATGCTGGCCACCCTGGCGCACGACAGCGCGCTGGTGGTGCACGCCGACGCCGAATCGCCCGCCGAGGAGGTGGCGCTGCTCAAGCGGGGCGCCGAGTCGCTGCTGCTCGGCGACGATGCCCGCGCCACCGCCCGCGCGCTGCGCCACGCCGTGTGGCGCAAGCGCGTGGAACAGGCCGCGCGCCGCGCCTACGCCACCGACCTGGCCACCGGGCTGCCGCACCAGACGCAGCTGCTCGAGCACATGGCGCAGCTGCTGGCGCTGCGCGAGCGCGAGCCCGCGCCCATGGTGCTGCTGGTGCTGCGCGTCGATGGGTTCACGCAGGCCGAGCAGCGCCTGGGGGCCGAGGCCGGCAACGTGCTGCGCCGCAAGGTGGCCGTGCGCCTGCGCGGCGGCCTTCGCGCCAGCGACGTGGTGGCCTCGCTCACGCCCGAGGCCTTCGGCGTGCTGCTGGGCCGGCTGGAGAGCAAGCACGACGGCGAGCGCGTGGCCGCCAAGCTCGTGAAGGCGCTGGAGCTGCCGCTCAGCGTCGCCGGCCAGCCCTGCCGCGTGGCGGCGCACGTGGGCCTGGCCCTGTTCCCCGACCATGGCAAGGACGCGCAGGCCCTGCTGCAGCGCGCCCTGGCGCAGGCGGCCTCGGTGGCCACCGTGGGCCCGCAGGCCCTGGGGGGCGCCACGCTGCACCGCATTGGCGGGCCCGCCGCCAACGACGACCAGCCATGACGGCCGGCCCGGGCGCGCGCCGTCCCTGGCTGGCCGGCGGCGCGGCGCTGCTGGTCTGCCGCTGCGCCTTCGCCCAGGCCGAGGCTGGCACCGAACCCGCGCCCGCCACGGGCGAGCCGGCGCGGCGCTGGGCGGTGGCCGTCGGTGCCGTCGGCACCGCCGGGCCCGAGTTCGCGGGCTCGTCGCGCATCGGCTTCAACCTGCAGCCCGGCCTGGCGCTGCGCTGGGGCCGCGTCAGCCTGGCCAGCCGCAGCGCCTTCGCGGTGCGGGGCGAGGGCGGCTCGGCGCTGGGCGGGCTGCGCGTGGAGCTGGTGCGCAGCGAGCGCTGGCGCTCCAGCCTGGGCCTGCGCTGGGACAGCGGGCGCGACGAGGACAGCGCCACCGAGCTGGAGGGCCTGGGCGACGTGCGCGCCACGCTGAGGGCGCGGCTGGCGCTGGGCTACCGCTTCGACCACGGCTGGCGCACGGGCCTGTCGGTCACCGCCGACATGCTGGGCCGCGGCGGCGGCTGGCAGGGCGAGCTGAGCGCCGGCCGCGACCTGCGGCTGTCGGCCCGCACCACCGCCGGCGCCAGCCTGACGCTGGGGTACGGCGGCCGGCGCTGGCAGCAGGCCTACTACGGCATCACGCCCGAGCAGGCGGCGCGCACCGGCTACCCCGTGTACACCCCGGGCTCGGGCCTGCGCGACGTCGGCTTCGGCCTGAGCGGCCGCACCGAGCTGGGCCAGGGCTGGGCCCTGTTTTACGGCGCCAGCGTGTCGCGCCTGGCCGGGCCGGCGGCGGCGAGCCCGCTGGTGCGCGAGCGCGGCGGCTGGGGCCTGAGCGCCGGCGTCGTCAAGCGGCTGGGCGGCCGATGAACGCGCCGGCCGCGACCCCGCCCGCGCCCTGGCCGCTGTGGCCGCTGGCCCTGCTGGCCGGCCTGCTGCCCCTGGTGGCCACGGTGCTGGCCACGGTGCTGTCGATGCAGCAGGGCCTGGTGCCTGCCTGCAACCCCTTCTGGGACGGCTGCACCTCGATCAGCCGCGCGGCGCGCCACGAGCTGCCCAACCATCTGTTCCGCGCGCTGATGCTGCCCGCGGCCACCCTGCAGGCCCTGGTGTGGGTGCTGGCGGCGCGCTGGCTGCTGCTGTGCGGCGCCGCCGGCCGCGGCGTGGCCTGGATCGCGCCGCTGGGCGTGGGGGCCGGCGTCGCGCTGGTGGTATACGGCAGCTTCCTGGGCACCGAGGGCCCCGTCTACCGCTGGCTGCGCCAGTACGGCACGGTGGCCTACTTCGGCTTCACCTGCCTGAACCTGCTGCTCACGGGCAACGCCGTGCAGGCGCTGGTGCGCGCGGGCCGGCTGGCGATGCCGCGCGCGCTGGAGCACGCGATGGTGGCGCTGGCCACCGCGCTGGTGCTGCTGGGCGTGGGCAACGCCATCGTGGCCGCGGCCTTCGGCGAGCCGCTGAAGGGCCGCGTCGAGAACGTCACCGAGTGGTGGGGCGCGCTGATCTTCGTGCTCGGCTTCTGCGCCCTGGCGCTGATGTGGCGGCGCGAGCGCGCGGTGCTGTCGCTCGGGGTCAGCCCGCGTTGATCGGGCCGCCGCGCGCGGGCCCAATGGCGCCTGTTCCAGCCACGACGGAGCCTCTGCCATGAACCCCTTCCGCCACCTGCTCAAGGCCCGCGGCGCGCGCTCGCCCATCGGCACCTGGGTCTCCAGCGCCAGCCCGCTGGTGGCCGAGGCGCTGGGCCACGCCGGCTTCGACTGGGGCGTGGTCGACATGGAGCACGCCCCGGCCGACCTGATGGAGGTGGTGCACCAGCTGCAGGCCATCGGCAACACGAAGATGGTGCCGGTGGTGCGCGTGCCCTGGAACGATGCCGTCACCGTCAAGCGCGTGCTCGACGCCGGCGCGCAGACGGTGCTGTTCCCCTTCGTGCAGGACGGCACCGAGGCGGCGAGCGCCGTGGCGGCCACGCGCTACCCGCCCGAGGGCGTGCGCGGCATGGCCGGCGCGACGCGGGCCTCGCGCTTCGGCACCGCGCCCGACTACCTGCGCCAGGCCAACAAGGGCATCGCGGTGATCGTGCAGCTCGAGACGCCCGCGGCGCTGGCGCAGCTCGAGGCCATCGCGGCGGTGCCCGGCGTCGACGCGCTGTTCGTGGGCCCGGCCGACCTGTCGGCCTCGATGGGCCACGTGGGCCACTTCACCCACCCCTCGGTGATGGCGCTGATGACCGACGCCGCGCGCCGCGCCAAGGCGCTGGGCATGCCCATCGGCACGCTGGGCGCCACCGCCGAGGCGGCCACGCGCTACCGCGCCATGGGCTACGACTTCATGGCCGTGGGCACCGACCTGGGCCTGCTGATGCAGGGCGCGCAGTCGGCCATCCGCGCGCTGCGCGCGGCCGACGACGACGCCGGCCACGTGCACACGCTGAGCGAGGGCACGCGCACCGGCGGCGCCTGAGCGCCGCGCTCACTTCAGCACGTCGCCCAGGCACAGGTACTTGAGCTCCAGGTACTCCTCGAGCCCCTGGCGCGCGCCCTCGCGGCCCAGGCCGCTTTGCTTGACGCCGCCGAAGGGCACCTCGGCCGCGCTGATGATGCCGGTGTTGATGCCCACCATGCCCGACTCCAGCGCCTCGGCGACGCGGAAGATGCGGCCGATGTCGCGGCTGTAGAAGTAGCTGGCCAGGCCGAACTCGGTGGCGTTGGCCAGCTCGATGGCCTCGGCCTCGGTCTCGAAGCGGAACACCGGCGCCACCGGGCCGAAGGTCTCCTCCTTGGCGCAGCGCATGCCGGGCGTCACGCCGGTCAGCACCGTGGGCGTGAAGAAGCGGCCCTCGGCCCCCGCGATCTCGTGCTCCGCGCCGCCGGTGACGACGCGCGCGCCCTGGGCCAGCGCGTCGGCCACGTGCTCGCGCACCTTGGCCATCGCGGCGTCGTCGATCAGCGGGCCGATGGCCACGCCGGGCTCGAAGCCGTTGCCCACCTTCATCGCGGCCACGCGGGCGGCGAGCTTCTCGACGAAGGCGTCGTGCACGCCGGCCTGCACATACAGCCGGTTGGCGCACACGCAGGTCTGCCCGGCGTTGCGGTACTTGCTGGCCAGCGCGCCGTCGACCGCGCTGTCGAGGTCGGCATCGTCGAACACGATGAAGGGCGCGTTGCCGCCAAGCTCCAGGCTCAGCTTCTTCACGGTGCCCGCGCACTGCCGCATCAGGATGCGGCCGACCTCGGTGCTGCCGGTGAACGACAGGTGGCGCACGACGTCGCTGCTGCACAGCACGGCGCCAATGTCCACGCTGCGCGCGGCGTCCGCCGGCAGGATGTTCAGCACGCCCGCCGGCATGCCGGCGCGCTGCGCCAGTTCGGCCGCGGCCAGCGCCGTCAGCGGCGTCTGCTCGGCCGGCTTGATGATGACCGGGCAGCCGGCGGCCAGCGCCGGCGCCACCTTGCGCGTGATCATCGCGATCGGGAAGTTCCAGGGCGTGATCGCCGCGCACACGCCAATGGGCTGCTTGAGCACCAGCACGCGCTTGGCGGCGTCGGTGGCCGGGATGGTCTCGCCGTAGACGCGCTTGCCCTCCTCGGCAAACCACTCCACGAAGCTGGCGGCGTAGGCCACCTCGCCGCGCGCCTCGGCCAGCGGCTTGCCCTGCTCGGCCGTCATCAGGCGCGCCAGGTCGTCGGCGTGCTGCGTCAGCAGGGCGAACCAGCGCTGCAGCACGGCAGCGCGTTCCTTGGCGGTCTTGGCGCGCCACAGCGGCCAGGCCCGCTCGGCAGCGCTGATGGCCGCGGCGGCCTCCACCGGGCCGCAGTTGGCCACCTGCACGAGCTCGGCGCCGGTGGCGGGGTCGGTGACGGCAAAGCGCGCGCTGGTGTCGTTGGCCGCGACCCATTCGCCGCCGATCAGCGCGTCGGTGCGCAGCAGGCCCGGGTCGGCCAGCAGGGCCAGCGGGGAGGTCTTGGTGTCCATGAAGGTGCTCCGGGAAGCGAAGGGTCGCCGGCACTGTAGCCGCCGCGCACGCCGGGGTCGGCGCCTACAATCTGGTTGATTCAACCAACCCGCTCACCACCACGAAAGTCGGCCATGGAAACCGTGGGCCTGTTCGAAGCGAAGACGCACCTGTCGGAACTCATCGCGCGCGCCGAGCGCGGCGAGGAAACCATCATCACGCGCCACAACAAGCCGGTGGCGCGCATCGTGCCGTTCGGCGTGCCGAAGGTCACTCCCGAACTGGTGCGCCAGCGGCTCGAGGCGGTGAAGGGCATGCAGGAGATCGGCCGCCGCATGGAGGAGCGCGGCGGCCCGATCACCCCCGAGGAGATCCTCGAGTGGGTGCGCGAGGGCCGGCGTTGATCATCCTCGACTCCTCGTACGCGATGGCGCTGGTGATGCCCGACGAGGCTCGACCGGCCAGCGTGGCCACGGTGTTGTCCGACGAGCTGGCCGCGCCGTTCATCTGGCCGCTGGAGATCGCCAGCGCGCTGCGCATGAACATCCGCCGCGGCCGCCTGACGACCGACGACTCCGAGGCCTTGTTCAAGCGCATCGCCAGCCTGAGCGTGGAGGTGCTGGGCCCGCCTCACGCGCTGCCGCAGCGCCACTTCGACGCCGCGCAGGAACACGAACTCACGCCCTACGACGCCACGTACATCACGATGGCCGTGCAGTTTTCCGCTGCGCTGGCCACGCGCGACCGAGCCCTGGCCGCCGCCGCCGCCCGCATCGGCCTCACGACCTTCAGCTGAACGCCCGACCCGAGAGAAACGATGAACGCCAACCAGATCCGCGCCACCTTCCTGAGCTTCTTCGAGAGCAAGGGCCACCAGGTCGTGGCCTCCAGCCCCGTGATCCCGGGCGACGACCCGACGCTGCTGTTCACCAACGCCGGCATGAACCAGTTCAAGGACGTGTTCCTGGGCTTCGACAAGCGGCCCTACACGCGCGCGACCTCGGCGCAGAAGTGCATCCGCGCCGGCGGCAAGCACAACGACCTCGAGAACGTGGGCTACACGGCGCGCCACCACACCTTCTTCGAGATGCTGGGCAACTTCAGCTTCGGCGACTACTTCAAGAAGGACGCCATCGCCTACGCCTGGGAGCTGCTGACCGTGCACTTCAAGCTGCCGGCTTCACGGCTGTGGGCCACCGTCTACGCCGAGGACGACGAGGCCTATGACATCTGGCTCAAGGACATCGGCCTGCCGCCGGAGCGCATCGTGCGCATCGGCGACAACAAGGGCGGCCGCTACATGTCCGACAACTTCTGGATGATGGGCGACACCGGCCCCTGCGGCCCGTGCTCGGAGATCTTCTACGACCACGGCCCCGAGGTCGCCGGCGGCCCGCCCGGCAGCCCCGAGCAGGACGGCGACCGCTACATCGAGATCTGGAACAACGTCTTCATGCAGTTCAACCGCACCGAAGACGGCGTGATGCACCCGCTGCCCAAGCCCAGCGTGGACACCGGCATGGGCCTGGAGCGGCTGGCGGCGGTGCTGCAGCACGTTCACAGCAACTACGAGATCGACACCTTCGTGGCGCTGCTGACGGCGGCGCGCAACGCGGTGCAGCACGCCGCCGGCGGCGCGGCGGTGGACGCCGCGTCGCCGTCGCTGAAGGTCATCGCCGACCACATCCGCGCCTGCAGCTTCACGGTGGCCGACGGCGTGATCCCTGGCAACGAGGGCCGCGGCTACGTGCTGCGCCGCATCGCGCGGCGCGCCATCCGCCACGGCTACAAGCTGGGCGCGCGCAAGCCCTTCTTCTACACGCTGGTGGCGCCGCTGGCGGCTGAGATGGGCGAGGCCTACCCCGAGCTGCGGCGCGAGATGACCCGCGTGACCGAGGTGCTGAAGGCCGAGGAGGAGCGCTTCTTCCAGACCATCGCCAACGGCATGGAGATCCTCGAGGCCACGCTGGCCGCGGGGCAGGGCGTGCCGGGCGACGTGGCCTTCAAGCTGCACGACACCTACGGCTTCCCGCTGGACCTGACGGCCGACGTCTGCCGCGAGCGCGGCGTCAGCGTCGACGAGGCCGGCTTCCAGGCCGCGATGGCGCGCCAGAAGGAACAGGCGCGCGCCGCGGCGAAGTTCAAGGTCGCGTCAGGCCTGGCCTATGCCGGGGCCGACACTCAGTTCCACGGCTACGAGCACCTGGTGTGCGAGACCAGCCGCGTGGTCGCCGTCTACGTGGACGGCTCGCCCGTGGCGCAGGCCGGCGCTGGCGACGACGCGGTGATCGTGCTCGACCACACGCCGTTCTACGCCGAGAGCGGCGGCCAGGTGGGCGACACCGGCGAGCTGCGCAACGCCACCACGCGCGTGATCGTCGAGGACACGGTCAAGGTGCAGGCCGCGGTGCACGGCCACCAGGGCCGCGTGGTCGAGGGCACGGTGGCCGTGGGCGACGTGTTCACGGCGCGCGTGGACGCCGCGCAGCGCGCGCGCACCATGCGCAACCACAGCGTCACCCACCTGATGCACAAGGCGCTGCGCGAGGTGCTGGGCGCGCACGTGCAGCAGAAGGGCTCGCTGGTGAACGCGGAGCGCACGCGCTTCGACTTCAGCCACAACGCGCCGCTGACGGACGAGCAGCTCGCGCGGATCGAGCAGATCGTCAACGCCGAGATCCTGGCCAACCAGGCCACGCAGGCGCGCGTGCTGCCGCTGGACGAGGCGCAGAAGCTCGGCGCGATGATGCTGTTCGGCGAGAAGTACGGCGACGTCGTGCGCGTGCTCGACATCGGCTCCAGCCGCGAGCTCTGCGGCGGCACCCACGTGGCGCGCACGGGCGACATCGGCCTGTTCAAGGTGGTGGCCGAGGGCGGCGTGGCCGCGGGCATCCGCCGCGTCGAGGCGGTGACGGGCGACAACGCGCTGGCCTACGTCGGCGAAGCGGAGAAGAGCCTGGCGCGCGTGGCCGGCCTGCTGAAGGCCACGCCGGCCGAGGTGCCCGGCCGCGTGGGGGCGGTGCTGGAGCAGCTGCGCGCGCTGGAGAAGGAGCTCGAGTCGCTGAAGAGCCGCCTGGCTGCGTCGCAGGGCGACGGCCTGCTCGCGCAGGCGCTCGACGTCAAGGGC
This sequence comes from uncultured beta proteobacterium, assembly GCA_903828235.1. GTDB lineage: Bacteria > Pseudomonadota > Gammaproteobacteria > Burkholderiales > Burkholderiaceae_C > Rubrivivax. The sequence continues at coordinate 55,534 of CAIKLM010000054.1, read as the reverse complement.
ATCAAGGTGCTGGCGGCCACGCTGCAGGGCGCCGACGCGAAGGCGCTGCGCGAGACCATGGACAAGCTCAAGGACAAGCTCAAGAGCGCGGCCATCGTGCTGGCGGCGGTGGACGGCGGCCGCGTGCAGCTGGCCGCCGGCGTGACGGCCGACCAGACCGGCCGCGTCAAGGCCGGCGAGCTGGTGAACTTCGTCGCCCAGCAGGTGGGCGGCAAGGGCGGCGGCAAGCCCGACCTGGCCATGGCCGGCGGCACCGACGCCGCGGCGCTGCCCGCGGCGCTGGCTTCGGTGGCGGCCTGGGTGGGCGAGCGGGTCTGAGCGCCCACGGCCCGCCCCGGGCCTGGAGCGCTCAGATCTCGATCGACGCGATGTTGTTCGCCAGGTGCGGCTCGACCAGGGCCGCGATCTTGGGCGCGTGCAGCAGCAGGCGGCCGACCTCGATGTCCAGCTGCGTGCTGGCGGTGACCAGCGTGGCGCTCTCGCGGGCGAACTTGAAGAACAGGATCTGCGTCACCTCGCGGGCGGCCTCGACGGCGGTGGCCATCAGGTGGACGCGGATGTGGCCGTCCTGGCAGCGGGTGTAGCCCATCTGGAACTTGGCGCCGCGGCTGTGGGCGGTGGCGCGGTCGAACAGGGTCAGCCAGGGCGCGTCCTTGTCCATCTGCTTCAGGCCGTTCAGCACCGAGAGGATGAGCGGCGCGCTGGCCGCCACCGGCCCCAGCATGGCCGTCAGCACGGGGAGGATGGCCTCGTGCACGTCGGCCCCGTCGTTGGCAGCCTCGCGGCGCTGGAAGTCCATGCCGCTTTCCAGCCAGCCCAGGCTCTTCAGCGTGGCCCGGTAGCGTTCGTACCAGGCCTCGACGTGGCTGCTGCCGTTGGCGGCCTTGTCGGCGGCCAGCTGGGCCAGCAGCAGCGCATCGGCCACGGCAGCGCGCACGGTGGCGGGCACGCCGGCGTCGAACTCGACGATCTGCGAGCCCACGTCCTTGACCTCGGCGGTGTCCTGCGCGAACGTGATGCCGGCGGACTCGAGGCCGATGAAGCCGTGCGGCGGCTCCGGCAGGTCGAGGTGGGCCAGGAAATCGTCGATGTCGGGCACGGCGCTCACGGGGGTCTCCTCGGCTTCAGGGCGGGTGGCTGATCGGTGAGGCTGGGCGGCGGTGCCGCGTCACTCGGGGATGCCGGCCAGTCGCGCCGCCGCGATGCGGCGCTCGATGTGGGCCTGGAAGTCGGCCTCGCGGCCGGGCCAGGGGCGCTCCCAGGCGGCGTCGTAGACATCGGTGGCGATGCGCACGCGCGGCAGCAGCCGGCGCAGCTCGCGGCCCGCGGCCTGCGCTTCGGCGGCCTGCCCGGCCCAGCCATGCGACAGCGCCAGCGACAGGTAGGACCAGGGGCTCTGCGGCGCGGCGGCCTGCAGCTTGCGCGCCCAGTCCAGCGCCTCGTCGGGGCGGTCCAGCAGGCGGGCGTAGTGCGAGAGGTTGAAGTACTCGGCCACCGGGGCCGGGAACGGCGGCTGCAGGCTCAGCGCCCTCAGCGTGTACTGGCGGGCGGTCTCGGCATCGCCCAGCGCGGCCAGCGTGTCGCCCACCGACAGCAGGGTCTGCGCGCCATTGGGGTCCAGGCGCAGTGCGCGCTCGGCCCAGTCGCGGGCGGCGCTGGGCTGTCCGATGCGCAGCGCGTGGCCCGACAGCACACTGAACATCCGCGGGTCGCGCACGCCCTGGTCGACGACGCGCCGCGCCAGGGTGGCGGCTTCGGCCAGCCGGGCGTCGATGTCCTGCGTCGACCAGCCGGTCTCGGCCGACGAGAAGTTGTAGACCTGCAGGAAGAGGGTGCGGGCCAGCGTGGCCGTGGCGCGCATGTTCTCGGGCTCCGCCTGCAGCGCCCTGCGCGCCAGCCCCGCGGCCTGTTCCAGGTCGTCGAACCGGTCCAGGTGCTGGCCCAGCGCCGCGGCGCGCAGCAGCATCTCGCTGACCGAGGGCTCGGAGTTGCGCTTCTCGGCCTCGCTCTGCAGCGCCAGCAGCGTGGCCGGCCCCACGGCGCTGCGCACGCGGCCGGTGAAGTCGTCCTGCAGCTTGAACAACTGCTGCAGCGAGCCGTCGAACCGCTCGCTCCACATCGGCACCTGCCGCTCGGCATCGATCAGTTGCATCGTCAGCCGGATCGCATCGCCGCTGAGCTGCACGCCGCCCTGCAGCACGAAGCGTACCCGGGTCGTGGCGTAAAGGGTCCGCAGGTCCAGGTTGCGCGCCTGAATGGCCAGTGCCGGCTGTGGCGGCACGATGACCGCATCCTGGATGCGGCTGAGGTCGGCCGTCAGCGCGGCGGTCAGGCCCTCGGCGAGGAAGTCCTTGCCCGGGTCGCCGCTGAGGTTGGCCAGCGGCAGCAGCATGATCGACAGGGTGCCGGCCGGCAGTTGCTCGGTGGCCGTCGCCGACGGGGCCGCGGGGGCGGACGTGACGGCCCGGTAGGCGTTCAGGTAGCCGGCCAGGCCCCCGAGCACGGTGCCCACCCCGGCCAGCACCAGCAGCGGCTTGCGCAGGCGGATCAGCACGCGGCGCCAGCGCGGCGTGTCATCGGCGCCCTGCGGCGCCGCATCAAGACCATCCAAGAAAACACCTCGAACCTGTGGCGGGGTTGCGCCGATGGTGGCCAGCCCCCGGTGATAAAGCCCCCGACGAAGGACGTTCAGCGCCGGCCGTGCTGCAGAGCAGCGTCCTGCATACTACCCGCCACACAGAGGGGACATCGCAGGCCGGGCCGCCGCGGTGTCTGCCACCGACACACGCCGCCGCGCCCGGGGTCCGGGCGCCGCAGGCCGGGTTCCGCAGGAGCGAGGCGATGGGAACTGCCAAGGACGATGTGGCGATCTGCCAGGCGCTGGCCTCGGCACGCGACCACGACGGCCTCGTCGCCCACTGCACCGCGCTGCAGCGCCGACTGGCAGCCACCGCCGAGCCTTACCCCGATCTCACCGCGCTGAAGCTGCTGGGCCTGCTGCGCCGCCGCCGCTGCTTCGGCGCGATGGAAGCGTTGGCCGATGCGCTGCTGCAGGCGGGCGGCAAGCACCCGGGGTTGCGCCGCCAGTACGCGCAGGCGCTGATCGACCAGGGTCGCTACACCGCCGCCCAGCAGGTGCTGGCCGCACTGGCCGACGCCACGCACGGCCATCACCCCGGCGAATGGGCCGAGGCCCAGGGCCTGCTGGGCCGCGTGCACAAGCAGCTCTACGTCAACGGCACGGCCCGTGCCGACCGTGCCGCCGCCTGGCTGCAGCAGGCCCTGGCGGGCTACCTGGGGCCGTACCGCGCCGCACCGCAGCGTCACCCCTGGCACGGCATCAATGCCGTGGCCCTGCTGGCCCGCGCGGCGCGCGACGGCACCGACCCGGGCCCGCTGCAGCCCGGCGAGGCCGTGGGCCCCCTGGCCGAGGGCATCCTCGGCCGGCTGGAAGAGGCCGATGCCGACGGCGGCCTGGCGGTCTGGGACCTGGCCACCGCCATGGAGGCCTGCGTGGCGCTGGACCGCCCCGAGGCCGCGCTGGCCTGGGCCCGGCGCTACACCGACGACCCGCGGGCCGATGCCTTCGAGATGGCCAGCACGCTGCGCCAGATGACCGAGGTGTGGCAGCTGGCCGGCCCGGGCCCGGTGCACCCCACGCTGCAGGCCCTGGTGCAGCTGCTGCGTGCGGCGCTGATGCAGCGCGACGGCGGCGAGTTGCGGGCGCCGGCGACCGAGCTGCAGGCCGATCTGCGCGGCCTGCAGACCACCGACCTGCAGCGCGTCTTCGGCACCGACCGCTACGTCACGCTGGACTGGTACCGCCGCGGCCTGGAGCGCTGCACCGCGGTGGCCCGCATCGGCCGCGACCCCAGCCGTGGCGACGGCACGGGCTTCCTCGTCGAGGGCCGCGAGCTGTGCCCCGACTGGGGTGACGAGCCGGTGCTGGTGACCAACGCCCACGTCATCAGCCCCACGCCCGAGGTAGCGATCGCGCTCAGGCCGCAGGAAGTCGTCGTTACCTTCGAGGCTGCCGAGGGCGCGGCCGGCCAGCACAGGCGGGTGGCCGAGATGCTGTTCCACTCCCGCATCGGCGAGCTCGACACCACGGTGGTGCGGCTGAACCGGCCGGTGCCCGGCGCGCGCCCGGTGCCGGTGGCCGAGGTGCCGCCGCGCGCCGACGGCCGCCTCTACGCCGTGGGCCATCCGCTGGGCGGCGGCCTGAGCTTCTCGCTGCAGGACAACCTGCTCATCGACATCGACGAGACGCGGGTGCAGTACCGCACCCCGACCGAGCGCGGCAGTTCGGGCAGCCCGGTCTTCGACGACCGCTGGGAGCTGGTCGCGCTGCACCACGCCGGCAGCCCGGTGCTGCCCCGCCTGGGCGGCAAGCCGGGGCGGCTGGCGGCCAACCAGGGCATCCGCATCGACGCCATCCGTGCCGCCATCGCCCGGCGCACCTGACTCCCCACCCCAGCCCGACCGGAGGACCGATGACCGACACCCCCCGCACGCCCTGGATCTGCGCCACCCGCGACGTGCCGCTGGGCACGCGGCTGTCCACCTGCGCAGCCTTTGCCGCCCTGGAGGGCGTGGCCGAGCAGGCCAAGTGCTGGCCCCGGGGCACGGTGCTCAAGGTGCACTTCGCGCAGGCCGCGCCGGCGCTGCGCGAGCGCACCCTGCACGCCGCCCGCCAGTGGCTGGTGCCCGGCGTGCAGCTGGACATCGTCGAGACCGACGACCCGCACGATGCCCCGCTGCGCGTCACCTTCCGGCCCAGGGCCGGCAACTGGTCCTACGTTGGCCGCGACTGCCTGGAGATCCGCGGTGGCCAGCCGACGATGAACCTGGGCGACGTCTCGCTGGAGTCGTCCGACGACGACTTCAACAGCCTCGTCATCCACGAGTTCGGCCACGCGCTGGGCTTCGTGCACGAGCACGTGCACCCCGACGCCAGGATCCGCTGGCGCAAGCAGGCCGTCTACGAGGACCTGGGCGGCGAGCCCAACCTCTGGGACCGCGCCACGGTGGATGCCAACGTCTTCGAGTCCTACGAGCGCTCCGACCTGGTCGCCACGCCCTTCGACCCGGTGTCGGTGATGATCTACCCCATCGCCGCGAGCTGGACGACCAGCGGCAAGGCCTTCACGCCATCGGCCCGGCTGTCGGACGGCGACGCCGAGACCGTCGCGCTCCTCTACAGCTGATGGATGCTGCCGCGGCTGGGGCGCAGGGTGGTGACGCGGCCGCGGGCGACCGCATCCCATGGACGCCCAGCGACGCGGTGCTGCTGCATTCCGAGCGCTTCGCGCCGTTGCCGCCTCCGCCGAAGGGGCTTGCGGCCGAGTGGGCCGCCCATGGCGGCAAGGTCGGCTGGGGCGCCGCGCTGCTTGCCCTGGGCAGCGCTTGGCTGGTCTGGCCTCCGGACACTACCGATGGCAGCCCGGTCTGGCCATGGGCGGTGGGCTCCATCGCCGCAGGGCTCGGCTTGCTGTCCTGGTGGCAGTGGGCACGGCGAGGCATGGACTCGTCGCGTCGGCTGGCCGTTGCTGACACGACCTGTCTGCTGGGGCAGTCAGCCCGGGCGGACCTGCCGCTGTGGACCGACCAGGCGCTGATCTGCGCGCTGTTGGCCGGCGAGGCCGCCGGTCACCTGCAGCTCGCGCGGGCGATCGAAGATGACAACGAGTTGGTTCGCGTGCGGGCGCGGCCGGGCGATGACGCGGCGTGGCCCGCGGATAGTTTGGAAGACCGCCTGCGGCCGTTGGGAGACCAGGACCTGGCCTCGATCGTGCGCGACTGGCTGGCCGCCGACAGCTATCAGCCACGGGGCCGCGCCGTGCGGCTGGTGCAGCACGGCCTGGTGTCGCGGGGTCTGGCCGGCTACCTCCACTACGACCAGGCGGCGCACACCCGCGGTGGCCTCACCGTGCGCGACACTTACGCCCTGCACGACCACGCCGAGGCCCAGCGCGGCGCGGCGCCGGTGGCACAGGCCCAGGCCCTGCTCGACAGTTGCCAGCGCGAGCGCCCCGAGCTGTGGGCGGCCCTGCGCCGCGCCATCGCCGCCGGCCTGGCCAGCCGGACGCTGGAGCCTGACTGGGTGCAACACGGCCCGGACGTGAAGGTCCCGGAGTACCCGCACGTGGAGGCGCCCCTGCACGCGCTCGATGCCGTGCCGGCGCATACCGCGGCCACCGATGCGCCCCCAGCCGGCCTCCACACCCAGGCGGACGACGCAGCAGCCGACGCCGTGCCCGACCCGCCCGCTCCGGTGGGCTCGGCGGTGCTGGGCGGAGCCCTGGCGGTGGCGGCGCTGGCCGTGTTGCTGCCCCCAAGCCGGCTGGCCGACTTCCTGCACAGCCCGGCCGCCGCCCTGGCGCTGGTCTTCGCGGCGGCGTCGGCGGCCTTCGAGGCCTGGCAGGTGGTGCGGGCCCGCCGCAGCATCGCCGCGCGGGCCGCGGCCCACCCTTCGCCACCGCGGCTGGCCGCCCACGCCGCACAGGCGGCCTTGGCCGCCAGGCCCTGGCAGCGTGTGGCCCTGGTCGGCACCGTCTACGGCACGCTGGCCGCGCTGGTGGGCCGCTGGGGCGGGGACGGCTGGGGCGTCCTGGGCCTGCTGCTGCTGGCCGCGTGGCAGGCCCTGGTCTGGCTGGCGCGGCAGCACGTGGAGCCCCGGGACGTGGTGCGGGCGGTCAGTGCGCATCTTGCGGCGCTGCAGCAGGCGGGCCGCCGGGCGCTGGGCGATGCGGCGATGAGCGTGCCGCCTGCCGCCGCGCAAGCAACGCAAGCGGGCGGCCGCCCGCCGCCGCCGGTGCTGCTGACCGACGGCGATGCCCTGCCCGAGGCCGACCCCGGGCTGCTGGCGCTGCTGCGCCGCCCCGGGGCCCGCCGCCGCGCGCTGCACCGCCTGCACTGGGGGGCCACCGCCGTGCTGGTGGCCGGCGGGGCGGCGCTGCTGGGGGCCATGGCTGCGATGGCATCCGTGGGCTGGATGCCGACGCTCGACGAGCAGGCGGTGGGCACACTGATCCTCGTCTTCGCCGTGCTGGGCGGTCTGCCCTTGATGGCCGGCGTGTCCTTGAAGGCGCTGGCCTTCGACCCCGAGGGCAGCCTGGCCCCCGTGCTGCCGCGCTGGATCGCCACCGTCGCCCGCGTGGGGCTGCTGAGCCTGGCCCTTCACCTGCCGCCGGAGCCCGGCCTGCTGCTGGCCGGCTGGGTGCTGCTGCAGTGGCTGGGCCTTCACCTGGCGCTGGGGCGGCTGGGGCGGCGACACCCGGTGCCGGCACCGGCGCGGCTGACGCTGCTGCGCGTCTTCGGCGCCGCCAGCTTCCAGGACTTCGCGGAGTTGATCGCGCCCTGGCGCGGCGTGGGCCTCATCGAGTACCTGGAAGGGCCGGACACCATCGGCGAGCGCGACGACGTGCAGGCGGCGGTGGCCGCAGGCCGCCTCGACGAGGTGCTGGCCAAGACCGACGCCGAGGTGCGGCAGCGGCTGGCTGCCGCACCGGTGACGCCCGACGGGGCGCTGCGATTCGGCAGCCTGTCCTTCCAGTGCGCCAACGACACCTGGCAGCTGGCCGTGCGGGGCCTGCTGGACCGCAGCGATGCCGTGGTGATGGACCTGACCGCGCTGTCGCCCGCCAACGCCGGCTGCGCCTGGGAACTGGGCCAGCTGCTGGACCGTGTGCCGCTGTCGCGCGTGACGCTGCTCGTCAATGACGACACCGACCTCGACTGCCTGCACGGCATCCTGGCGGACTGCGCGGCCCGCATCGCCGCCTCGTCGCCCAACCTGGCCGATCCGAGTGCCCAGTGGCGCGTGCTGCGCATCGGCGGCTACGCCCGGCGCCAGGGCGCCGAGTCCTACTTCCAGTGGCGGCGGCGGCTGTCGCGCCGGCTCGACGCGACGCTGCTCAGCGCGCACCTGCTGGCCTCGGCCCAGCCGCTGCGGTCACAGTTGCCGGTGCCGCCGCCGCCGAAGCCCTGGCAGGGCGCCTGGCACCGTGTCTCGCCCCTGGGTGTGGTCGTGGTCGTGCTGCTGGCGCTGGGCATCAGCCGCCTGGCCTGAGCGCGCCGGCCGACGAATCCGCCTCGTGCGCCGCCAGCGCTGCTTCGGCGCGCCGCAGCAGGCCGCCGGCCCGCTGGTGGCGCGCCAGGTCGCGCGCGCGCCGCAGGTCGTCGGCGCGGTGCGCGGGCCACAGCTCGCCGCGGAAGCGCCACAGCTCGGGCTCGAACCAGCGCTCGCCCGATTGCTCGACGCTCGGCCGCAGCCCGGCGGGCAGGGCCTGACTGTGGAAGGCTCAGCCCAGGGTAGGAGCGGGCTCAGCCCGGGGCTGACTGCGTGGCCGGGTCCGCCGCCTGGCGCTGCCGCGCCGCCTCGGAGATGGCCCGCACGGCCGGGCTGGTGATGCGCCGCTCGCAGGTGACGGCCCAGACCTGGTGCACCACCTCGTCGGTCTGGCCCAGCGGCACGACCTGGAACTGGCGCGCCGTCTCGGCCGCCACCATGGTGGGCATGGGGAAGATGCCCGCACCGCCCTGGCCGAAGGCCTTCATCACCGCGGTGTCGTCGAAGTCCCCGATGACGTGGGGCTTGATGCCGTGGCGGTCGAACCAGCGCATCAGCTGCGGGCGCATCGCCGAGTCGCCGCCGGGCAGCAGCATCGGCGCGCCGTGCAGGTTGGCCGGGAAGCGCTTGCGCGAGCGTTGCGCCAGCGCCGCAGTGCCGAGGAAGGTGACTCCCCCTTCGTTCAGCAGGTGATTGAAGCCGCGCACGTTCAGCGTGGACGTCATCGCGCGGTCGCTGATCACGGCGTCGAGCTGCTGGATCGCCAGCTGCGACAGCAGCTCGTTGAAGCGCCCCTCGCGGCACAGCAGCCGGTGCGGCGGCTCCAGCCGGATCACGGGCTCGAGGATGCGGTAGGCCACGACCTTGACCACCGAGCCGGTGACGCCCACGCGCAGCGTGCTCTGCACCGCACCCGGGCGCTCGCGCAGCGCCTCCTTGAGCTCCTCGCCCACGCTGAACAGGCGGTCGGCGTACTCGAGCACGAGGTTGCCGGTGTCGGTCAACTCGAGCGTTCGGCCCGATCGGCGCCACAGCGGCGCGCCGATGCTCGAGGCCAGCTGCGCGATCTGCGTGCTGATCGACTGCGGCGTGACGTTGAGCTTCTCGCCGGCCTTGGCCACCCCGCCGCAGCGCGCCACCGTCCAGAAGTAATGCAGGTGCTTGTAGTTCAGGTGCTGCATCGCTGTCACTTCCAGTTTATGGAGTTCAGGTGGCCAGTAAATCGACTTTGGTTTGCAGTGTGGCGTCGGTAGTGTTCGGCCGCGTTGTCCAGGACAAACCCCCATCAAGCCTGGGCCTTCCGCTCGCAACCAATCGCCTTCAATCAATCGGAGACCGACCTCATGGAACGCCGTTCGTTCATCACCAAGGCCAGCGTCGGCGCTGGCGTCGGCGCCGTGGCCCTCGCGGCCCCGGCCATCGTCAAGGCCCAGCCCACCGTGCGCTGGCGCTGCTCCTCGGGCTTCCCGAAGGCCCTGGACACCATCTACGGCTCGGCCGAGGACGCCGCCAAGCGCATCAGCGAGGCCACCGGTGGCCGCTTCCAGATCACGGTGGCGCCGGCCGGCGAGATCGTGCCGATGCCGCAGGCCGCCGACGCCGTGCAGGCCGGCACCGTGGAGTGCTCGCACACCGCGGCCTTCTACTACGTGGGCAAGGATCCGGCCTGGGCCTTCGGCACCTGCATCCCCTTCGGCATGAACTTCCGCCAGCACAACGCCTGGTGGAAGGAAGGCGGCGGCGAGAAGGTCTTCAACGACTGGCTGCGCGGCCAGGGCATGCGCTACATCCTCTCCGGCAACACCGGGGCGCAGATGGGCGGCTGGTTCCGCAAGGAGGTCAACACCCCCGACGACGTCAAGGGCCTGAAGATGCGCATCTCGGGCCTGGGCGGCCGGCTGTGGGCTGCGATGGGCGCGGTGCCGCAGCAGATCGCCAGCGGCGACATCTACCCGGCGCTGGAGCGCGGCACCATCGACGCCACCGAGTGGGTGGGCCCGTACGACGACGAGAAGCTCGGCTTCAACAAGGTCGCGCGCTTCTACTACTACCCCGGCTTCTGGGAGGGCGGCGCAGCGCTGGGCTGGCTGGTCAACAACCGCGCCTGGGACGCCCTGACGCCAGAGTACCGCGCCATCTTCACCGCCGCGGCCCACGAGGCCAACGCCGACATGATGGCCAAGTACGACGGCCGCAACGCCGCCGCGCTGCGCCGCCTGATCGCCGCCGGCACCCAGGTGCGGCCGTTCCAGCGCCCGCTGATGGAGGCCTTCTACCGCGCCTCGCAGACGATGTACCAGGAGATCGGCGCCGGCAATGCCAACTTCAAGCGCATGCACGACCACTACTCCGCCTTCCAGCGCGAGGCGGTGAGCTGGATGCGCTTCACCGAGAACAGCTTCGACGACTTCATGGCCAACGTGCTGCGCGGCTGACGCGGCGCAGGGCCCGGCCCTGCCGCCTGCCCGGGAGCCCCAGGAGACGGGCTCCCGGGCGTTACCCATGAGGCAGCCGGGCAACGAAAAGAACGAAGGGGATCACCTTGAACGCACTTCTGGCCTACAGCCGGGGGGTCGACTGGCTCACCGAGCGGGTCGGCCGCACCGTCTACTGGTTGCTCCTGGCGGCCGTTGTCATCAGCACCGTCAACGCGCTGCTGCGCTACACCTTCGACATCGGCTCGAACGCGTGGCTCGAGCTGCAGTGGTACCTGTTCGCCGCCGTGTTCATGCTCGGCGCGGGCTACGTCTTCCTGCACGACCAGCACGTGCGCATCGACGTCATCGCCGGGCGCCTGCCGCGCCGCGTGCAGGTGTGGATCGACGTGGTGGGCATCACGGTGTTCCTGCTGCCGCTGTGCGTGTTCGTCGCCTGGACCTCGCTGCCCTCGATCGACAAGGCCATCGACACGATGGAGGTCTCGGCCAACCCCGGCGGCCTGATCCGCTGGCCGCTGTACGTGCTGGTGCCGATCGGCTTCGGGCTGCGGTTCGCGCAGGGCCTGTCGGAGCTGTTCAAGCGCATCGCCTTCCTGGCCGGTCGTGCGTCCGACCCGCACGCCGAGCCCGAAAAGACCGAGGAAGAGAAGCTGCTGGAGGAACTGCAGGCCGAGGCTGAAGCTTCCGCCGCGTCCGCCGCCCCGGGAGGCCGCCCGTGAGCTTCCTGGCCGACAACCTCGCGCCGATCATGTTCGGCTCGCTGCTGCTGTTCCTGCTGACGGGCTTCCCGGTGGCCTTCGCCCTGGCCGCCACCGGCATGGTGTTCGGCTGGATCGCGGTGGAGCTGGCGCTGGTGCCGGCGGCGTTCTTCAGCGCCCTGCCGCTGCGCCTGTACGGGATCATGAGCAACGACGTGTTGCTCGCGATCCCCTTCTTCACGTTCATGGGGCTGATCCTCGAGCGCAGCCGCATGGCCGAGGACCTGCTGGAGACCATCGGGCAGGTGTTCGGCCCGATGCGCGGCGGCCTGGCCGTCGCCGTCATCGTGGTCGGCGCCATGCTGGCCGCCACCACCGGCGTGGTGGCCGCGTCGGTCATCGCGATGGGTCTGATCTCGCTGCCGATCATGCTGCGCTACGGCTACAACCGGCCGCTGGCGGCGGGCGTGATCACGGCCTCGGGCACGCTGGCGCAGATCATCCCGCCGTCGATCGTGCTGATCGTCATCGCCGACCAGCTCGGCCAGAGCGTGGGCGACATGTACCGCGCCGCCTTCATCCCGGCCTTCGCGCTGGTGGCCATCTACATCGTCGCGATGCTGGTGCTGGCCGTGGTGCGGCCGCGCTGGCTGCCGGCGCTGCCGCCGGAGGCGCTGGTCTACCACGAGCCCAACGGCGCCACCGGCCACAAGTCACTGGCGGTGCTGACGGTGGCCAGCGCGGTCGTCGGCTGGGCGGTGTTCACGGCCTACCCGTCGATCCGGCTGGTGTTCGGCGCGGATCCGGACTTCGCCGCGCCCACCGACGAGAAGGTGGTGATGTCGCTGATGGCGGCCATCGGCTTCGCATGGCTGGCGTCCGTGATCGACCACAAGGTGCTGCGCACCGACTGGCTGTCGGAACTGGCCCGCCAGGTCACCTTCGTGCTGATCCCGCCGCTGCTGCTGATCTTCCTGGTGCTGGGCACCATCTTCCTGGGCATCGCCACGCCCACCGAGGGCGGGGCGATGGGCGCGGTGGGCTCGGTGCTGCTGGCGCTGGGGCGGCGGCGGCTCACGATGACGCTGCTGCGCCAGGGGCTGGACGCATCGGCCAAGCTGTCGATCTTCGTGCTGTTCGTGCTGATCGGCTCGACGATCTTCGCGCTGACCTTCCAGGCCATCGACGGCCCGGTGTGGGTGAAGTCGCTGTTCGCGGCGCTGCCCGGCGGCGAGCTGGGCTTCCTTCTGTTCGTGAACGCGCTGATCTTCGTGCTCGGCTGCTTCATCGACTTCTTCGAGATCGCCTTCATCCTGCTGCCGCTGCTGCTGCCGGTTCTGCGCGAGCTGGACATCAACCTGATCTGGTTCGGCGTGATGGTGGCGATGAACCTGCAGACCTCGTTCCTGACGCCCCCGTTCGGCTTCGCGCTGTTCTACCTGCGCAGCGTGGCGCCGAAGAAGGACTACGTCGACAAGGTCACCGGCAAGCCGATCCCCGCCTTCCGCACCGGCGACATCTACAAGGGCGCCGTCGCCTTCGTCGCGCTGCAGCTGGTGATGGTGGCGGTGGTCCTGTTCAACCCGCAGGTCGTGCTGATGGGGCTGGGCGAGCAGAAGAAGCTCGACACGCAGAACGTCGACCTCAACATCACGCCGATGGAAGAGGACGAGGAGGAGCCGCCGCCGAGCTTCGGCTTGCCGGCCAGCGAGCCGCAGCGCTGATGCCACACTACGCGGCGTCGACCTGAAGCCTTCCCGGGAAGCCCCATGACGAGCCCGACCAGCGACCCGCGCCGCCCTGCCGGCGGCCTGTCCCACGTGCGCGGCGCGGCCGAGCCGCCGCTGTCGGACCTGACGATCCCGGCCTGGCTCGACGCCACCGCCGGGCGACTGCCCGACGCCGAGGCCTGCGTCTTCGTCGACGCCGGCGTGCGCTGGACCTGGTCGCAGCTGCGCGACGAGAGCGACCGCCTGGCCGCCGCGCTGCTGCGGCTGGGCTTCGCCCGGGGCGACCGGCTCGGCATCTGGGCGCCCAACCGCCCGGAGTGGATCCTGGCGCAGTACGCCACCGCGCGCATCGGCGTCGTGCTGGTGAACATCAACCCCGCCTACCGCCTGGCCGAGCTCGAGTACGCGCTGCGCAAGGTGGGCTGCAAGGGCGTGATCAGCGCGCCGGAGTTCAAGACCAGCGCCTACCTGCGCATGCTGCAGTCGCTGGCGCCCGAGCTCGCGCACTGCGCGCCCGGCGAGCTGCAGTCGGCCCGGCTGCCGGAGCTGCGCTGCGTGATCCGCATGGGCGACGAGGCCACGCCCGGCATGTTCAACCTGCCGCGCGTGCTGGCGCTGGCCGACGCCGACGGCGTGGCCGAGGCGCGCCGCATCGGCGCCACGCTCGGCTGCCGCGACGCCATCAACATCCAGTTCACCAGCGGCACCACTGGCGCGCCCAAGGGCGCCACGCTCACGCACCACAACGTCGTCAACAACGCCCGCGACGTGGCGCGCACCATGGGCTACGGGCAGGGCGACCGCCTGTGCGTCCCGGTGCCGCTGTACCACTGCTTCGGCATGGTGATGAGCAGCCTGGCCAGCACCGTGACCGGCGGCACGATGGTCTTCCCTGGCGAGGGCTTCGACCCGCTGGCCACGCTGACCGCGGTGCACCGCGAGCGCTGCACCCACCTGCACGGCGTGCCGACGATGTTCATCGCGCAGCTCGACCACCCGCGCTTCGCCGAGTTCGACCTCGGCAGCCTGCGCGGGGGCATCATGGCCGGCAGCCCGTGCCCGATCGAGGTGATGAAGCGCGTCAACCAGCAGATGAACATGCGCGAGGTCACCATCGCCTACGGCATGACCGAGACCTCGCCGGTGTCGTTCCAGAGCGGCACCGACGACCCGCTGGAGCGGCGCGTCGCCACCGTCGGCCGCGTGATGCCGCACCTGGAGGTGAAGATCGTCGACGCCGAGGGCCGCACCGTGCCGGTGGGCCAGACGGGCGAGCTGTGCACGCGCGGCTACAGCGTGATGCAGGGCTACTGGGGCGACGACGAGCGCACCGCCGAGGCCGTGGTCGACGGCTGGATGCACACCGGCGACCTGGCCACGATCGACGCCGAGGGCTACTGCAACATCGTCGGCCGCGTGAAGGACATGCTCATCCGCGGCGGCGAGAACGTCTACCCGCGCGAGGTCGAGGAGTTCCTGTTCCGCCACCCGGCGGTGGGTCAGGTGCAGGTCTTCGGCGTGCCCGACGAGCGCTACGGCGAGGAAGTCTGCGCCTGGATCGTGCTCAAGCCGGGCGCGCAGGCCACCGAGGACGAGATCCGCACCTTCTGCCGCGACCAGATCGCGCACTACAAGGTGCCGCGCCACGTGCGCTTCGTCGCCGAGATCCCGATGACGGTGACGGGCAAGGCGCAGAAGTTCGTGATGCGCCGCCAGATGGCCGAGGAACTCGGCCTGGCGGCACCGCCGGCCACCGCGTGATCGCTGCCCGCGCCGTGCGGCGCGCGGCCTTCGCGGCCGGCCTGCGCGCGGTGGTGGCCAGCCTGCCCGGCATGGCGGCCTGGGGCCTGGCCACCGGCATCGCCATGGTGAAGGTGGGCCTGGAGCTGGTGCCCGCGCTGTGGATGACCTTCGCCGTGTACTCGGGCACCTCGCAGCTGGCGGTGCTGCCGCTGCTGGCCGCCGGCGTGGCCGTGGCCACGCTGCTGCTGACGGCGCTGGTGGCCAACCTGCGCTTCGTCGTCTACTCGGCCACGCTGGCGCCGCACCTGCGCCGGCTGCCGCTGGCGCACCGGCTGGCCATCGGCTTCGTCACCATCGACGGCCCGCTGGCGGCGTTGATGCTGCGGCGGCGGCAGGGGCGGCTGGTGCAGCGCGTGGCCTTCCTGTGGGGCGCCAACGTCGCCACCTGGCTGACCTGGACCGCCGCCTCGGTGGCCGGCATCGTGCTGGCCGACCGGCTGCCCTACGGCCCCGAGCTGGGCTACCTGGGCGTGCTGGCGCTGTTCGGCATCGCGCTGCCGCTGCTGGCGGGCCGCCCGGCCTGGGCCGCGGCGCTGGCCAGCGCCGGCGTGGCGCTGGCCACGCTGGACTGGCCGCAGCGGCTGGGCACCGTCGCCGCCGTGCTGGCCGGCGTGGCCGCCGCGCTGTGGGTGGGCCGCGACCGCGCCGCGGCCGCGGCGCCGCGCTGAGGAGCCGCGCACCGTGTCCGGCTACGGCGATCTCGAGCTGTGGGTGCTGCTGCTGGCGCTGGTGGGCGTGACGCTCGTGGCGCGCTGCTTCTTCCTGGTGCTGCCGGCGCGCTGGCAGCCGCGGGGCACGCTGGAGCGCGCGCTGCGCGCCGCGCCGCTGGCGGCGCTGGTGGCCATCACGCTGCCGGAGATCCTGCGCAGCAGCCTGCTGGCCGAGGGCGTGGCGCCCATGGCCGTGCTCACCGACGCGCGGCTGCTCTCGGCGCTGCTGCTGGCCGCGGTGTGGTGGACCACGCGGCGGGGCGTGGTGGCGCTGCTGGCCGGCTGCGCCGGCTACCTGGCCCTGCTGGCGCTGGCGCCGCGCTGAACGCGGCGCCAGCGGCCGGGGGCTCGATCAGCCCGCGGCCTGGTCGAACGGCAGCTTGAGCTGGCTGAGGTCCTTGCGCGTCTCCACCAGCACCAGCGGGCCGTCGTCCACCAGCACGTGACGCTTGGGCTCGCGCGGAACATGCACGGGCCTGGGCTCGGCCGCCATCGCGGCCTGCACGGCCGCGATCTTGCCGGCGTCGGACTGCACCCAGTCCAGGCCCGCCGCAGCGGCCAGCGAGGCCAGGGCCTCGGTGGGCAGCTGGAAGGGCTCGATGCGGATCGGCTCGACCTTGCGGGCCGCAGTGGGTGGTGCCGCGGCTGGCTCGGCGCTGGCCGGCGCGGCCGCTGCGGCGGGCGCAGCGGGTGCCGCGCCAGGGGCACGAGCCCGCTCGGGGGCTTCGGCCACGGGCGCCGGGGCCTCGTCGTCGCGCTCGGCCGCGGTGGGCTCGCCGCCCTCGGCCGCCTCGGCAGACGGCTGCTCGCCGCCCTCGGCCTGGCGATCGCGGTTGCGGCCGCGGCCGCCCCGGCGGCGCCGGCCACGATCGCCCTCGGCACGCTCGCCCTCGGTGCGCTCGCCCTCCACCGCATCGGCGCGCGCGCCGTTGGCTGGGGCCTCGCCCTCGGCGACCGCCTCCGCCGCGGGTGCGGCTTCGGCGGACTCGGTGCCCTCGGGCAGCAGGCCCTGCTGGGCCTCGTCGGCCGGGCGGCCCTCGCCACGGTCGCGGCCGCCGCGGCGGCGACGGCGCCGGCCGCCATCGCGGCCTTCGCCCTCGGCACCCTCGGCCGGCTGGCTGCCGGGCGGGATGGGCACGGGGATGGTGTCGACGAAGGGCTGCGCGATACCGCCGGCCGACGCCTCGTCGGGCCGGGGCGCGCGCTCCGGGCGCGGGCCGCGGCGGTCGCCGTTGCGTTCGGTGCCGCGCTCGGCTCGTTCGCCGCGCGCCGGCTGGCCGTCGCGGCCGCCGTCGCGCTGGCCACCACGGCCGCCACGGCCGCCACGCTCGCCACGCTCGCCACGGTCGCCACGATCGTTGCGGTCATTGCGCTCGCCGCGACGGCCATCTCGCCGCTCGCCGGCGGGCTTGGCCTCGGCCGGGGCGGGCGCGGCCACGGGGGCGGCCACGGCCGGGGCCGCCGTGGGCGCCGGGGCCTGGGCGGGCGCACTGCCGAAGAGCTTCTTGACCCAGCCGAAGAAGCCGCTGCCGGCGGCCGGCACCATCGGCGGCGGCGGCACGGGCACGGCCGGCGCGGGCACCGGCATCGGCGCCACCGCCACCGGCGCAGGAGCCGGCGCGGGGGGCGAGGGCGGCGGCGGGGCCGGCTGGTCGGGCAGCACGCCCTTGATCACGGGCTCCTGGCGGGCCTTGCCGGCCTTGTCGCGCCGCGTGATGCCGACCTCCTCGTCCGGCTCCTCGATCATCGTGTAGCTGGCCTGCAGGCTCTCCAGGCGCGGGTCGTCGTGGCGCAGCCGCTCGAGCTTGTAGTTCGGCGTCTCCAGGTGCTTGTTGGGCACCAGCAGCACGGTCACGCGCTGCTTGAGTTCGATCTTCGTGATCTCGCTGCGCTTCTCGTTGAGCAGGAAGCTCGTCACCTCCACCGGCACCTGCACGTGCACGGCGGCGGTGTTCTCCTTCATGGCCTCTTCCTGCACCATGCGCAGGATCTGCAGCGCGCTGCTCTCGGTGTCGCGGATGTGGCCAGTGCCGTTGCAGCGCGGGCAGGTGATGTGGTTGCCTTCGCTCAGCGCCGGGCGCAGGCGTTGGCGCGAGAGCTCCAGCAGCCCGAACTTGCTGATGGAACTGAACTGCACGCGGGCGCGGTCGTAGCGCAGCGCGTCGCGCAGGCGCTGCTCGACCTCGCGGCGGTTCTTGCTCTCCTCCATGTCGATGAAGTCGACGACGATCAGGCCGCCCAGGTCGCGCAGCCGGCACTGCCGCGCGATCTCGTCGGCGGCCTCGAGGTTGGTGCGCGTGGCGGTTTCCTCGATGTCGCCACCGCGCGTGGCGCGCGCGGAGTTCACGTCCACCGCCACCAGGGCCTCGGTGTGGTCGATGACGATGGCGCCGCCCGAGGGCAGGTTGACGGTGCGGCTGAAGGCCGTCTCGATCTGGTGCTCGATCTGGAAGCGGCTGAACAGCGGCGCGTCGTCGCGGTAGCGCTTCACGCGGTGCGCCGACTCGGGCATCACGTGCTCCATGAACTGGCGCGCCTGTTCATAGATGTCGTCGGTGTCGATCAGGATCTCGCCGATGTCGGCCGAGAAGTAGTCGCGGATCGCGCGGATGACGAGCGTGCTCTCCTGGTAGATGAGCTCCGGCTTGTTCATGGCCTTGGCGGCGCCGTCGATGGCGTCCCAGAGCTTGAGCATGTAGTTCAGGTCCCACTGCAGCTCGGCGGCGGTGCGGCCGATGCCGGCGGTGCGGGCGATCAGGCTCATCCCCTTGGGGTACTCGAGCTGGTCGAGGGCCTCCTTGAGCTCCTCGCGCTGTTCGCCCTCGATGCGCCGGCTGACGCCGCCGCCGCGCGGGTTGTTGGGCATCAGCACCAGGTAGCGGCCGGCCAGGCTGACGAAGGTGGTCAGCGCCGCGCCCTTGTTGCCGCGCTCTTCCTTCTCGACCTGCACCAGCAGCGAGTCGCCTTCCTTGACGGCCTCCTTGATGGTGGCGTCGCGGGCGCTGACGCCCTCGCGGAAGTAGTTCTTGCTGATTTCCTTGAAGGGCAGGAAGCCGTGGCGGTCTTCGCCGTAGTCGACGAAGCAGGCCTCGAGACTGGGCTCCACGCGCGTGATGACCGCCTTGTAGATGTTGCCCTTGCGCTGTTCGCGGCCCTCGATCTCGGTCTCGAAGTCGAGCAGCTTCTGGCCGTCGACGATCGCCAGGCGCCGCTCTTCGGGCTGCGTGGCGTTGATGAGCATTCTCTTCATGTGCACTCCGGTGCCGCACCAGGCCCTGCGGGCCCTGGCGCGGGATGACTCCCGATGCACGAGACGCCCGCGACGAAAACCCTGGTGCTGCGGCCGAAGCCGGCCCGAATTGCCCTGGACTGCGCGTGGCGCGCCGCTCCGGCGAGGAGACGGCGGTTCAGGCGCGCAGCGTTGGCGCGTGCGCTGCCGGCGGCCGCGGTGCGCGTGGCCCGCCGGCCCTGCCACCCGGCCCGGGCCGCGGATCGCGCGGCGCACGGCCCGCCGAGGCCGCGACGGCCGGGCGCTCGGCGACGATGCCGGTCCGGGGCCTGCGGGGGCGGTGGGTGGGAGGGAGGCGGGGGTTCACGGGCGACCGATGGGCTGCCGTCAGCGCGGGTTCCAGACGCCACTCCCGTGCATCGGCGCGGGGGGCGCGTCTGGCGCCCTTCAATCTGTTCGGGGCCCCGTGCGGTGTCGACGGGGCGGTGGGTTCTCTCACGACGCTCTGCCACCACCCCGGCCGTCGCGCCGTGTCACGTGGGGACACGGCCTCGGCCGCCGGGAGGGCGTTGCATCCGCTCTTGGCCGCGCCTGCCGGACCGTTCCGATGCGGCGCTGCCGTGTCACGTTCAACCGCGGTGCCCGCGTAGACTTCCGAAAAATCAAGCACTTACGGCCTGAATGTGACGTTGCGCAGTATACGCGCCAAATCCGCGGCAGCACCCCCCGGCGAGGCCCCGCCCGCCGTGCAATGGCTGACGGTGGACGCCGAGAGCGCCGGCCAGCGCCTGGACAACGTGCTGCTGCGGCTGCTCAAGGGCGTGCCCAAGACGCACGTCTACCGCATCATCCGCAGCGGCGAGGTGCGGCTGAACAAGGGCCGCGCCAGCGCCGACAGCCGCGTGGCCGAGGGCGACGTGCTGCGCCTGCCGCCGCTGCGCCTGCCGGCCGCTGCTGGCGGGCCCGACGGCGAGCCGCTGGCGGCCACGGCGCCTCCGCGGGAGTTTGCCGTGCTGTTCGAGGACGAGCACCTGCTGGCCATCGACAAGCCGGCCGGCGTGGCCGTGCACGGCGGCAGCGGCGTGAGCTTCGGCGTCATCGAGCAGCTGCGCCGGGCGCGGCCCGACGCGAAGTTCCTCGAGCTGGTGCACCGCCTCGACAAGGAGACCTCCGGCATCCTGCTGCTGGCCAAGAAGCGCAGCGCGCTGAACGCGCTGCAGGACCAGTTCCGCGCCCGCGAGACGGCCAAGGTCTACGCGGCGCTGGTGTTCGGGGTCTGGCCGGCGCGCTTGAAGGTCATCGACCAGGCGCTGCTGAAGGGCCACGACGCGGCCGGCGAGCGCCACGTGCGCGTGGCCGCGGCCGGCGCCGACGGCGCGCAGCGCTCGATCACGCTGGTGCGCGTGGCCTGCGCGTACGCCGGCGCCACGCTGCTGGACGTGACGCTCAAGACCGGCCGCACGCACCAGATCCGCGTGCACCTGGCCAGCCAGGGCCACCCCATCGTGGGCGACCCGAAGTACGGCGACTTCGCCCGCAACAAGGCCTTCTTCCGCGAGTTCGCCCGTGAGACCGGCTTCGAGCGCATGTTCCTGCATGCCCGCGCGCTGGCCTTCGAGCACCCGGCCGGCGGCGGCCGCGTGGCGCTGGAGTCGCCCCTGCCCGAACCCTGCCAAAGGCTGTGCGACACACTCGCGGCCCGCGCCTGAACCGGCCTACGACCCGCCCGATGCCCCAACGCCGCTTCGACCTCATCGCCTTCGACTGGGACGGCACCCTGTATGACAGCACGGCGCTGATCGTGCGCTGCATCCAGGGCGCCTGCCGCGACCTGGAACTGCCGGTACCCAGCGACGCCGACGCGGCCTACGTCATCGGCCTGGGCCTGCACGACGCGCTGCGCCACGCCGCGCCGGGCCTGCCGCCGGAACGCTACCCCGAACTGGGCCTGCGCTACCGCGAGCATTACTGGGCGCACAAGGACGACCTGGTGCTGTTCCCGGGCACGCTGGCCATGCTGCAGGCGCTGAAGGAGCGCCGACACCTGCTGGCCGTGGCCACCGGCAAGAACCGCCGCGGCCTCGACGACGCGCTGGCCCAGGCCGAGCTGCACGGCGTGTTCGACGCCACGCGCACGGCCGACGAGACGGCCGGCAAGCCCCACCCGCTGATGCTCGAGCAGCTGATGGCCGAGCTGGGCGTGCCGCCCGGGCGCACGCTGATGATCGGCGACACCACGCACGACCTGCAGCTGGCGCGCAACGCCGGCACGGCCAGCGTGGGCGTGAGCTTCGGCGCGCACGAGCCCGAGACCTTCGACGCCTTCGGCCCGCTGGCCGTGGTGCACAGCACCGACGAGCTGCACCGCTGGCTGATCGACAACGCCTGACGACGACGCCCGAGCGCCCCGCGTGGACACCGCCCCCGACACCGAGCTGCCGCGCGAGCCGCTGTGCGCCTCGGCCGAGCTGGCCGAGCGCGGCCGCGCCTACGGCTGGGACGTGCTCGAGCACGGCCGCCCGCAGCGCGCCTTCGTGCTGCGCATCGACGGGCAGCCGCGCGCCTACCTCAACCGCTGCCTGCACGTGCCGGTCGAGATGGACTGGACGCCGGGCGAGTTCCTGGACAGCGAGCGCCGCTACATCCTGTGCTCCATCCACGGCGCGGCCTACGACCCCGCCCACGGCCAGTGCGTCGGCGGCCCCTGCGGCCGCGGCCGCCTCACGCCCGTGGCGGTGTCCGAGGAGGGCGGGCGGGTGTATTGGTATCCTTCCCGTGACATCCGGCCGGTGCCCTTCGACGAGCTTCCGACCACCACCCCCGCGGCCCTGCCGCCCGCCCCATGACCCCCCCCGAACCCAGCCCCCCGCCGGCCGGCCCCGCGCCGGCGCCCGAGCCCCTGAGCGTGACGGCCGCCGCTGCGCTGGCCGAACAGCGGGCCGCCGCCAAGGCCGCGCCGCCGGCCGCCCCGGGCCTGGAGGCCGCAGTCGAGCGCCTGGGCGCGCAGTGGCTGGCCCAGCAGCGCAGCGAGCGCCGCTGGCGCCTGTTCTTCCGCTTCATCTGGCTGCTGGTGCTGCTGGTGATCCTGGTGCTGTCGTTCGGCAACCTGGGCCGGCCCAGCGCGCCGACGACCCCGCACACCGCGCTGGTGGAGGTGCGCGGCGAGATCGCGCTGGACACCGAGGCCAGCGCCGACCGCCTGATCGCCGGCCTTCGCGACGCCTTCAAGGACGCCGGCGCGCAGGCCGTGGTGCTGCGCATCAACTCGCCCGGCGGCAGCCCGGTGCAGGCCGGCATCGTGCACGACGAGATCCTGCGGCTGAAGGCCCTGCACGGCAAGAAGGTCTACGCCGTGGTCGAGGAGGTCGGGGCCTCGGGCGCCTACTACATCGCCGTGGCGGCCGACCAGATCTTCGTCGACAAGGCCAGCATCGTGGGCAGCATCGGCGTGCTGATGAACGGCTTCGGCTTCACCGGCCTGATGGACAAGCTCGGCGTCGAGCGCCGGCTCATCACGGCCGGCAGCAACAAGGCCATGCTCGACCCCTTCAGCCCGCTCGACCCGAAGCAGAAGGAGCTCGCCCAGGCCATGCTGGTGCAGATCCACCAGCAGTTCATCGACGTCGTGCGCAAGGGGCGCGGCGAGCGGCTCAAGGCCGGCGACGAGGCCTTCTCCGGCCTGGTGTGGAACGGCGAGGAGGCGGTGAAGAACGGCCTGGCCGATGCCCTCGGCAGCCTCGACTACGTGGCGCGCGAGATCGTCAAGGCCGAGGACATCGTCGACTACACGGCGCGCGAGAACGTGGCCGAGCGGCTGGCCAAGCGCTTCGGGGCCGAGGTCGGCGCCGGCGCCGTGCGCGCGCTGCGCAGCCAGGGCGTCTTCGGCACGGCCGATGGCGGCGCGCCGCTGCAGTGAACGCGCGGTGAACGACAGCACCTTCGTCGCGCTGCAGCACCTGCTGCCGAAGCTGGCGCTCACCCGGCTGGCCGGCATCGCCGCCGGCGCGCGCGGCGGCGCGCTCACGACGGCGGCGATCCGCTGGTTCATCGGCCGCTATGGCGTGAACATGGCCGAGGCCGCCCAGGCCGACCCTGCCGCCTACGCCACCTTCAACGAGTTCTTCACGCGGCCGCTGAAGCCCGGCGCGAGGCCGCTGTCGCGCGCGGAGTGGATCTGCCCGGTGGACGGCGCCATCAGCCAGTTCGGCGCCATCGACGGCGACCGCCTCTTCCAGGCCAAGGGCCACACCTACACCGCGGCGGCGCTGCTCGGCGGCGACGCGCAGCTGGCGCGTCACTTCCAGGGCGGCCACTTCGCCACGCTCTACCTGAGCCCGCGCGACTACCACCGCATCCACATGCCGCGCGCCGGCCGTCTGCTGCGCATGTTGCACGTGCCGGGCGCGCTGTACTCCGTCAACCCGGCCACGGCGCGCGGGGTGCCGGGGCTGTTCGCGCGCAACGAGCGCGTGGTCTGCGTCTTCGACGACCCCGCCGCGCCGCCCGCGCAGCGCCTGTGGGTGCTGGTGCTGGTGGGCGCCACGGTGGTGGGCAGCATGGCCACCACCTGGCACGGGGTGGTCAACCCGCCGCGGCCGGGCAGCGTGCGGGATTGGCGCTACGCCGACCAGCGCGTCGAGCTGGCGCAGGGCGACGAGATGGGCCGCTTCCTGCTGGGCAGCACGGTGGTGATGCTGATGCCGCCGGGCCCGCTGGCCTGGAACCCGGCCTGGGCGCCGGGCGGCGCCATCCGGCTCGGCGAGACCATGGCCACCGAGCCGGCGCTGGTGGCGCCCGCCACGCCCGCGTGAACGCGGCCGCATGAGCTTCGCGCCCCGCGTGGACGCCCGCGGCTGGGTGCGGGTGCTGCTGTGGGTGGTGCCGCTGCTGTGGAGCAGCAACTACGTCATCGCGCGCGTCGCCGACGGCCTCGTCGCCCCGCACGCGCTGG
This sequence comes from uncultured beta proteobacterium, assembly GCA_903828235.1. Classification (GTDB taxonomy): domain Bacteria; phylum Pseudomonadota; class Gammaproteobacteria; order Burkholderiales; family Burkholderiaceae_C; genus Rubrivivax. The sequence goes on along the minus strand of CAIKLM010000054.1, from coordinate 31,904 downwards.
CGGCGGGCCGCTGGCTGCTGGCCGGCGTCGTGTTGCTGGCCTTCGTGTGGCGGCCGCTGCGCGAGCACCGCGCCGCGCTGCGCCGCGAGTGGTGGCACCTGCTGGCGCTGGGCTTCCTGGGCATGTACATCTGCGGCGCCTGGGTCTACGAGGCCGGGCGCAGCACCAGCAGCGCCAACATGGCGCTGATCTACGCGGTGACGCCGATGACCATCGCCGCCGCCTCGGCGTGGGCGCTCGGCGAGGCCATCAGCCGCCGCCAGTGGCTGGGCATGGCGCTGGCCCTGGCGGGGCTGCTGTTCATCATCACCAAGGGCGATCCGGCGCGGCTGCTGTCGGTGCAGTTCGTGGCCGGCGACCTGTGGATCACGGCCTGCGCCGCGAGCTGGACGGCCTACTCGGTGCTGCTCAAGCGCTGGCCGTCGGCCCTGCCGCCGCTGGTGCGGCTGGTGGCGGTGATCGGCGGCGGCCTCGTCGTGCTGCTGCCCGGCGCGCTGCTGGAGGCGCTGCTGCGGCCCACGCCGCCCTGGAGCTGGGCCGCTGCGGGCCTGGTGGCCACCGCGGCGCTGGTGCCGGGCGTGCTGAGCTACGGCGCGCACTCGCTGCTGCAGCGCGAGCTGGGCGCCTCGCGCACGGCCATGATGCTGTACCTGGCGCCGGTGTACGGTGCCGGGCTGGCCTGGCTGCTGCTCGGCGAGGCGCCGGGCTGGTACCACGCGGTGGGCGCGGCCATGATCCTGCCCAGCATCTGGATGGCGTCGCGGCGCTGAGGCCGCCGGCGACCGTCAGCCGAAGAGGCCCGGCGCGTGGGCCGGGTCGTCGACCTCGCTGTAGAAGCAGCTCGGGCACACCGCGCGGTAGCGGTCGTTGCCGCCGATCAGCACCTGCTCGCCGTCCTGGACGCGGCGGCCTTCGGCGTCGATGCGCAGGTTCATGCTGGCCTTGCGGGCGCAGGCGCAGATGGTCTTCATCTCTTCCAGCTCGTCGGCCAGCGTCAGCAGCATGGCCGAGCCCGGGAAGGCCTCGCCGCGGAAATCGCCGCGCAGACCGTAGCACAGCACCGGCACCGGGTGCCGGTGCGCCAGGCGGTGCAGCTGCCGCGCCTGCCCGGGCGTGAGGAACTGCGCCTCGTCGATGAGCAGGCAGGCCACGCCGTCGCCCACCCAGGCCGAGTCGAACACGGTGTCGGGGCCGAAGGTCTCGACCTGCCGCGTCAGGCCCAGGCGCGAGCCGATGAGCCCCACGCCCGAGCGGTCGTCGAGCGCGGCCGTGAACAGGCGTACCCGCATGCCGCGCTCCTCGTAGTTGTAGGCGGCCTGCAGCAGGTGTGTGCTCTTGCCCGCGTTCATCGCGGCGTAGCGAAAGTAGAGCTTGCTCACGCGGCAATGATCGCACCGGCGGGCCGCGCGCCCGACCGAGCGGGCACTCAGGCCTGCGGAATGCGCAGCACCTGCCCCGGGTAGATCTTGTCGGGGTGCGTCAGCATGGGCTTGTTGGCCTCGAAGATCAGCGGGTAGCGGTTGGCGTCGCCATAGAAGGCCTTGGCGATCCTGCTCAGGTTGTCGCCGGAGACAACGGTATGGAAGCGCGCCACCGGCTCGGCCCGCGCCGGCACCTCGAGCTGGTCGTCGACGCTGGCCACGCCGGCCACGTTGCCGCAGCACAGCAGCACCTTCTCGCGCGTCTCCTGGCTGCCGACCTGGCCGCTGACGGTGACCGCCGCGGTGGCGACGTCGTAGCGCACCTGCATCGAGCCGTTGTACAGGCCGTGCTTGTCGAGGTGCGCCACGATCGCGGCGGCCGAGGCCTCGGCCTGGCGCGCCAGGTTGTCGGGCGTCGGCGACCGGGCCGCCGCCTCCTGCGCGGCCTTCGCCTCGCCGCCGCCGAACAGCTTCTCGCCGGCATCCTTGATGAACGAAAGCAGTCCCATCGTCACTCCTCCTGCGGTTGGCGCGGCGCCCGGGGCGGGCGCCACGCCTCAAGTCTGCACCAGCAGGCCCCGCTTCTCGATGAAGGCCACCACCTCGGCCAGGCCCTGCCGCGTGCGCAGGTTGGTCATCACATAGGGCCGCGTCGTGGCGTGCAGCGGGCGCATGCGGCGGGTGTCGGCCTCCATCACCGAGAGGTCGGCGCCCACATGTGGCGCGAGGTCGGTCTTGTTGATGACGAACAGGTCGCTCTTGGTGATGCCCGGGCCGCCCTTGCGCGGGATCTTCTCGCCGGCGGCGACGTCGATGACGTAGATCGTCAGGTCACTGAGCTCGGGGCTGAAGGTGGCCGCGAGGTTGTCGCCGCCGCTCTCGATGAACACGATGTCGGCGTCGGGGAACTGCTCGAGCAGGCGGTCGACGGCCTCGAGGTTGATGGAGGCGTCCTCGCGGATGGCGGTGTGCGGGCAGCCGCCGGTCTCGACGCCGACGATGCGCTCGGGCGCCAGCGCGCCTGCCACGGTGAGCAGGCGCTGGTCTTCCTTGGTGTAGATGTCGTTGGTGACGACGACCAGGTCCCAGGTCTCGCGCATCGACTTGCACAGCATCTCCACCAGCGTGGTCTTGCCGGAGCCGACGGGGCCGCCGACGCCCACGCGCAGCGGCGGGAGCTTCTTGGTGCGGCCAGGGATGGCGTGCAGTCTGGGCGTCATGATCGGAACAGGCGCGAGTACTGGGTTTCGTGGCGGGCCGAGAGGATGGCCAGGCCCGGGGCGAAGGCCTGGCGGGCGTCCGGGGGCGTGGCCAGGGCGGAGTCGACGGCGGCCGGCACGTGGGCCGCGAGCGCCACCAGCATGCGCTGCGCCGCGGCCTGGCCCAGCGGCACGGCCTTCATGGCGGCTTGGGCCAGATTCTCGGCCCAGCCCCAGGTGAAGGCCAGCAGGGCGTCGCGCGGGGTGGCGCCGGCCAGCGTGGCGGCCAGCGCGAAGGCCACCGGCCAGGTGGGCGCGGGGGGCAGGGCCGCGAGCTGCGCGACGCGGGTGTCGGAGGCGTGCGGGCCGTTTCTCAGCCACTCCAGCAGCGAGCGGCCCATCTGCTCGGCCTGGAGGCGCAGCTCGGCGGTCTCGCGCGTCTGCGAGACCCAGTGGTTGAGCGTCCTCGCCGCGGTCTCGTCGTGCGCGGCCCAGGCGCGGCAGGCGTCGGCCATCGCAGCGCCGTCGCTGCGCGCCAGCACCAGCGGCAGCTGATCGGCCAGCCACGCGGCGGCGGTGGCCTCGTCGTGCACGAGGCCAGCGTCGACCGCGGCCTCCAGGCCCTCGGAGTAGCTGAAGCCGCCCACCGGCAAGGCCGGCGAGGCCAGCCACATCAGCTGCAACCGCGTGGCGTCGGCGGCGGCGGCGTCAGTGGCGGTGGTGGTCGTCGTGGCCATGGCCGTGGTCGTGGCCGTGATCGTGCCCGCAGCCCGGGCCGTGCACGTGCGGCGCGGGCGCCGCCGTCACTGCGATGGGCACGGGCTTGCGGGCCGGGGCGTGGCCGTGCTCGTGGCCGTGGTCATGCGTGTGGTCGTGCCCGTGATCATGGCCGTGGCCGTGTCCGCCCGCCGCGTAGGCGCCGCCCTCGGGCTCGAACGCCGCCTGCTGCTCGTTCACGATCAGGTGCATGGCGCGCAGCATGTCGGCCAGCACGTGGTCGGGCTCGAGCTTCAGGTGGTCGGGCTGCAGCTCCAGCGCCACGTGGCGGTTGCCCAGGTGGTAGGCGGCGCGCACCAGGTCGAAGGGGCTGCCGTGCGCGGCGCAGGTCGTGACCACCAGCACCGGCTGCGGCGCGGCCTTCACGACGACGATCGAGCCGTCCTCGGCCACCAGCGCGTCGCCGCCGCGCACCACCGTGCCGCGCGGCAGGAACACGCCCAGCGTGCGGCCCTGCGAGTCGGTGGCATCGAAGCGGCTCTTCTGCCGCACGTCCCAGTCGAGCTCGACGGTGGCGGCGCGCTTGAGCAGCACCCCGGCCAGGCCGCGGGCGCCGGGGATGAGCTTGTTGACGGTCAGCATGGTGCGCGAGTATAACGAACGTTATAACGTTGGAGGCCCCGTCATGACCGCCCTGAAGCTCACCCAGATCGGCAATTCCGTCGGCGTGATCCTGCCCAAGGAGGTGCTGGCGCGGCTGAAGCTGGAAAAGGGCGACACGGTCTACCTGACCGACGCCGCCGACGGCATCAAGCTCACGCCGTACAGCGCGGAGTTCGAGGCGCAGATGGCCGAGGCGCGCGAGATCATGAAGCGCCGCCGGCAGGTGTTGCGCGAGCTCGCCAAGTGAACGAGACCTGGCGCTGGCTGGCCGCCGATGTGCTGCTGGCCGTTCACGAGGAGCAGCTGGCCGAGCATGGCGGCGCGGCCGGCGTGCGCGACCTGGGGCTGTTCGAATCGGCCCTGGCACGGCCGCAGAACTTGTCGGCCTACGGGAACCCGGACGCATTCGCCCTGGCTGCGGCCTATGGCGTGGGCCTGGCGAAGAACCACCCCTTCGTCGACGGCAACAAGCGCACGGCCTTCGTGGCGGTGGAGCTGTTCCTCGCGCTCAACGGTCTGGATCTCGCGGCCGACGACGCCGACTGCGTGCTGACCATGCTCGCCGTGGCCGCCGGCACGCTCGACGAGGCCGCCTTCGCGGCGTGGCTGCGCGCCCACTCGCGGCCCCGCTGAGCCTTCAGAACAGGAAGTAGCGCTGCGCCATCGGCAGCACGGTGGCCGGGTCGCAGGTGAGCAGCTGGCCGTCGGCGCGCACGCGGTAGGTCTGCGGGTCGACCTCCATCACCGGCATGTAGCCGTTGAGCACCATGTGGCGCTTGCGCGCCGTGCGGCAGCCACTCACGGCCGACAGGTGCCGCCGCAGCCCCAGCTGCTCGCCCACGCCGTTCTTCAGCGCGATCCGGCTCAGGAAGGTGATGCTGGTGGCCTGCAGCGCGCGCCCGAAGCTGCCGAACATGGGCCGGTAGTGCACCGGCTGCGGGGTGGGGATGCTGGCGTTGGCGTCGCCCATCAGCGCGTGCGCGATGAAGCCGCCCTTGAGGATGAGGCTGGGCTTGATGCCGAAGAACGCCGGCCGCCACAGCACCAGGTCGGCCCACTGACCCACGGCCACGCGGCCCACCTCGTGGCTGATGCCGTTGGCGATGGCCGGGTTCACCGTGTACTTGGCCACATAGCGCTTGACGCGGAAGTTGTCGTTGCGCGGGTCGGCCTCTACCGGGTGGGCGCGGGCGCGCTCGGGCGGCGGCGCCAGCCAGCCGCGCTGCGCCTTCATCTTGTGCGCGGTCTGCCAGGTGCGGATGATGACCTCGCCAACGCGGCCCATGGCCTGGCTGTCGGAGCTCATCATGCTGATGGCGCCCAGGTCATGCAGCACGTCCTCCGCGGCGATGGTCTCGCGGCGGATGCGGCTCTCGGCGAAGGCCAGGTCCTCGGCGATGGACGCATCGAGGTGGTGGCACACCATCAGCATGTCCAGGTGCTCGTCCACCGTGTTCACGGTGTAGGGCATGGTGGGGTTGGTGCTGCTGGGCAGGAAGTTCTCGGTGCCGATCACGCGCAGGATGTCGGGCGCGTGCCCGCCGCCCGCGCCCTCGGTGTGGAAGGCGCACAGCGTGCGGCCCGCGGTGGCGGCGATGGTGTCCTCGACGAAGCCGCTCTCGTTGAGCGTGTCGGAGTGGATGGACACCTGCGTGTCGGTCACCTCGGCCATCGTCAGGCAGTTGTCGATGGCCGCCGGCGTGGTGCCCCAGTCCTCGTGCAGCTTTAGGCCGATGGCGCCGGCGGCGATCTGCTGCGTCAGCGCCTCGGGCCGCGTGGCGTTGCCCTTGCCCATGAAGCCCAGGTTCATCGGGAAGGCCTCGGCCGCCATCAGCATGCGGTGCATGTTCTCCGGCCCCGGCGTGCAGGTGGTGGCGAAGGTGCCGGTGGCCGGCCCGGTGCCGCCGCCGAGCATGGTGGTCACGCCCGAGGCCAGCGCTTCCTCGATCTGCTGCGGGCAGATGAAGTGGATGTGGCTGTCGATGCCGCCGGCCGTGAGGATCAGGCCCTCGCCGGCGATGATCTCGGTGCCCGGGCCGATGACGATGTCCACGCCGGGCTGCACGTCGGGGTTGCCGGCCTTGCCGATGGCGGCGATGCGCTGGCCCTTGATGCCGACGTCGGCCTTGACGATGCCGGCGGCGTCGACGATGAGGGCGTTGGTGATGACGACGTCGTGCGCCTCGTGGACGCCGGGGCCGTTGACGGTCTGGCTCTGGCCCATGCCGTCGCGGATGGTCTTGCCGCCGCCGAACTTGACCTCCTCGCCGTAGCCGCCGGCCTGCAGCGTGTGGTCGTGCTCGACCTCGATGACGAGGCCGGTGTCCGCCAGTCGAAGGCGGTCGCCCACGGTGGGACCGAACATCTCGGCGTAGGCGCGGCGGCCCAGGGTACGGCTCATGTCAGACCCCTCCTCAAACCGCGCCGTTCACGAGGCCGCGGAAGCCCCACACCTGGCGATGGCCGGCGTACGGAACGAGCGTGACGGTGCGCTCCTGCCCGGGCTCGAAGCGCACGGCCGTGCCGCTGGGGATGTTCAGGCGCTGGCCGCGGGCGGCCTGGCGGTCGAACACCAGCGCCGCGTTGGTCTCGGCGAAGTGGTAGTGCGAGCCCACCTGGATGGGCCGGTCGCCGCTGTTGGCCACCACCAGGGTGGTCAGCGGCCGGCCGGGGTTGAGCGCGTGCTCGCCGTCGTCGTCGACCAGCAGTTCACCGGGGATCATGGCCGGGCCCTCACTTGCGGCGGGTCCACCACCAGGCGCCGGCGGCCAGGGCCACCACGAGCACCAGGCCCAGCACGTCGGTGGCGTGCCAGTGGCTGGCCCCGGGCAGGCCGTGGCCCTCGTGGGCCTGGGCCCAGGTGGCGGTGAGTGCGGCGGCGGCCGCGAGCAGCTTGTTCATCAGTGGGCTCTCCGAAGGCGGCAGGCGGGCACCGGCCTCATGCCTGGTTCATGCAATGGGTTGGTGCACGGTCACCAGCTTGGTGCCGTCGGGGAAGGTGGCCTCGACCTGGATCTCGGTCACGATCTCGGCCACGCCGTCCATGACGTCGGCGCGGCCGAGCACGGCCTTACCCTCGCTCATGAGCTGCGCCACGGTCTTGCCGTCGCGCGCGCCCTCCAGGATGGCGGCGCTGATCAGGGCGATGGCCTCGGGCACGTTGAGCTTCAGGCCGCGGGCCTTGCGGCGCTCGGCCAGCAGGGCGGCGGTGAACAGCAGCAGCTTGTCCTTCTCACGCGGGGTCAGGTCCATGCGGGCAGCGATGCAAGGTCGGTGCCCGCATGCTAGCCGCACGGCCCTGCGCCGGCCAGGGGTACGCCGCGGCCCTGCGAACGACCGGCTGACGCAAGCCTTGGGCGCGGGCCCCGGCGGGCCCATGAAAAAGGGCGGCCCTGCGGCCGCCCGGTGGCGTGGCTGCGCCGGCGGCGTCAGAACGCGTAGCGCAGCGTCACCTGAACGGCCCACTGCGACTCGCCGGCCGCCTGGCGGGTGACGAAGTCCTCCACCGAGCCCATCGTGTAGATGTAGCGGCCGCTGGAATCCAGGCCGGCGTAGTTGACGAAGCTTCGGTTGCTGGGGAAGCCGATCTCGTCGATGCGGCCCCACTTGTTGCTGATCATGTTGCCGATGTTCAGCATGTCGAACGTGATCGACGCCTTGTGCCGCGTCGAGAAGCCCGGCAGCTCCTGGCTGAAGCGCAGGTCGAAGGTGTTGACCCAGGGATTGAAGCTGTTGTTGCGGCCCACCACGCCGCCGCGCGCGCTGCTCAGCGCCGGGTTGGCGTTGACCACCTCCCAGAAGGCGGCCTCGGCCTGGGCCGGCGTCTCGCTGCTGCTGCGGCCGCGGAACACGACCTCGCCCGAGCCCGGCGCGCTCGGGATGTACATCAGGTCGTTGCCATTGATGGCGTCGCCGTTGAGGTCGTTCAGGTAGGTCCAGCTGTAGGGCTTGCCGCGGCGGCCTTCGTAGAACAGGCCCACGGTCGTGCGGTAGCTGCCCACGAGCGCCCGCGAGAAGTTCATCGAGGCCGAGACGCGGTCCCTGATGAGGTAGTTGGAGTTGTGGGGGACGGCCTCGTTGGGGTTGAAGATGTTGCGGTTCTGCCAGTTCGAGTTGGCCACCGACGAGGTCAGCGGGTTCACCTCCTCGGCCATGGTGCGGGTGTAGGCCACGCTCCAGCCGAAGCCGTCGCGGGCCGGCCGCTGCAGCTGCACCGTGATGCTGTCGCCGCCGCCCTGGTCGGTCTCCCTGGCGAGCAGCACGTTGTTGAACGCGGGGTTGCTCAGGGCGCGGTTGCGGTTGCCCGTGCAGGCAGTGCCCGTCGTGATCGAGCCGCCCGTCGCGTTCCAGCAATCCCCCAGGTAGCCCTGCGGCGTCCAGAACATCTGCCGGCCGTCCGGGCCGCTGCGCGTCGGGCCGCCGAGGTTCAGGTGCTCGTAGGTGATGCCCTGGTTCACCTTGGTGTGCAGCCACTCGATGCTGGCCGTCAGGCCGCCGATCACCGGCCACCGGGGCAGTTCGGCTTCGAGGGCCAGGTTGGCCTTCCAGACCGACGGCTGCTCCAGGCCCGGCGACAGGAAGTCGACGTTGGGCTGCGGGGTGCCGCTCAGGCGCGCCGGGTTGAACGGGTCGGCGCTGAAGGTGATGCTGCTGCAGTTGCTGTAGCTGGTGCACTGCAGGACGCCCGTGGCGGTGCCGGTGTTGCTGAACGGGTTGCTCAGCCACACGTTGGCCGCGGCGCCCTGGAACAGGCCGAGGCCGCCGCGCAGCTGCATGCGGCGCTCGCTGCCGGAGAGGTCCCAGTTGAAGCCGACGCGGGGCTGCACGAGGCGGTTGCCGTCCAGCGTCTCGGTGTTGTTCAGGCCGAAGCCGCCGCTGTCGCGCGTGACGGTGGTGCCCGAGACGCTGCCGGGCACGCGTGGCGCCGCCGCGGCGGCGTTGAACAGCGGCTTGGTCGGCACGCCCTGCTGGTCGACGCGGGCGCCGACCATCAGGCTGAACCGCGGCGAGATGCGCCAGTTGTCCTGCAGGAACAGGCCGGTGTTGGTGTAGCTCCAGACCGCGACGCCGTCGTTGAGGGTGCGCCCGGTCTGCGGCAGCTGCACGGTGTAGCTGGAGATGCGGCCGCGCTGGAAGTTCTCCAGCGTGGCCAGGTCCCGCTGCGCCGAACTCAAGGCGTTGCAGTCGGCCGCCACGCGGGCGCCGGCGTCGGTGCCGCCGACGCGGCCGAAGCTGTAGTCCACCTGGCCGCCCGCGGTGGCCGAGCCCTCGCAGCCGAAGGTGTAGTTGCCGTAGATGTTCTGCAGGAAGGCGTTGAACACCTCGTTCTTCGCGTAGTCGGCGCCGAACTTCAGCTCGTGGTCGCCCACCGACCAGGTGGCGCCGGCGTAGACGTCGGTGGTGTCGGTGCGCAGCTCGTTGAACTGGCGGCTGTTCTCGGTGCCGAAGTTCAGGAACCGGTTGTTGCTGTTGGTGCCCGCCGGCGCGCCGGCCGGCAGCCCGCCCGAGAAGCGCAGACCCACGGCGGGCAGCCGCGTGCCGTTGACCTGGGTGGGCACGCTGTCGTAGCTGCGCTGCGAGACCTTGAGTTCGGTGCTGAGGGTGGGTGTCCAGTCCGCGAACCACTGGGCCACCGTGGTGTCCAGCACCTTGGCCTGGTTCCACCACCACGAGCTCAGGCTCAGGCCGGTGGGCGAGAAGCCGGCGATGTTGGGTTCGTTCTGCTCGGTCTTGGTGTAGCGCAGGCTGGCGCGGTGGTTGTCGCTGATGTTCCAGTCCAGCTTCAGCAGCGTGTCCTTGACCTCGACCGCCAGGCCGCCCGGGATGTCGGGCGAACCGACGTTCATGCCCCAGGTGTCGCGAGAGATGCGGATGGCGTCGGCGATGGCTGCCGGCGTGATGCCCACGTTGGTGAGCGGGCTGCCGATCGGGCCGAACGTGGGGCTTGCGCGCGAGCTGCTGAGCTCCTCGTAGCTGGCGAAGAAGAACAGCCGGTCCTTGATGATCGGCCCGCCGAGCGTGAAGCCCGCGGTGCGTTCCTGGAAGGCCGGCGCGTCGAAGGTGGCCTGCGTGGCCCGGTTGAAGCGGCGGCCGACCATGGACTCGTCGCGGAACACGTAGTAGACGCTGCCCGAGAGGTCGTTGGTGCCGCTCTTGGTGACGGCGTTGATGTTGGCGCCGGTGTAGCCCTTCTGCGTGACGTCGTAGTTGCTCAGGTTGACCTGCACGCTCTGGATGGCGTCGATCGAGATCGGCTGCTTCAGCGTCGGCAGGTTGTTCGACTCCAGGCCGAAGGTGTCGTTGGTGGTCAGGCCGTCGATCGTGATGCTGTTGAAGCGCGTGTTCTGGCCGGCGGCGCTGATCTCCCCGCGCTCCTTGTCGGTCTGGCTCAGTCGCGGGTCGGTGCGGGCGTAGTCCTGCAGGTTGCGCTGGATCGAGGCGTAGGCGTTGAGCTCGCGTTGCCCGATGCTCGTGCTGGCGCCCATGTTGGCGCGGTTGAAGCGCTCGCTGCCCGCGCGGCCGGTGACGGTGATGGTCTGCGTGGCCGCGCCCAGCCGGCCGTCCAGCGTCAGCGTCTCGGCCAGGGCGAGGTTGAGGTCGCTGCGGCGGTCGGTTTCGCCGCCGCGCTGGAAGACGACGGTGTACGGCCCGCCGGCGCGCAGGCCGCGTGCCGAGTAGCGGCCCTCGGCGTCGGTGGTGGCGGTGACGTTGGTGCCCGAGGGCTGGTGGGTGATGGTCACCGTGGCGCCGGCCACCGGGCGGCCGTCGCTGCCGACCACCCGGCCGCTCACGGCCGAGGTGGTGTTCTGGGCCAGCGCGGGCAGCGCCGTGGCGGCGGCCACCACGGCCACCGCGGCGGCCACGGCGGTGCGGGGGAACAGGAGCCAGTCGTCTCGGGTCATGGGATGGGTCCTCGGGTCGTTGTTGGTGTCGGAAGGCGCTCGGGCGCTGCAACCACCGGGCTTCCGGCAGTGTGCAATCGCAAGGGGCGCGGGGCCGTTGCGAGGCGGCCTCAACGCCCTCCGCGATTGCCCGCTTGACGCCCGCAGTGCGGAGTGCAGCGGCGCTTTTCGGGCGCAAGAAGCGTGCCCTGCAAGCCTGACGCCGCCCTGTGCCGCTGGCGTGACAATGCGGCCCATCGCCGGGGATGCGTCGCCTTGGCGCCACAGGTCACCCGCCGATGAGCCCAGCCGCCACTGCCGCCCCGCTGCCGCCCCACTGCCGACCACGCTGCGCCGGGCCTCGCCCGCCGACGCCGGCGCGGCGCACCAAGGCGGGGGCGAGGGCACCGCGTTGATGCAGGCCGCCTGCGACGACGCCGACCGCTGGGCGCAGCTGCTGCGCCTGGCGCTCACCGTGTTCGTCGACAACGCCCGCGTCGACGTGCTGTCGATGGCCCGCCTGCACCCCCATCCCCCCGCGGCCCTCGGGCTGCCTGCCGGAGAATCCGAATGACGACCCAGGCTCCTGACGAAGCCGCGGCGCTGGAGGCCCTGGCCGAGCGCCTGCAGGGCTTTGGCTCCAGCGTGCAGGCCGAGTGGCTGGACGGCGCGCTCGCCGCCGTGGCCGCTGGCGCCTACCAGCAGCCGGTGTCGCAGTGGCTCGGCCCGCTGTTGGGCGAGGAGTTCGAGCGCGCCTACGCCGACCCGGCCGATGTCGCCACCGCGCACGAGGCCGTCGCCCGCCGGCTGGCGTCGCTGCGGCGCATGCTCGATGCCGACGCGCTGATGGACGACCCCGACCGGCTGCGCCTGCAGCCTCTGCTCTACGAATGGGGCGACGGCCAGCAGCTGCCCGAGGAGATCGCGCAGGAGCCCGAGGCGCAGGCCATGCTGCAGGGCGGCGCGCTGTGGGCCGAGGGCTTCCTGGGCGCGGTGGCGCTGTTCCCCGATGTCTGGGCGACCCCGGACGACGCTGACGCGCGCGAGCTGCTGGCCGGGCTGCTGGGCGACATCGAGGCACTGCTGCAGCCCACGCCCGACGACGCCGAGGTGCCCCCGGCGCCGGGCGACGAGCCGCCGCCCACCCCGCGCGAGGCCGCCATCGACCGTGCCCTCTTCGCGGCGCAGGACCTGCGCCTGTTCTGGCTCGATCACGCGCCGAGGCCGGGCACGCGGCGGGTCGAGAAGCAGCCGGGCCGCAACGACCCCTGCCCCTGCGGCAGCGGCCGCAAGTTCAAGAAGTGCCACGGCGCCGTGGTCTAGAGTCGCACGCCATGTCGACCGAGTCCGAAACCCCAGGCGGCGATCTCGCCGGCCGCCACCTCGTGCTGGGCCTGTCCGGCGGCGTGGCCTGCTACAAGGCCGCCGAACTGGCGCGCGAGCTGCAGCGCGAGGGCGCCACCGTGCAGGTGGTGATGACGGAGGCCGCGGCGCAGTTCATCACGCCGGCCACGATGCAGGCGCTCACCGGGCGGCCGGTGGTCACGTCGCAGTGGGACCTGCGCGCGCCCAACGCCATGCCGCACATCAACCTCACGCGCGAGGCCGACGCCGTGCTGGTGGCACCGGCCAGCGCCGACTTCATCGCGCAGCTGGCGCAGGGGCGGGCCGGCGAGATCCTGTCGCTGCTGTGCCTGGCGCGCCCGCGCGAGCGCTGCCCGCTGCTGCTGGCCCCGGCGATGAACCGCGAGATGTGGTCGCACCCGGCCACGCAGCGCAACGTGGCCCAGGTGCGCGCCGACGGCGCCACGGTGCTGGGCCCGGCCGCCGGCGACCAGGCCTGCGGCGAGGTGGGCGACGGCCGCATGCTCGAGGCCCCGGAGCTGCGCGATGAGCTGGTGGCGTTCTTCCAGCCCAAGCGGCTGGCCGGCCGGCGCGTGCTGGTGACCGCGGGGCCCACCTTCGAGGCCATCGACCCCGTGCGCGGCATCACCAACCGCAGCAGCGGCAAGATGGGATTCGCCGTCGCGCGCGCCGCGGCCGAGGCCGGCGCGGCCGTCACGCTGGTGGCCGGCCCGGTGGCGCTGCCCACGCCGCGCGGCGTGGCGCGCATCGACGTGGGCAGCGCCCGCGAGATGCTGGCCGCCGTGCTGCCGCTGGCGCCCGCACACGACGTGTTCGTGGCCACCGCCGCGGTGGCCGACTGGCGGCCCGCCGACGTGGCGGCGCACAAGATCAAGAAGGACGGCAGCGGCGCCGTGCCCGCGCTGACTTTCGTCGAGAACCCCGACGTGCTGGCCACCGTGGCGCGCCTGCCCGAGGCGCAGCGCCCCTGGTGCGTGGGCTTCGCGGCCGAGAGCGAGGACGTCGAGCGCCACGCCCGCGCCAAGCTGGCGAGCAAGGGCGTGCCGCTGGTCGTGGGCAACCTGGGCCCGGCCACCTTCGGCCGCGACGACAACGCGCTGCTGCTGGTGGAGGCCGACCGCACGACCGAGCTGCCGCGAGCCAGCAAGCTGGCGCTGGCGCGGCAGCTGGTGGCCGCCATCGCCGGGCGGTTGCCGCCGGGCCGAGCCACGTGACGACCTGCATGACGGCCCTCATGACAACGATCGACCTGCGCATCCTGGACCCGCGCATCGCGCCCACGCTGCCGGCCTACGCCACGCCGGGCAGCGCCGGGCTGGACCTGCGCGCCTGCCTCGATGCGCCGCTGGTGCTGCAGCCCGGGCAGGCCGAGCTGGTGCCCACCGGGCTGGCCCTGCACATCGGCGATCCCGCCCTGGCGGCGATGCTGCTGCCGCGCTCGGGCCTGGGCCACAAGCAGGGCCTGGTGCTGGGCAACCTCGTGGGCCTGATCGACAGCGACTACCAGGGCCCGCTGATGGTGAGCGCCTGGAACCGCGGCGGCGCCGCGGTCACCATCAACCCGCTGGACCGCATCGCGCAGATGGTGATCGTGCCGGTGGTGCAGGCGCGCTTCCGAGTCGTCGATCGCTTCGACGCCAGCGCCCGCGGTGCGGGGGGCTTCGGCAGCACCGGGCAGGCCTGAGCGGCGAGCCGGCGGCGCGGCCCGTCAGGGCCCGTGGCGGCCTCAGTGCATCGCCGAGTCGCCCGGCCGCCCGTCGAGCACCGACACGAAGCCCTGGCCGACGCTGCGTGCCTCGATCTCGTCGTCGTTGGCCTCGCGCACGCCGCGCACCCGCAGGTGCAGACGCAGCGCCATGCCCGCCAGCGGGTGGTTGCCGTCGAGCACCACGTGCGAAGGGTAGACCTCGGTGACGACGTACAGCGCGTCGGTCGGCATGCCCGGGGTCAGCGCGCCTGCGGGCAGGCCCTCGAAGGCCATGCCGGGCTCCAGTTGCTCGGGGAACAGGCGGCGCGCCTCGAAGCACACGAGCTCGGGGTCGTAGTCGCCGAAGGCGTGCTCGGGCTCCAGGTGCAGGTGCAGCTCGTCGCCCTCGGCGTGGCCGGCCAGGGCCTCTTCCACCTTGGCCAGCAGGTCGTCGCCGCCGTAGAAGAACTCCACCGGCTGCGCCAGCTCGTCGATCGGGTTGTTCTGCGCGTCGGCGAGCTGCCAGGTCAGGCTCACGACGCAGGGGCTGGCGATGATCATCGGGGAATGATGGCACAGCGACGCCGCGCACAATGCCGCCGATGAGCCCTGTTCCGTTCCCCGACGCGGCATCGCTGGCGCGGCCGCTGCCGCTGCTGGGCGGGCTGAGCCCGGCCACCTTCATGCGCCGCCACTGGCAGAGGAAGCCGCTGCTGGTGCGCCAGGCCTGGCCGGGCGTGGCGCCGCCTCTGGCGCGGCCGGCGCTGTTCGCGCTGGCTCAGCAGGACGGCGTGGAGTCGCGCCTGGTGCAGCGCCTGGGTGACGGCACCGCCGCCGCCGATTGGCGCGTGCGCCGCGGCCCCTTCGGCCGGCGCGCGCTGCCGCCGCTCGCGCGGCCCGGCTGGACGCTGCTGGTGCAAGGCCTGGACCTGCACGTGCCGGCCGCCCGCGCCCTGCTCGAGGCCTTCCGCTTCGTGCCCGATGCGCGGCTGGACGACCTGATGGTCTCGTGGGCCAGCGACGGCGGCGGCGTCGGCCCGCACCTCGACGCCTACGACGTGTTCCTGTTGCAGGTGCAGGGCCGCCGCCGCTGGCGCATCGGGCCGCTGCGCCGCGGGCAGGACACCGGCTTCGTGCCCGGCGCGCCGCTGAAGCTGCTGCGCCGCTTCGAGCCGGACCAGGAGTGGGTGCTCGAGCCGGGCGACATGCTCTACCTGCCACCGCGCTGGGGCCACGACGGCGACGCTGTGGGTGGCGACTGCATGACCTGCTCGGTGGGCTTCCGGGCGCCGTCCGAGGGCGAACTGGCCAGCGACCTGATCGCCCGCCTGGCCGATGAACTCGCCGAGGCCCTGTCCGAGGAGCGGGGCGCCAACGCCGAGCCCGGTGGCCGGCGCTACCGCGACGCCGGCCAGGCCCCCACGTCGACGCCGGTCGCTGTGCCGGCCGCGCTGCTCGACTTCGCGCGCCAGGCCGTGCAGCGGGCGCTCGACGAAGACCCGCGCTGGCTGGCGCGCAGCCTGGGCGAATCGCTCAGCGAACCCAAGCCCGGCGTGTGGTTCGACGGCGCCGCGCGGCCCGACGACGGCGGCGCGGTGGTGCTGGACCGGCGCACGCGCATGCTCTACGACGCCCACCACGTCTTCATCAACGGCCAGGCCTTCGATGCCGCCGGCCGGGACGCGCAGCTGATGCGCAGCCTGGCCGACCATCGCCGGCTCGCGGCCAGTGCCCGCCGCCGCCTGGGTGCCGGCGCCCGGGCCTTGCTCGCACAGTGGCTGGCCGACGGCTGGCTGCACCCTGATCCCCGCGCACCGGGAGCCCCTGCATGAACACGCCCGACACCCCGCCGACGCTGCCGCCCATCGCCGGCCCGGAAGACTTCGCCCCGGCCGTGGGCTGGGCCATCCGCACGGCCATCGCCGAGGGCGCGCGCACGATCACCGCGGTCGACATCGCCTTCGGCGAGAACTGGCCCTGGGACGACGCCCCGCTGCGTTCGGCCCTGGCCGGCTGGCTGCGGCTGCCGCAGCGCCGGCTCGTGCTGCTGGCCGCCAACTACGACGAGGTGCCGCGGCTGCACCCGCAGTTCGTGCAGTGGCGTCGCGACTGGGCGCACGCCATCTCGCCCTTCGTCGCGCCCGAGGAACTCGCACACACGCTGCCCACGGCGGTGTTCGACGACCGCCGCGTCAGCGTCGCGCGGCTCGATGCGGTGCAGGGCCGCGGCCGCGCGTCGCTCGAGCCGCGGACGCGCCTGGTGTGGCACGAGAAGGTTGATGCGTTGCTGCAACGGTCCAGCCCCGGCTTTCCGGTCACGACGCTCGGTCTCTGACTAGGCTCTAGGGTTACCACCGACTTCCAGCTATCATGCGGAGTTGGTCGCTTGGCACGGGTTTTCTTCTCGTTGCCGAGAAACCCGATCGGTGCGTGACCGATGCGGGGCAGGCTGCGGGCGGGGTCGATCCTGGCGATCGGCCCAGTTCCCGGCCTGCATTGCATGGGCTCGGGCCTGTCGCCAACCGAACCCCAAACCCACCTTTAGGACGTTTTCGCATCATGAACAAGTCGCTCGTTCTGGCCACCCTGGTCGCGGCCTTCGCCCTGGCCGCTTGCGGCAAGAAGGAAGCTGCTCCCGCTCCTGCCCCGGCTCCTGCCGCCGCGCCCGCCCCGGCTCCGGCGCCCGCCGCCGCCCCGGCTTCGGCTGCCGCTTCGGCCGCCGCCCCGGCCGCCCCGGCTGCCTCCAAGTGAGCGCAGGGCCTTCGGGCCCGCTACGCGAAAGCTCCAACGAAAAGCCGCCCCTCGGGGCGGCATTTTTTTTCGGCCCTTGCAGGGCGATCAGCGCAGTTCGGCGAACAGCTGAGACGCCACGCGCTTGCCCGTCTCGCCCTTGTCGACGTTGCCCGCCGCGTCGAGGATGGCCACCACCGTCTGCGCCCCGTTGGCACGCACGACGACGCGGAAGCGGCGCACCTCCAGCGGGTTGTCGGTGTTGCCGAACAGGCGCGACCAGAAGCCCGGCTCTTCCTTGCCGAGGCTCTTCGGGTCGATGTAGCGCACGTAGTACAGGCCCATGGCCCGGTCGCGGTCCTCGACCGTGAAGCCGCCGCGGTCCAGCGCCAGGCCCACGCGGCGCCAGGCGCGGTCGAAGGCCTCGTCGATCTCGAGCGCCGTGCCGTCGACCACCAGCCGTGCGCGCGAGGGCACCTCGGGTGCCGCGGCCACCACGGCACGCGCGGCCGGCTCGTCGCGCACGCCGCCCAGGGCCACCATCAGCCGCGACAGCATCTCGGCCTCGAGCTGCGGGTCGGAGGGGCGCAGCTTCCAGCGCGTGCTGTCGTCGTCGCGCGCGCCGGTGGGCGAAATCACCGCCTCCTCGACGCTGCGGTGGCTGATGAAGACCTCGGTGCCGACCTTGCCGCCGCCGAGGTCGACGCGTTCCAGGCGCGTCCGGAACTGGTCACGCTCGCCGGTGTCGAACAGGTTGCCGGCGATGCGTCCCAGCACGTTGCGCACGACATCCTTCGGCAGCCTGCCGCGGTTCTCGGACCAGTTGGTCTCGATGACGCCGGCCTTGGCGTCCTCCATCGCGATCTGGAAGCCGCGGGCCTCCCAGAAGGGGCGCAGCAGCGGCCACAGCTGCTCGGGCGGCCGCGAGGCCACCAGCCAGCGCTGCTGGCCGCTGCGCTCGATGCGCAGGTCGCCAGCGGTCGTCAGGGCCACCGCGGGCGCCCCCGCCGGGGCCTGCGCAGCCGCCCTCGGCGTCGCGGGCGCGTTGGCGGCGGCGGCGCTGACGACGCCGCCCTGGCTCTGGTAGCGCGACTCGCGGGCGAGCTGCGTGAGGTCGGGAGGCACGTCCAGCGGCTGCTGGCGCACCACGGTGCTGCGGTAGTCGGTGCTGTCTCCGCCGAGGCTGCCGCAGCCGGCCAGCAGCGCAAGGGTGGCTGCCAGCAGCGGCAGGGCGGGGCGGGGCGATTGGCGCAAGGGGTGGCTCATCGGTTCGGGTTCGGGATCGGGCGTCAGAGCCCGCAGTCGGCAAGGGCCTGGCGCACCACGGCCTGTCCGGCCTCGGTGAGCGGCACCAGCGGCAACCGCACCTGCGGGCTGCAGCGGCCCAGCTGCGACAGGGCCCACTTCACCGGTGCGGGGCTCGCTTCGCAGAACAGATGCTTGTGCAGGGGAAGAAGTTCCAGGTGCAGGGCCACGGCGCGCCGCAGGTCGCCCTCGAGCGCCGCCATGCACATCTCGTGCATGCGCCGCGGCGCCACGTTGGCGGTGACGCTGACGTTGCCCCGCCCGCCCAGCAGCATCAGCGCCACGGCGGTGGGGTCGTCGCCCGAGTACACGGCGAAGGACTCCGGCGCGTTCCGGATCAGCCAGCCGGCGCGGCCGATGTCGCCCGTGGCCTCCTTGATGCCCACCACGCCCGGCACCTGGGCCAGCCGCAGCGCCGTCTCGGGCTGCATGTCGGCCACGGTGCGGCCGGGCACGTTGTACAGCACCAGCGGCAGGTCCACCGCCTCGGCGATGGCCCGGAAGTGGCGGTAGATGCCCTCCTGCGAGGGCTTGTTGTAGTAAGGCACCACCGAGAGGTGGCAGTCGGCACCCACGCTGCGGGCGAAGCGCGCGAGCTCGATGGCCTCGGAGGTGCTGTTGGCGCCGGTGCCGGCCATGATCGGCACGCGGCCTGCGGCATGCTGCACGGCCACGCGGATGAGCTCGCAGTTCTCCTCCATGCTCACCGTGGGCGACTCGCCGGTGGTGCCGACCACGCCGATGCAGTCGGTGCCCTCGGCAACGTGCCAGTCGATCAGGCCCTTGAAGGCGTCGAAGTCGATGCGACCGTCGTCGTTCATCGGCGTGACGAGCGCCACGATGCTGCCTGCGATGGGTTTCATGGGCGGGAGCCCCCGACCACGCGCCGCGCGGCCCTCAGGGCTGGAGAGGAAAGCGACGGATTTTAGCGGCCGCCCCCGCCCCGGCCTCGGCGGCCGGCAGCCGCACCGCGGCCAGCCGCTGCACGAAGCGCGGCGCGCCGGGCGCGGGCGGGTGCTCGAAGCCGTCCTCGAAGGCCACGACGCGCAGGCCGGCGAAGGCCGCGAGCAGCTCGCCGGGCGCCAGCAGGAACTCCGGCCGCGCGGGCCGCCCGATGCTCTGCTGCCCGTGCGCGAAGGTCTCGTACAGCAGCACGCCTTCGTCGGCCAGCGCCTGGCCGATGCGCGGCAGCAGCGGGCGCCAGAGGTAGTTCGTCACCACCACGGCGTCGAAACGGCTGCCGGCCAGCGGCCAGGGGCCGGCCTCGATGTCGGCCGCGATCAGCTCGCCCAGGCCCGCCAGCGGCGCCAGCGCCGCGGCGTCGCGGTCCACCCCCGTGACGGCAAAGCCCCGCGCCGCCAGCCAGCGCAGGTGGCGGCCGCTGCCGCAGGCGAGGTCGAGCACGGTGCCGCCCGGCCGCGCGAGCCCGACGAAACGCTGCACCCACGCCGAGGGTTCGATCATCGCCGTGACGGCGTCAGAAGCAGGCCCACGCCCGGTTGGCCAGGTCGGCCATCAGGTGCGGGTCGAGGTAGGCCGTGAACACCAGCAGCAGGGCCGCCAGCGCCGCGCCCCAGGCGGCGGCGAGCAGGACGCGGCGGCGCAGCGTGCTCATCGGCGTCGCACCCCTGCCCTCAGGCCGGCTGCGCCTGCGGCCGCAGGATGGCCGTCTCGCGCACCGGCAGGTTCACCAGCGCGGCGAACACGCCCAGCGCGATGGCGATCCACCACACGATGTCATAGCTGCCGGTGCGGTCGTACAGCAGCCCGCCCAGCCACACGCCCATGAAGCTGCCGACCTGGTGGCTCAGGAACACGAAGCCGCCGAGCATGCTCATGTACTGCACGCCGAAGATCTGCGCCACGATGGCGTTGGTGGGCGGCACGGTGCTCAGCCACAGCAGGCCCATCGCGGCCGCGAACACGTAGACGCTGCCCGGCGTGAGCGGCAGGCTGATGAACAGCAGGATGGCCACCGCGCGCAGCGCGTAGATGGCGGCCAGGATGTGGCGCTTGGCGAAGCGCTGCCCCAGGGCGCCGGCGGCGTAGGTGCCGGCCACGTTGAACAGGCCGATGAGCGCCAGCGCCACGGTGGCCACCTGCGGCGTCATGCCCTGGTCCTTCAGGTAGCTGGGCAGGTGCACGCCGATGAACACCACCTGGAAGCCGCACACGAAGTACCCGGCCATCAGCAGCCGGAAGCTCGGGTAGGCGAAGGCTTCCTTCAGGGCGGCGCGCACCGTCTGCTGCGGGCCGTTGGCGGCCGCGGCGCGCGGCGGCTCTTTCAGGCCGAAGGCCAGCGGGATGATGAGCAGCGCCGCCAGGCTCAGGATGAACAGCGCGTTCTGCCAGCCGGCGCCGGCGATCAGCCAGCTCTCCACAGGCACCATCAGGAACTGCCCGAAGGAGCCGGCCGCCGCCGCCACGCCCATCGCCCACGAGCGCCGCTCGGGCGCCACGTTGCGCGCGATGACGCCATAGATCACGGCGTAGGTGGTGCCGGCCTGCGCCATGCCCAGCAGCAGCCCGGTGCCGCCCAGGAAGCCGATGCCGCTGGTGGCCGAGGCCATCACGGCCAGGCCCGCGGCGTAGAGCACCGCGCCACCGACGAGCACGCGGAAGGCGCCGAAGCGGTCGGCCCACATGCCGGCCACCGGGCCGGCCAGGCCCCAGGCCAGGTTCTGCACCGCCAGCGCGAAGGCGAAGGTCTCGCGGCTCCACCCGCGGTCCATGGTGATGGGCTGCAGCCACAGGCCGAAGCCGTGCCGGATGCCCATGCTCAGCGTGACGACCAGGGCGCTGCACAGCAGCACCTGGAACATCGTCAGCCGCGGCGGGGTCGAAGCGGGATTCATGCGGGGATTGTCGAAGAATTCGCAACACGTTGCCGGTGGCGCCCCCTCTACAGTGGCGCAACTCTCGAAGGCGGTCTTGCATGAAGGTGCTGGTTCTCGGTGGCGGTGTGATCGGCGTGAGCTGCGCCTACTTCCTGGCGCGCGCCGGCCACGAGGTCGAGCTCGTCGACCGGCAGAGCGGCCCGGCCCTGGAGACCAGCTTCGCCAACGCCGGCGAGGTGAGCCCGGGCTACAGCGCGCCGTGGGCGGGGCCGGGCGTGCCGGTCAAGGCCATCAAGTGGATGCTGATGCAGCACAGCCCGCTGGTGATCTGGCCGCTGCTGGACCCCGCCATGTGGCGCTGGGGCGCGGCGATGCTGGCCAACTGCACCGCGCGGGCCTACGCGCTGAACAAGAGCCGCATGGTGCCGATCGCCGAGTACAGCCGCGACGTGCTGAAGGCCTTGCGCGCCGAGACCGGCATCCGCTACGACGAGCGCGCCCAGGGCACGCTGCAGCTGTTCCGCACCCAGAAGCAGCTCGACGGCATCGGCGGCGACGTCGAGGTGCTGCGGCAGTACGGCGTGCCCTTCGAGGTGCTCGACCGCGAGGGCTTCTGCCGCGTCGAGCCGGCGCTGAAGCACACGCAGCACAAGTTCGTGGGTGCGCTCAGGCTGCCCAACGACGAGACCGGCGACTGCTTCCAGTTCACCAACCGCCTGGCCGCGATGGCCGCGGAGCTGGGCGCGCGGTTCCGGTGGGACACGCGCATCGAGGCGCTGCAGGTGGGCGGCGGCGCCATCACCGGGGTGCACACCGACGCCGGACTGCTGCGCGCCGACCGGGTGGTGCTGGCGCTGGGGTCTTACAGCCCGAAGCTGCTGGAGCCGGTGGGCCTGCGCATCCCGGTGTACCCGGTGAAGGGCTACTCGATCACGGTGCCGATCACCGACGCGGCGCACGCGCCGGAGAGCACGATCATGGACGAGACGCACAAGGTGGCCGTCACCCGGCTGGGTGACCGCATCCGCGTCGGCGGCACGGCCGAACTGGCCGGCTACAGCCTGGCCCTGCGCGAGCCGCGGCGGGGCACGCTGGAGCACGTGGTCACCGACCTCTTCCCCCAGGGCGGCGACGTGTCGAAGGCCAGCTTCTGGTGCGGCCTGCGCCCGATGACGCCCGACGGCACGCCCATCGTCGGGCCCACGC
This sequence comes from uncultured beta proteobacterium, assembly GCA_903828235.1. GTDB lineage: Bacteria > Pseudomonadota > Gammaproteobacteria > Burkholderiales > Burkholderiaceae_C > Rubrivivax. The sequence goes on along the minus strand of CAIKLM010000054.1, from coordinate 9,893 downwards.
CCGTGCAGAACCTGCTGCTGGCCACCGGCCACGGCACGCTGGGCTGGACCATGGCCTGCGGCACGGGGCGCGTGATCGCCGACCTCGTCAGCGGCCGCCAGCCGGAGATCGACGTGAGCGGCCTGGGCATGGCCCGATACGGCTAGCGGGGACGTGCTCCGGCGCAGGGACATTCGGGTCAATGCGGAGGCACGCGGGCGCGGCCGGCTCCACACTGCAGCGTTGTCCACGCCGGGGTGCCTTCCGGCGCCCGCCGGCCCAGGGTCGATGCCGCCCGAAGCCGCCCGCAGCTCAACTCCCGGGAGACACCATGACGCTCAAGCCCACGACCGGCCCCTACCTTCTCATGGCGGGCGGCGGCATCCTGCTGGCCGCAGGCCTCCTCGGCATGCAACTGCCGATGATCGTCTTTGCCGCCATCCTCGTCGGACTGGGCTTCTGGTCGTTGCGCGGCCTGCAGCTCGGCCGCTTCATGACGGGGCCGATCCTGCTGATGACCTCGGCAGCCGCGCTCGTCGTCGTCAGCCTCGTGAGCCAGCAGCCGCTGGTCTTCCTGGCGGCCTTGCTGCTGGCGGGCCTGGGCTTTTGGACGCTGCGAGGCTTCGCGCTGGGCGGGGCGCTGGTGGGCCCGCTGCTGCTGGCGGCGGCGGGTGTCGCGCTCGCCGTGGCCGGTGTCATCGCGGGGCAGGTGATCATGTTCGCGATGGCTTTCGCGGCCATCGGCCTGGCGTGCTTCGCCTGGCTGCGGGCGCAAGGCTGAGGCCGCCTTCTCGCCGCGCGCCGCCGGCCTCGGCCGGCCGCTGAGCGAACGCGCCCCCACGGCCCGCGGTGCGGGAGGCCGCAGGCTCGACTCCTAGAATCCCGGCGATGCCTTCCGTGAAGTCCAGCACCGCCTACGCCGAAGCCTCGATCCGCGTTCTCAAGGGCCTGGAGCCCGTGAAGCAGCGGCCAGGCATGTACACGCGCACCGACAACCCCCTGCACATCGTGCAGGAGGTCATCGACAACGCTGCCGACGAGGCCCTGGCCGGCTTCGGCACCCGCATCGGCGTGGTGCTGCACGCCGACGGCAGCGTCGGCGTCGAGGACGACGGCCGCGGCATCCCCGTCGGCCTGCACCCCGAGGAGGGCGTGCCGGTCATCGAGATCGTCTACACGCGGCTGCACGCCGGGGGCAAGTTCGACAAGGGCGCCGGCGGCGCCTACAGCTTCAGCGGCGGCCTGCACGGCGTGGGCGTCAGCGTCACCAACGCGCTGGCGAAGCGGCTGGAGGTGACGGTGTGGCGCGAGGGCCAGGTGGCGCAGCTGGCCTTCGCCGGCGGCGAAGTGGCCGAAGTCCTGGCGCTGCGCAAGGCCGGCGCCGGCGACAAGAAGCACGGCACCCGCGTGCGCGTGTGGCCCGACGCGAAGTACTTCGAGAGCGCCGAGATGCCCCGTCACGAGCTCGTGCACCTGCTGCGCAGCAAGGCCGTGCTGATGCCGGGTGTGACGGTCACGCTCACGGTCGAGAAGAGCGGCGAGACCACGACCTGGAAGTACGACAAGGGCCTGCGCGACTACCTCATGCAGCACCTGGCGGCCGACCCGCTGATCCCACTGTTCGAGGGCGAGCAGTACGCCGGCGCCAGCGAGACCGAGAACTTCGCCGAGGGCGAGGGCGCGGCCTGGTGCGTGGCCTTCACCGACGAGGGCGCCACGCTGCGCGAGAGCTACGTCAACCTCATCCCCACGGTGGCCGGCGGCACCCACGAGAGCGGGCTGAAGGACGGCCTGTTCGGGGCCATCAAGGGCTTCATCGAGATGCATGCGCTGTGCCCCAAGGGCGTGAAGCTGATGCCCGAGGACGTGTTCAACCGCGCCAGCTTCGTGCTCTCGGCCAAGGTGCTGGACCCGCAGTTCCAGGGCCAGATCAAGGAGCGGCTGAACTCGCGCGACGCACTGCGCCTGGTCAGCGCCTATGTGAAGCCGGCGCTGGAGCTGTGGCTCAACCAGCACGTCGAGTGGGGCCGCAAGCTCGCCGACCTCGTGATCCGCCAGGCGCAGACGCGCCAGCGCGCGGCGCAGAAGGTCGAGAAGAAGCGGGGCTCCGGCGTGGCCGTGCTGCCCGGCAAGCTCACCGACTGCGAGAGCCGCGACCTGCTGCACAACGAGGTGTTCCTGGTCGAGGGCGACAGCGCCGGCGGCAGCGCCAAGATGGGCCGCGACAAGGAGACGCAGGCCGTGCTGCCGCTGCGGGGCAAGGTGCTGAACACCTGGGAGGTGGAGCGCGACCGCCTGTTCGCGAACACCGAGATCCACGACATCGCGGTGGCCATCGGCGTCGACCCGCACGGCCCGGCCCCTTATGACGGCACCGAACCCGACCTCTCGGGCCTGCGCTACGGCAAGGTCTGCATCCTGTCCGATGCCGACGTCGACGGCTCGCACATCCAGGTTCTGCTGCTGACGCTGTTCTTCCGTCACTTTCCCCGGCTCGTCGAGCGCGGCCACGTCTACGTTGCGCGGCCACCGCTGTACCGCATCGACGCGCCGGCCCGCGGCCGGCGGCCGGCGGCCAAGCTCTACGCGCTCGACGAGGGCGAGCTCGAGGCCACGCTCGACAAGCTGCGCAAGGAAGGCGCGCGCGAGGGCTCGTGGAGCATCAGCCGCTTCAAGGGCCTGGGCGAGATGAACGCCGAGCAGCTGTGGGAGACCACGCTCAACCCCGAGACGCGGCGGCTGCTGCCGGTGAGCTGGCTCGGCGGCGGCTTCGAGGCCACCACCGTCATCCTCGGCAAGCTCATGGGCAAGGGCGAGGCCGCGGCGCGCCGCGAGCTGATGGAGCTGCACGGCGACGCGGTCGACGTCGATGTCTGAGGCCCGCCCGGCGCCGCCGCTGCGCCTGCGGCCCACGCTGCTGAGCGACCTCGACTTCATCGGCGGTGTCGAGCAGGACCCGCACAACCGCCCGTTCATCACGCCCTGGGAGCGCACGCAGCACGAGGGCGCGATCCGCATCCCGGACTTCCGCCACTTCATCGTCGAGGCCGGCGACGCCGGCAGCCCCGGCGGCGGCCGCGACGGCTTCGTCATCCTGCAGGGCTGCCGCAACCCGCACCGCAGCGTCGAGCTCAAGCGGCTGGTGCTGCAAGACAAGGGGCACGGCCTGGGTCGGCGCTGCGTGCGGCTGCTCAAGCGCATGGCCTTCCGCGACCTGAAGGCGCACCGCTTCTGGCTCGACGTGAAGAGCCTGAACGCCCGCGCGCTGGCCCTCTACGCCAGCGAGGGCTTCGTCGAGGAGGGCCGTCTGCGCGAGAGCGTGCGTGCCAGCGTGGACGAGAGCGCCGACGGCTGGGACTCGCTGGTGGTGATGAGCCTGCTCGACCGCGAGTACGCGGCCCGCGTGGCGATGGGCCTGGAGGAGATGTCCTGAGCCTCAGCCCCCCGCCAGCCAGCGCGCATAGGCGTAGTACAGCGGGATGCCCACCACCAGGTTGAACGGCAGCGTCACGCCCAGCGAGGCCGTGAGGTAGATGCCGGGGTTGGCCTCGGGCAGGCTGGCGCGGCAGGCGGCCGGCGCGTCGATGAAGCTGGCGCTGGCGCAGATGGCGCCGAACACGAAGGCCCCGCCCACGCCCAGGCCCACGGCGTGCGCCAGCGTCACCCCCACCAGCCCGTGCAGAACCGGCATCAGCACGCCGAAGCCGGCCATGAACACGCCGACCTGCCGGAAGGCGCCGATCTGCCGCGCCGCGGTGATGCCCATCTCGAGCAGGAACAGCATCAGCATGCCGCGGAACAGGCCCTCGTAGAAGGGGCTGATCTGCGCCCACTGCCGCTCGGTGGCCAGCGCGCCGATGGCCATGCCGCCCAGCAGCAGCAGGATGCCGCGGCCGCGGATGACGCTGAGCATCAGCTCGGCCACGCGCACGCCGCCGCCGCCCTGGCGACCCATGGCCAGCCGCGCCAGCGCCAGCGAGTACACGACGCCGAACTCCATCAGCGCCACCATGGCGGCCATCGTGCCTTCGGCCGGCGTGCCCATGGCCGTGGCGAAGGCCATCGACGCAAAGAACGTGGCCGTCGACACCGAGCCGTAGTGCGCCGCGATGGCCGCGGCGTTGCTGATGTCGAAGCCGCCCATGCGCCGCGCCACGTGGTACGCCAGCGTCGGGATGCCGAAGGTCATCAGCAGCGTGATGCCCAGCAGCGGCAGCACGTCGGCCATCTCGGCCTTGGCCAGTTCGCGCCCGCCGGTCAGGCCCAGCGAGAACAGCAGGTAGATCGACAGCAGCTTGATCACCGCCTCGGGCAGTTCGAGCTCGCTGCGCACGAAGCCGGCCAGGGCGCCCAGCAGGAAGGCCAGCACGATGGGCTGCAGCAGGTTGGTCAGGAGCAGGTCGGCGGTGTTCATGCTGCGGATTCTTCGAAGCCGCAGACCATACGTCCAGTTCAATCAATGGCAACATTCGTTCACCAAAAGCGAACATAGGGCTGCGCCATGGCCGAGCTCAACTTCCACCACCTGCGCTACTTTCGCGCCATCGCGCACGAGCAGGGCCTGGCGCGCGCGGCCGAGCGGCTGCACGTGTCACCCTCGGCGCTGTCGGTGCAGCTGCGGCAGCTAGAGGAGCGGCTCGGCCACGCCCTGTTCGAGCGGCGCGGCCGGCGGCTCGTGCTCACCGAGGCCGGACGCGTGGCGCTGGAGCATGCCGACACCATCCACGCCGCGGGCGAGGAGCTGCTGGCCACGCTGAAGGGCCGGCCCAGCGGGCGCGTGAGCGTGCTGCGCGTGGGATCGGTGGCGACGCTGTCGCGCAACTTCCAGCTGCTGCTGCTGCGCCCGCTGCTGGCGCGCGACGACGTGCAGATCCGGCTGGAGAGCGGACGCCTGCGCGAGCTGCTGCTGCACCTGGGCGCCCACCAGCTCGACGTGGTGCTGGCCAACGAGGCCGTGCCGCGCGACGCCGCCCAAGGCTGGCGCAGCACGCTGGTGGCGCAGCAGCCGCTGGCCATCGTTTCGGCGCCGCCGCGCTCCCGCCGCAGCACCGCGCTGGCATTTCCGCAGGGCTTGCACGGGCAGCCGCTGCTGCTGCCGGGCGGCGACCATGCCGTGCGCGGCGCGTTCGATGCGTTGCTGGCCGATGCCGGCGTCCGCCCGCGCGTGCTGGCCGAAGTGGACGACATGGCCATGCTGCGCCTGCTGGCGCGCGAGACGGGCGCGCTGGCGCTGGTGCCGCCCGTGGTGGTGCAGGACGAGCTCGCGGCGCGCACCCTGGTGCAGCGCTGCTCGATCCCGCAGATCCACGAGCGCTTCTACGCCATCACGGCGGCGCGGCGCTTCCCGCACCCGCTGCTGAAGGTGCTGCTGCACCCGGGTTTGGGACAATCGCCGGTTTCGCCCTGAACGCCGCGCTCCCGCGCACGCGGCCCTGCCGCACCGTCCCATGCCCGATCTCTTCGATTCCCTGCCCGCCGAGCCCGCCCCGCAACCTGTCCCCGAACCGGCCGACACCCTGCCGCTGGCCGACTACGCGCAGCGCGCCTACCTGGAGTACGCGCTGTCGGTGGTGAAGGGCCGCGCGCTGCCCGACGTGTGCGACGGCAACAAGCCGGTGCAGCGGCGCATCCTGTACTCGATGCTGCGCATGGGCCTGGCGCCCGGCGTCTCGGGCCCGGCCAAGCCCGTGAAGAGCGCGCGCGTGGTGGGCGACGTGCTGGGCAAGTACCACCCGCACGGCGACACCGCCGCCTACGACGCCATGGTGCGCATGGCGCAGGGCTTCAGCCAGCGCTACCCGCTGGTCGACGGCCAGGGCAACTTCGGCAGCCGCGACGGCGACGGCGCCGCCGCCATGCGCTACACCGAGGCGCGGCTGGCGCCCATCGCGCGGCTGCTGCTCGACGAGATCGACGAGGGCACGGTCGACTTCCAGCCCAACTACGACGGCAGCGAGCAAGAGCCGCGTCAACTGCCGGCGCGGCTGCCCTTCGTGCTGCTCAACGGCGCCTCGGGCATCGCCGTGGGCCTGGCCACCGAGGTGCCCAGCCACAACCTGCGCGAGGTGGCCGCGGCCACCGTGGCCCTGCTGAAGAACGAGCAGCTCCCCGACGACGAGCTGTTCGCGCTGCTGCCGGCGCCCGACTACCCTGGCGGGGGCCAGATCATCAGCCCCGAGGCCGACATCCGCGAGGCCTACCGCAGCGGTCGCGGCAGCCTGAAGGTGCGCGCCCGCTGGGTCGTGGAAGACCTGGCGCGCGGCCAGTGGCAGCTGGTGGTGACCGAGCTGCCGCCCGGCACCAGCTCGCAGCGCGTGCTCGAGGAGATCGAGGAGCTCACCAACCCGAAGGTCAAGGCCGGCAAGAAGGCGCTGCTGCAGGAGCAGGTGCAGCTCAAGCAGGCCGTGCTGGCGGTGCTCGACACCGTGCGCGACGAGAGCAGCAAGGACGCCCCGGTGCGCCTGGTCTTCGAACCCAGGAGCCGCACCGTGGAGCAGCCGGAGCTGATCACCACGCTGCTGGCCCACACCAGCCTGGAGACCAGCGCGCCGCTGAACCTGACGGTGGTGGGCCGCGACGGCCGGCCGGTGCAGAAGAGCCTGCGCCAGATGCTCGCGGAGTGGATCGCCTTCCGCCTGGCCACGGTGGAGCGGCGCACGCGCCACCGCCTGCAGAAGGTGCTGGACCGCATCCACGTGCTGGAGGGCCGGCAGCTGGTGCTGCTGAACATCGACGAGGTGATCCGCATCATCCGCAACGCCGACGAGCCCAAGCCGGCGCTCATCGAGCGCTTCCGGCTCAGCGAGCGGCAGGCGGAGGACATCCTCGAGATCCGGCTGCGGCAGCTGGCGCGGCTGGAAGCCATCCGCATCGAGCAGGAGCTCGGCGAGTTGCGCCAGCAGCAGGGCCGCCTCGAGGAGATCCTGGGCAGCCCGACGGCGCTGCGGCGCGCGGTGGTGCGCGAGATCGAGGCCGACGCGCGGCAGCATGGCGACGAGCGCCGCACGCTGGTGCAGGCCGAGAAGCGGGCGGTGGCCGAGATCCGGGTGGTCGACGAGCCGGTGACGGTGGTCGCCAGCCTCAAGGGCTGGGTGCGCGCGCTCAAGGGCCACGAGGTCGACCCTGCGGCGCTGGCCTTCAAGCCGGGCGACGCCTTGTACGGCTGCTTCCCCTGCCGCAGCGTCGACACGGTGCTGGTCTTCGGCAGCAACGGGCGCGTGTACAGCGTGCCGGCGAGCGCGCTGCCGGGCGGCCGGGGCGACGGCGTGCCGATCACCACGCTCATCGACCTGGAGGCCGGCACGCAGGTGGCGCACACCTTCGCGGGGCCGGCAGAGACCACGCTGCTGCTGGCCGGCACCGGCGGCTTCGGGCTGCTGGCCAGGGCTGGCGACATGGCCGGCCGCAACCGTGGCGGCAAGGCCTTCCTGACGCTGGAGCCGGGCCAGAAGCTGCTGCCGCCGGCCGTGGTGGCGCCCGCGCACCAGCGGGTGGCCGCGCTGGCGCTCGATGGCCGGCTGCTGGTGTTCCCGCTGGACGAGCTCAAGCTGCAGTCCAACGGCGGCAAGGGCCTGACGCTGATGGACGTGGACGCGAAGTCGCCGCTGGTCAGCGTGGCCTCCTGCGCCGACGCGCTGCGCGTCCAGGGCCTGGGCCGCGGCGACAAGCCGAAAGATGAACTGCTGCGCGGCGCCGCGCTGGCTGGCCACGCGGGCCGGCGCGCGCGCAAGGGCCACCGGCTGGAGGGCTTCAAGAGGCCCATGCGCGTGCTGGCGGCGTGAGGTTCCGCACGGGGGCAGCGCGGCTGCCCGGGTTGACTCCCGCAGTCGCGGTGTTGACGGGCGGTGATTCCTCGGGCACCGTCGGTCGAGATGAGCACCCCAATGGTCAAGGCGGCGGGCGGTTTGGCCCTGGCCGCAGCCGTGCTGGCGTGTGCCCCCACCGCGCAGGCGGCCGTGGTCACCCTCTCCGGCTGGGCTTTCGGCAGCGGCAACGCGGTGGCCAGCACCACCGGCGGCGCCTCGAGCCTGCCCAGCTACAGCGGCCTGGCCGGTGGCTTCGCCGCCGCGCTCGGCGAAGCCGGCGCACTGGACACGCCCAGTTTCGTCACGTACAGCATCGAGCTGGAGCAGCCTTTCGCGTTCTCCGGCACGCCCGTGGGCGGCTACGCCGTCCAGGATGCCGCAAGCTACTTCGCGGCGCGGCGCCTGGACAACGCGCTGCGCCCGGAAGGCAGCCTGGTCGCCGAGCGGCTGGGCCGGTTGTTCAGCTGGGCACAGGCCGATGCCACCCGCGTGGACACGGCTGCCGAGTCGACGGCGCTGCAGCTGGCGGTGTGGAACATCGTCTACGACAGCGACTTGAGCCTGTTCAATCCGGCCGGTAACTACAGCGACACCAGCGGCCACGCCGTGCTGGCGAACATCATGATGGCCAACGCGTCGCTGACGGCCAACCGGCTCGAGGTGTTCGCGCTGACGAACAGCGGGCAGCCGGATCTCCTGGTCACGTCGCTGAAGGTGCCAGCACCGGGGACGCTCGCCCTGGCCGGCCTGGCGCTGGCTGCCCTGCTGCCGCTGCGGCGGCGGGCCGGCGCCTGACGGCCGCGGTCGCTCAGGCCGGGCGGCGCAGCAGCCGCAGCGCCACCAGCGCCAGCAGCGCGAACAGGCCCAGGCTGTAGAACTCGTACCAGACGCCCAGCAGCTTCACCGCGGCATCGGCGCAGCTGGCGTAGGCGGCGAAGACCTCGGGCCACAGGCCGTCCAGGCCCAGACCGGCGACGATGCGATCGGCCAGCGTGAGCTTGCAGCTGCCGCTGGCAGCCGACACGAAGTGCTGCCACAGGGCTGCGGCCATGCCGGCGCCGGCCAACAGCACGCCCGCGCCGGCGAGCACGCGCCGGGCCGTGGCGCCCTTCAGCAGCAGCGCCGGCAGCGACACCGCCGCAATGGCCAGGAACACCAGGCGCTGCAGCACGCACCAGGGGCAGGGCTGCATGTCGAACACGTGCTGCGACACCAGCGCCGCGCCCACGGCCGCCAGCGGCAACAGCACCATCACCGCCCACAGCAAGGGCCGTGGCAGGCCCCGGCGCGAGGCCAGGCCCAGCGACATCGCCGTCATGCCACCTCGGCGATCAGCTCGATCTCGACGCAGGCGCCCATGGGCAGCTGGGCCACGCCGAAGGCGCTGCGGGCGTGCGCGCCGACCTCGGGGCCGAAGACGTCGCGCAGCAGCTCGCTGCAGCCGTTGGTGACGAGGTGGTGCTCGGTGAACGTGGGCGTGCTGTTGACCAGGCTCAGCACCTTGACGATGCGCCGCACGCGCCCGAGGTCCCCGCCCACGGCGGCGTTGAGCGTGCCCAGCAGGTCCACCGCCACGGCGCGGGCGGCGCCCTGGCCCTCGGCGGTGGTCATCGTCAGCCCAAGCTGCCCGACCCAGGGCTTGCCGTCCTGCCTGGCGATGTGGCCCGACACGAACACGAGCGAGCCGGTCTGCACGAAGGGCACGTAGGCCGCGGCGGGCACGGCCACCGGGGGCAGCGCGATGCCGAGCGCTTGCAGGCGCTGTTGGGGAGTCATGGCAATCCTTCCTGGGGTGGTGCGAAGCGGGGCGCCTGTCGGCCTGCTTCGGAGGGCCCCCGCACGGCCCCTGCCAGAGGGGCAGCGGGGTGGCGGCCAAATCCTACACTGGCCCTGCATGGCCGAACCCCCCGCCAACGCCATGCCCATGGCCGCCAGCCGCATGGCCCTGGGGGCCGCCGTCGCCCTGGCCTGGGTGCTGGGCTCGGCGGCGCAGCTGAGGCTGCCGACCCTGTGGCCGCCGCAGGCGGTGGCCGCCCTGGCCCTGGCGGGGGCGTTGCTGGCGCTGGCGGCCGTGGTGCTGGGGCGGGCCCGCGCGGGGCCGCCCCCCGG